>DASTGG010000263.1:0-10735 GCA_035719385.1 Usitatibacter sp.
CAAGGAGCGCATCGCCCAGGACGTCGCTCACGTACACGCGCGTGCCCGCGGCGTTGACCGCGATGCCGAAGGGAGCCAATCCGGCGTCGATGCTCGCGACGGTCGCGTTCGTCGCCGTGTCGATCACGCGCACGTTGCCGTGGCCGGTCTCGGTGATGTACGCGAAGGGCGCGGCGATGGCCGGTTTGGCGAGCGCCACCGCGAGCGCGAGGGCGATGCGGATGAGGGACGGTTTGGCCATGTCGCTCTCCTTGCAGGACTGCAGTTGCCTACTTGCAGATCGTCGGCGGGGAGGCGAACGCCTGCCGCGTGATCGGCTTCGCCTGCGTCACGCCGTCGAGGGTGTATGCGAAGGTTCCGTTGTCCGCGTCGGTGAACGTGAAGGTCGCGCTGCCCACCGCGGTGCGCGGCACGCGTGCCGCGTCCCACGGGACTGCGTCGAAGGCGGCGCCCGTGGTGCGGAAAAGCGTGCCGGAGTACGACGCCGTGCCGGTGCGCGCGCCGTTCGACATGACGAGCCACTGCCCCTTGCCGCCCGCGCCGTAGGTGAACCAGGTGGCGAAGAGCACGTCGCCCTGGTGGGTGATGTTCACGCCCCAGCCGCTTTCGGAGCCGGCGGGCGCGCGCCACCACAGGTCCTGGAAGTTCGGTGTCGCCGGCGCCGCACCGTCCGGCGCGCACACGGGCACGGGCGACGCGAAGACCTGCCGCACGATCGCCTTCGATTGCTTCACGCCATCGACGGAGTACGTGAAGGTGCCGTGGTCCGCGTCACTGAAGTCCAGCGTGGCTACCCCGGCCGCGGTGAGGGCGACCTGCGCGGGATCCCATGGCGCGGCATCGAAGGACGGGCCCGTGGCGCGATGCAGCGTCCCGGAATAGGTCGCCGGGCCGATTCTCGTGCCGTTCGACATCACGAGCCACATCGGGCTCCCGCCAGCCCCGTAAGTGAACCACGTGCCGAAGAGGGTCGCGCCCTGGTGCGCGATGTTCAGGCCCCAGCCGCTTTCGGAGCCCGCGGGCGCGCGCCACCACAGCGACTGGTAGTTCGCGCTCGAGGCAAGGACCGAGGGCACGATGAAGCGGCCGAACGAGACCGGGCCCGAGCCGGCGGGAATCGTCGCGATGACGGCGTTGCTCGCGGTGTCGATCACGGAGACCGAGTCGGAGTCGGTGTTCGCCACGTACACGCGCGCGCCGGACGGATGCATGGCGATGCCCTGCGGCGTGCGTCCCACCGGGATCGTCGCCACGACCGCGCGCGACGACAAGTCGATCACCGACACGGTCGCCCCACGTCCCACGCCGTTGCCGGCATTGGCGACGTAGGCGCGCGTTCCCGCGGGATCGAGAGCGATGCCGAGCGGGTTCGCATCCACCGGCACGGCCGTGACGATCGCGTTCTTCGCGGTGTCGATGACGAGCACGTCGCCGCTGGCCGCGCCGACGGCCGACTCGGTCGCGTAGAGGCGGGCGCCCGACGGATCGAGGGCGAGCGCGGCGGGCAGCGCCGGCACGCCGATGGTGGCGATCGTGGCTCGCGACGCCGTATCCACGACGGAAATGCTCCCCCCGAGGAGGTTCGCCACGTACAGCCGCGCGCCGTCGGGGCTCACGGCGAGGCCGAGCGGCCCGTTGCCGACGTCGATGGCGCCGTCGAGGGTGTCGGTCGTGGCATCGATGACCGAGACCGTCGTGCCGGGCTCGACGCCGCCGCTGTTCGCCACGTACACGCGCTTGCCGTCGGGGCTCACGGCCACGCCGATGGGGCGCACGCCGACCGCGATCGTGGCCACGACGCGGTTCGCCGCCGCATCGATGACGGACACGTTGTCGTCGAACGCGTTGGTCACATACGCGCGCGTTCCTGCCGGGTTGACGGCGATGCCGAAGGGAACGAATCCGACGCTCACGTTGGCGACGACGGCGCCGGTCGCCGTGTCGATCACGCGCACGTTGTCGATGCCGGTCTCGGTGATGTATGCAAAGGGAGCGGCGCCCGCCGCCGCGGCGCAAAGGGCCGCCGCCGCGACGCCCGCGCGGGCGAGGTTGATCCAGGAGCCGGCCATGTTCGCTCCCATCGCCCGCTCAGGGGCGCTCGATGCCGTCCTCCCCGTGGCGGCGCAGCGCCCACGCGACGTGCTCGCGCACCAGCGCCGAGGGATGCTCGCGGCGGGCGCGCAACGCGTTCACGACCTGCGGCGTCGTGGGCGCGTTGCCGAGGGCGACGGCGATGTTGCGCAACCATCGCTCGTGGCCGATGCGCCGGATCGCGGAGCCTTCGAGGCGGCGGTCGAACTCCTCCGCGGTCCAGGCGAAGAGATCGACGAGTGCCGCGGCATCGAGCCCGTTGCGCACCGCGAAATCGGCGACGCGGGTCGCCTGCGCGTACTTGTTCCAGGGACAGACGATCTGGCAATCGTCGCACCCATAGATGCGGTTGCCCATGAGCGGCCGCAAATCCTCGTCGATTACCCCGTGATGCTCGATGGTGAGGTACGAGATGCAGCGGCGCGCGTCGAGCTGGTACGGCGCCACGATCGCCCTGGTGGGGCAGGCCTCGATGCACCGCTCGCAGGTGCCGCAATGGGCGCTCACCGGCGCGTCCCTCGCGAGGTCGAGGCTCACGAAGAGCTCGCCCAGAAAGAAGAGCGAGCCCGCCTCGCGCGCGAGCAGCAGCGTGTGCTTGCCGCGCCAGCCGAGGCCGCTGCGCACGGCGAGCGAGACTTCCATCACGGGCGCGCTGTCGCTGAACACGCGATAGTGGAACGGGCCGAGCTCCGCGGTCATGCGGTCGGCGAGCGCCTGCAGCTTCGCGCGCATGACCTTGTGGTAGTCGCGTCCGAGCGCATAGCGCGAGACGAACGCTCGCCCGGGGTCGTCGAGGATCGCCTGCGCCTCGCGGGCGTCGCGCGGCCCGTAGTCGAGCCGCACGCTGATGACCGAGACCGTGCCGGGAATCAGCTCCGCGGGCCGTGCGCGGCGCGCGCCATGGCGGGCCATATAATCCATCTCGCCGTGCCATCCCCGACCCAGCCATTCGAGCAGGCGCGCTTCCTCCTCGGCGAGCTCGGTGCCGGCGATCGCGACGGCGTCGAAGCCGAGCTCGCGCCCCCAGCGCTTCACGCGCTCCTCGACGGATTCCTCGCGGACGACGGCTTGCATCCTGCGATTATCCCAGCGTGCTGACGACTTTCCTGCCCGACGAAGAAGCCACGCTCGCGCTCGGCCGCGCGCTCGCGCAGGTGCTCGAGCCGGGGCTGGTCATCTACCTCGAAGGCGACCTCGGCGCGGGCAAGACCACGCTCGTGCGCGGCGTCCTGCGCGGGCTCGGCCATGCCGGGCCGGTGAAGAGCCCGACCTACACGCTTGTTGAACTTTACAAGGCTTCGAGGTTAGACTTGCATCACTTTGATTTTTATAGATTCCACGACCCGAGGGAATGGATCGACGCCGGCTTTCGGGAGAGCTTCAACGGACGCATCGTGAGCCTGATCGAATGGCCACGGAAGGCGGGGGGACTGCTGCCGCCCGCGGACGTGGAGATCACGCTGGAACCAAGCCGCGAAGGGCGCAACGCGAGCTTGCGCTCCAGCTCGCCGTCGGGCGAAAGAGTGCTCGCCCGCCTGAAGGACACTTCCACTTCACTCTTCTCGATTTCCTGAAGGTGCTGCTCTTCGCCGCGATCGTCGCGGCGGCGGCGCCCGCGTTCGCGGCCGAAAGGATCCTCGCGTCGCGCGTGTGGCCCGCGCAGGAGTACACGCGCGTGACGCTGGAATCGGCGCACCCGATCCGGCACGAATACTTCTTCGTCGACAATCCGTCGCGGCTCGTCGTGGACCTCGAAGGCGTGGGGCTCGACACGGAGCTGAAGGCGCTGCCCTCGAAGGTCGGCGCGAGCGATCCCTACATCCAGTCCGTGCGCGTGGCGGTCAACCGGCCCAACGTGGTGCGCGTCGTCTTCGACCTGCGCACCGAGGTAAAGCCGTCGGTGTTCGCGCTCGCGCCCGTGGGCGAGTACAAGAACCGGCTCGTGCTCGACATCTATCCCGCGAAGCCGCCGGACCCGCTGCTCGCGTTGCTGGACAAGAACGACCCGATCGCCGAGATTGCCGCCACGCCGCAACTGCCGGCCCCGCCGGGGCAGCTGCCCTCTGCGCAGGCGGAGCTTTCCGCGGCGAAGGCGGAGCTGCCGGCCGCCAGGGCCGAGCTGCCGGCGCCGAAGGCCGAGCCGGCGAAGGCCGTCGCTTCGGCGCCCGCCGCCCCCGAGGAGAAGAAGGCGCACGAGAAGAAAGGGGCGCCGAAGACCGAACGGCTCGTCATCGTCGCCATCGACGCGGGGCACGGCGGCGAGGACTCGGGCGCGCGCGGGCGCCGCGGCACCAACGAGAAGGACGTGACGCTCGCCATCGCGCGCCGCCTGAAGGCCCGGATCGACCAGGAATCGAACATGCGCGCCGTGCTCGTGCGCGACGGCGACTCTTTCATTCCGCTCGCACAGCGCGTGGCCAAGTCGCGCCGCGTGCAGGCGGATCTCTTCGTGTCGATCCACGCCGACGCGTGGGTGCGGCCCGACGCGCGCGGCTCGTCGGTGTTCGCGCTCTCGGAGCGCGGCGCCACGTCCGCGGCCGCGCGCCTGCTCGCCAAGCGCGAGAACGATTCCGACCTCATCGGCGGCGTGAACCTCGGCGTGCGCGATCCGGTGCTCGCCCGCACGCTGCTCGACCTCTCGCTCACGGCGACGATCAGCGATTCGCTGAAGCTCGGGCGCGCGGTGCTCACCGAGCTGGGCGACATCAACGAGCTGCACAAGCGCTCGGTCGAGCAGGCGGGGTTCGCGGTGCTGAAGGCGCCGGACGTGCCGTCGATCCTCGTCGAGACGGCGTTCATCTCCAACCCGAAGGAAGAGCGCCGGCTGCAGGATTCGGCCTACCAGGAGAGAATCGCCTCGGCGATCCTTTCCGGCCTCAGGAAGTACCTCGCGCAGAATCCGCCGCTCGCCCGCACGAAGCAGGTCGCCGCGAACTGAGCCGGAGTTTCGGCCTAACCCACCGAGGCCGCGGTTTCCTGGTCGGCGGCGGCTTGCGCGCGCAGCATCGCGGTGGCCTCGAGCGCGGTCACGGGACGCGAGAAGAGGAACCCCTGGAACGCCTCGCAATTGTTCGCGCGCAGGAAGTCGAGCTGCGCGCGCGTCTCCACGCCTTCGGCGATCACCCGCAGCTTCAGGCGCTTGGCCATCGCGATGATGGCCTCGGTGATCGAGCTGCTCTGCGAGTCGTCGGGGATGTTCACGATGAACGAGCGGTCGATCTTCATGCTCGAGGCGGGCAGGCGCTTCAACTGCCCCAGAGACGAGTAGCCCACGCCGAAGTCGTCCACCGCCACCTGCATCCCGACCGCGCGCAGCTGCGCGAGCGTCTCGATGGACTGCTCGACGTTGCGCATGATCATCGTCTCGGTGATCTCGAGCTCGATGCGGCGCGGGTCGGCGCCGGTCTCGCGCACGATCGACAGCAGCGTGGCGACCAGCCGCCGCGACATGAACTGGCGCGGCGAGATGTTGATGGAGATCGTGATCCCGGGCAGCCCTTCCTGCTCCCACTGGCGAAGCTGGCGGCAGGCGGTGCGGAAGACCCACTCCCCGATCGGCACGATGAGGCCCAGCTCCTCGGCGACGAAGATGAAGTCCTTGGGATAAACCTCGCCCTTCTGCGGATCGTTCCAGCGGATGAGCGCCTCCATGCCGGAGATGCGGCCGCTCGCGAGGTCCACCTGCGGCTGGTAGCGCAAAAAGAACTCCTCGTTCTCCATCGCCTTGCGCAGCCGCGTCTCGATCTCCAGGCGCTTGGAGAGCAGGAAATTCAGGTCGTTGGTGAAGAAGCGGATCGTGTTGCGGCCCGCGTCCTTCGCCTGGTACATCGCGTTGTCGGCGTGCTTGAGCAGCTGCTGCACGTCGGTCGCGTCGTTCGGGTAGTGGCTGATGCCGATCGAGGGCGTGACGTGGATCTCGTGCCCGCCGATCTCGACGGGCCGGGACAGCTCCTTCAGGATCTTGTCGGCGACCACGCGCGCGTGCTCGGGGCGCTCGAGGTCCGGCAGGATCACGACGAACTCGTCGCCGCCTTCGCGCGACACCGTGTCCACCTCGCGCACGCAGGCCACGAGGCGGCGCGCGACGTCCTTCAGGATGAAATCGCCGGTGTCGTGGCCGAGCGTGTCGTTCACGACCTTGAAGCGGTCGAGGTCGAGGAAGAGCACCGCCACGTGCCGCTGCTTGCGGCGCGCGGCCATGATCGCCTGGTTCAGCCGGTCCTGCATGAGGCGGCGGTTGGGAAGTCCCGTGAGCGCATCGTGGTGCGCCATGTAATGGATGGTGCGCTCGGTGTTCAGGCGCTCGGTGATGTCGTGCACGAGCGAGGCGAAGCCGACCACCTGGCCGGAGGGATCGACGAGCGGCGTGTTGTACCACTCGCAGTGGATCGTGCGCCCGGCGCGCGTGAGGTTCGCGAGCGTGTGCTTGTTGCCTTCGCAGGTGTCCAGCAGCTCGCGGCACATCGTTTCCACGTTCTCGCGCTCGAACTCGGTGGCGAGCATCTGCGGGATCGCCTTGCCGAGCGCCTCGTGGAGCGGGAAGCCGAAGATCGCTTCGGCCGCCGGGTTCCACGCGGTAATGCGAAGGCCGCGGTCCCACTCGACGACGGCGAGCGGCGTGCGCTCGAAGTGCATGCGCAGCTTCTGCGCGGCAAGCAGCTCCGACTGCTGCGCCTTGAGCCGCTCGACCATCTCGCCGGCGAGCGCCTGGTTGGCTTCCTGCAGCCGGTTGCGCTCTTCCTGCAGCTCGGCGGTGAGGACCTCGCGGGCGCGGCGCGTGGTGAGCGATTCGACCAGCCCGCGGTGCACCAGGGCGTGCACGTAGGGCAGCATCGTGGCGAGGATGAGGATCAGCCCCGACAGGAACATCTGGTTGCGGTCGCCCGAGGCGCCGAGCACGACGGCGAGCGGCACCAGGCCCAGGAACGCGGTGATCTTGTAGGCGTAGCGGTGCGGCGCGTAATAGGCCACGGCCCCCGTCATGAGCAGCATCACCAGCATCACCACGGACAGGCGCTGCACCACGCGCGCCGAATCGGGCAGGAGCAGCGTGCCGATGGCCATCCAGCCCAGGCCCGCGAGGATGGTGCCGGCGATGAAGCGCCTTTCCCATATCGCGTGCCGCTCGGAGGGCGGATCGAGCTGGATGAAAGTCTTGTAGAGGCCGTAGCGCCCGATGGTGACCGCGGTCATCCACGCGAACCACGCGAAGAGGCGCGGATTGGCGAGGTCCTCCCACAGGATCGCCCCGAGGATGAAGATCACCAGCAGCGTGGCGAGGTAGCCGACGAGGGAAAAGCGGAAAAGCAGCCGGGTCTGCTCGACCTCGAGCAGCGGTTTGTCCCCCGACGCCGGGGCTTCCAACGGGTGCGACGTCTCCCTGTCCAGGACCGCTCCTCGCGCAGTGGGCGCACGGCTGGGAAAAAGGCCCCCGCAGTGTAACATTCAACGTGGGCCGAATCCGCAGTCTTCCCGAGCTTCTCGTCAACCAGATCGCCGCCGGCGAGGTGGTCGACCGGCCGGCCGCCGCCCTCAAGGAGCTCATGGAGAACAGCCTCGACGCCGGGGCGCGCTCCGTCGCCGTGGAGCTGGTCGAAGGCGGCGTGCGCCGCATGCGGGTGGCCGACGACGGCCACGGCATCGAGCGCGACGACCTGCCGCTCGCCCTGGCGCGCTTCGCCACCAGCAAGATCGCCAGCCTGGAGGACCTCGAACGCGCCGCCACGTTGGGCTTCCGCGGCGAGGCGCTGGCCTCGATCGGGGCCGTCGCGCGGCTCGCCATCGTGAGCCGCCGCACCGGCGAGCGCCACGCCTGGCGTATCGCGTGCGAAGCCGGCACCGTCTCCGCGATCGAGCCCGCCGCGCTCGCGGGCGGCACCACCGTCGACGTGGAAGACCTCTATTTCAATACCCCCGCGCGCCGCAAGTTCCTGCGCAGCGAGGCGACGGAATTCGCGCGCTGCGACGAGGCGTTCGCGCGCATCGCGCTCTCGCGTGCCGCGGTCGCGTTCGCGCTCTCGCACAACGGGCGCCGGCTCGCGCACATGCCGCCGGAAGAGCCGCGAGGGCGCGCCGCGCGGCTTGTGGGCGAGGATTTCGCCGAGTCGGCGATCGAGGTGTCGGCCGAGGGGCCGCGCATCCGGTTGAGCGGGCTCGCGGCGGCGCCGGGCTTCACACGGGCCACGCGCGATGCGCAATACCTCTACGTGAACGGCCGCTTCGTGCGCGACAAGGTCGTGGCGCACGCCTTGCGCGAGGCCTACGCGGACGTGCTGCACCACGACCGGCACCCCGCCTACGTGCTCTTCCTCGAGCTCGATCCGGCGCTGGTGGACGTGAACGTGCACCCGGCCAAGAGCGAGGTGCGATTTCGCGAATCGAACGCCGTGCACCAGTTCGTCTTCCACGCCGTCTCGCGGGCGCTGGCGGTGAAGCCTCGCCCCGAACCCGGGGACGTTGAGCCTGGGCCTGCAGCAGCCGGCGGCGGCATACGAGGCGATGTTCGCGACGGCGGTGGGGGACGAGCGTGCCGCGGCGGCCTCGCCGATGCCGTCCGCGAGCCCGGCGCTGGGCTACGCGCTCGCGCAGTTGCACGGCGTCTACGTGCTCGCGCAGAACGCGGCAGGCCTGGTCGTCGTGGACATGCACGCGGCGCACGAACGCATCGTGTACGAGGCGCTGAAGGCGCAGCTCGATGCCGCGGTGCTGCCGTCGCAGCCGCTCCTCGTCCCCATCGCGATGGCCGCCACGCCCGAGGAGATCGAGCAGGCGCAGGGCGCGCGCGGCGAGCTGGAGAGCCTGGGCTTCGACGTGGCGGCGACCGGCCCGCGGGAGCTGCTCATCCGCGCGGTGCCCACGCTGCTGGCGGATCTCGACGCGCAGGGGCTGCTGCGTTCCGTCTTGCGCGAGATCGCGGAATACGGCGCGAGCCGCGCGCTCGTCGAGCGGCGCAACGAGCTCCTGTCGACCATGGCGTGCCATGCCGCGGTGCGCGCCAACCGCGCGCTCACCATCCCGGAGATGAACGCGCTGCTGCGTCAGATGGAGGAGACCGAGCGCGCGGGCAGCTGCAACCACGGCCGTCCCACGTGGGTGCAGTTCGGCATGGGCGACCTCGACCGGCTCTTCATGCGGGGTCGGTGAAGGCCGTCTTCCTGCTCGGCCCCACCGCGAGCGGCAAGAGCGCCGTGGCCCTGGCGCTCGCGCAACGCTTCCCGTGCGAGATCGTGAGCGTCGATTCGGCGCAGGTCTATCGCGGCCTCGACATCGGCACCGCGAAGCCGGACGCGGCCGAGCGCGCGCGCGTCCCGCACCACCTCATCGACATCGTCGAGCCGACACAGAGCTATTCCGCGGGACGTTTCCGCGACGATGCGCTGCGCCTCGTGCGCGAGATCGACGCGCGGGGGCGGCTGCCGGTCCTCGCCGGCGGCACGATGCTGTACTTCAGCGCGCTCACGCGCGGGCTCGCGGACCTGCCTGCCGCGGATGCGCCGCTGCGCGCCGAGATCGAGGCGCAAGCCGCACGCGTGGGCTGGCCCGCGCTGCATGCGCGGCTCGCCGAAGTGGATCCCGTGACGGCCGCGCGCATCGAGCCCACGGACGCGCAGCGCATCCAGCGCGCGCTGGAGGTGCATCGCCTCTCGGGCCGGCCGCTATCCTCCTTCCATGCCGAGCGCCATGCGGCGAAGCTGCCGTTCACGGCGTTGCGCATCGCGCTCGAGCCCTCGGAGCGCGCGGCGCTGCACCAGCGCATCGCGAAGCGATTCCGCGCCATGCTCGAGGCGGGCCTCATGGACGAGGTGGCGCGGCTGCGCGAGCGCTACCGGCTGCACGAAGGCCTGCCTTCGATGCGCGCGGTCGGCTACCGGCAGGTGTGGCAGACGCTCGAAGGCGAGCAGCCGGCCGGCACGCTCGAGGCGCGCGGGGTCGCGGCCACGCGCCAGCTCGCCAAGCGCCAGCTCACGTGGCTGCGCGCGATGGCCTCACCGGGGCACGACGAGATGCCGCCGCTCGAGCGGTTCGATTGCCTGGCGGGCGGCGTGGCGGAGCGAATCGCGCAGCGCGTCGAGCGCTTCCGCGATCACTCTTCCCCGTGAAGCTTGAAGCTCAGCTTGAGCTTCGCGCGGTACGTGAGCACGCCGCCTTCGATCTTCACGTCGAGCTTGTCCACCTCGGCCACGCGCAGGTCGCGCACGGTGCGCGACGCCACCTCGATGCCGCTGCGCGCGGCCTCGGCCCACGATTTCGGGCTCGTGCCGACGATCTCGATGATCTTGTAGACGGTGGAGCCTTCCGCGTGCTGCCGCTTGTCTTTCTTGGCCATGGCGCTCTCCCTGGGATGGACGAGGATGCCGCCGGCGGTGCGGCGGCGAGGCCAATATACGCCTAGCGCGTTTCGCGCACGGTGACGCCCGCGCCGCCCTCGGAGAACGTCACGTCGAGCGCATCGCCCGCGTCCACGTCCGTGCCCCGGAGCACGACATGGCCCTTCGTGTCGCGCACGATGCTGTAGCCGCGCGCGAGGACCTGGGTCGGATCGAGGTGGCCGAGCGCCGTGCGCAGCGCGGCGAGCCTCCTCGCGCGCAGCTCGAGCGTGCGCGCGAGCGCCTGGCGCAGCCGCTGAGAAAGGCGCTGCATCTCC
>DASTGG010000264.1:0-2290 GCA_035719385.1 Usitatibacter sp.
TTCTTGTGGTTCATCGCGAACTCTTCCCACGGGTTCGGCATGCACTGCTTCATGCCGAGCGAGATGCGGCGGCGGTCCTCGTCGATCTCGAGGATCATCACCTCGACCTCGTCGCCGAGCGACACCACCTTCGCGGGATGCACGTTCTTGTTGGTCCAGTCCATCTCGGAGACGTGCACCAGGCCTTCGATGCCGCTCTCGATCTCGACGAACGCGCCGTAGTCGGTGATGTTGGTCACCTTGCCGAACAGGCGCGTGCCCTGCGGGTAGCGGCGCGAGATGCCGATCCACGGGTCCTCGCCCAGCTGCTTGAGGCCGAGCGACACGCGGTTCTTCTCGGCGTCGAACTTGAGGATCTTCGCGGTGACCTCGTCGCCCACCGACAGGACTTCCGTCGGGTGCTTCACGCGGCGCCACGCGAGGTCGGTGATGTGGAGCAGGCCGTCGATGCCGCCCAGGTCCACGAACGCGCCGTAGTCGGTGATGTTCTTCACCACGCCCTTCACGACGGCGCCTTCCTTCAGCGTCTCGAGCAGCTGCTGGCGCTCGACGCCCGCGGTCTCTTCCATGACGGCGCGGCGCGAGACGACCACGTTGTTGCGCTTGCGGTCGAGCTTGATCACCTTGAACTCGAGCTCCTTGCCCTCGAAGTGCGAGGTGTCCTTCACGGGCCGCAGGTCCACGAGCGAGCCCGGCAGGAACGCGCGGATGCCGTTCACCATGACGGTGAGGCCGCCCTTGACCTTGCCGGAGACCACGCCCTTGATGATCGTGGCGTTGGCGAGCGCTTCGTCGAGCGCCGTCCAGGCGGCGAGCTTCTTCGCCTTGTCGCGCGACAGCTTGGTCGCCCCGAAGCCGTCCTCGAGGGCCTCGATGGCCACCGAGACGAAATCGCCCGGCTTGACCTCGACTTCTCCCCGGTCGTTCTTGAATTCCTCGGTCGGAATGGTGCTTTCGGATTTCAGGCCCGCGTTGACGATCACCACATTCGGGTCGACCGAGACCACTTCGGCGGTGATCACTTCGCCCACGCGCATCTCCTGGCGGGAGAGGCTCTCCTCGAAGAGCGCGGCGAAGCTGTTCTCGGCAGCGGGATTGCTGCTCGCGGGTTGGGTTGCGGTTTGGGCCTGCATGAAAAACCTGACTTTCAGATGAACGGCCTTGCGGCCGTTGTTGGTCAACGCCAGCGGGTCGCCTTGCACTAACCCACTGACACCCTTGGGGAATCCCCCGTCCCTACGCTACTGCGACGACTTCTCCCGCCACAAGCCCAGGATGCGCTCGACCGCCTGGTCGATGCCGAGGCTCGTGGTATCGAGAAAAACCGCGTCGGGATAATGCTTTAGCGGCGCCACGGGACGGGAGCTGTCTCGCTCGTCGCGTCGCCGCAGTTCCTCCACCACGTCCGCCATTTTCCCATACATTCCCTTTTCCATCAACTGCTTATGCCTCCGCTCGGCTCGCGTGGCGACATCGGCCGTGAGGAACACCTTGAGCGGCGCATCGGGGAAGACGATGGCGCCCATGTCGCGGCCGTCGGCGACCAGCCCGGGCGGGCGCCGGAAGTCCCTCTGGCGCTCGAGGAGCGCGCGGCGCACTTCCGGGTAGGCCGCCACCCGCGAGGCCGCCACACCCACCGCCTCGCCGCGCACGGCCACCGTCACGTCGCGGTCCCCGAGGCGGACCGACTGCTCGCCGAACTCCACGTCCATGCCGGCGGCGGCACCGGCGAGCGCCGGCTCGTCGTCCAGCGCGATGCCGTCCTGCATCGCGCGCAGCGCTACCAGGCGGTAGAGGGCACCGCTGTCGAGGTAATGGAAGCCCAGGGCGGCCGCCACGCGCGCGGCCACCGTCCCCTTGCCCGAGGCGGACGGCCCGTCGATGGCGATCACCGGCACGGGGTTCAAGACACCCGCCTCGCGAACGCCTCGAAATAGTCGGGAAAGGTCTTGGCGACGCAGCCGGGGTCGTGGATGCGGATGCGTCGCGGGCCGAACGCGGCGAGGGAGAAGCACATCGCCATGCGGTGGTCGTCGTAGGTGTCGATCGCGATCGGCGGCTCGCCATAGCGGCGGGCGCCGAGGAAGCCGGCGGGCGGCGTCACGCGCAGCCAATCGGGCCCGTCCTCGACCGTCGCGCCGAGCTTGCGCAGCTCCGCGGCCATGGCGGCGATGCGGTCGGTTTCCTTCACGCGCCAGCTGCCGATGTTGCGCAGCGTGCACGGCCCCTTCGCGAAGAGCGCCAGCACCGCGCTGGTCATGGCGGCATCGGGAATGAGGTTCATGTCGAG
>DASTGG010000265.1:0-26506 GCA_035719385.1 Usitatibacter sp.
AAATGCCCGTTCGTGGCCGCTACCAGCGCCGCGCGCGCCGGCCATCGGCCCGCCCGCGCCGCCGCGGCCGCCGCCCACGTCTCGCCGAGCTGCGACATGACCAGCGCGTCGTACACCGCGAGCGCATGCCGGTCCTGCACGAAGGTGCCCGGCGTGCCGCTCGTGCCCGAGCTGCGGAAGACGACGTAGCGGTCGAGATAGCGCTCGCCGACGGGGCGCGTGGCGATGAAGCGCTCGACCCCGGCGCGCCGGATGCGCGGGTCGGTGACCCACTCGTCGAAGTGCTCCATGAGGTCTTGCTTGCGCACGACCGGCAGGTCGCGCAGCGCGAAGCCCTCGCGCGGCACGCGGCGGTAGCGGCGCCGATAGAAGGGCGAGCGCTCGCGCGCGAAGCGCACCAGCGCGCGCAGCCGGTGCTGCGCCACGTCCTCCACCGGCACGCCGCCGTGGCGCGTCCACCAGAGCTGCGCGAGATTCGCGCAGCGTTCCCAGAGGTCGAGGGTGGCCATGCCAGCACGCTATTCCCCGCGACGGGACGTGCGTTGATGGTCATCAAAGCGCGTCCCGGCGCCCGTTGCACAATGGCGCATGGGCAAGAACGTTCCTCTTGCCGTACCCGTGCCGCCCCCGGCCGCCTTCGAGCGCGATTCGTACGCCTCCACCGCGCTGGCGGAGATCGTCGACCGCTCGATCCATGCGACCACGGCGCGCTTCACCGCCGGGCTCTCGCCCATGGCGATCGCCGGCTCGTACCTCGACTGGGCGGCGCACCTCGCATTCTCCCCCGGAAAGCAGATGCAGCTCGCGCAGAAGGCACTGCGCAAGGCGATGCGGCTGGCGGCCTATTGCGCCACGGCGCAGCAGCCGGGCAGCCCGGACTGCATCGAGCCGCTGCCGCAGGACCATCGGTTCGATGCGCCCGAGTGGCACGCGTGGCCGTACAACATGCTCTACCAGTCGTTCCTGCTCACGCAGCAATGGTGGTTCAACGCCACGACGGGCGTTCGCGGCGTGACGGCGCGGCACGAAGCCGTGGCCGAGTTCGCCACGCGCCAGGCGCTCGACGTCTTCTCGCCGTCGAATTTCCCGTGGACCAACCCCGAGGTCGCGGAGCGCACGATGAAGCAGGCGGGGGCGAACCTCGCTCGCGGCGCGCAGAACTTCGCCGAGGACTGGGAGCGCACCGTGACCGGCCGCAGGCCGGCCGGCGCCGAGCGCTTCGAGGTCGGCCGCGACGTGGCGGTGACGCCCGGGCAGGTCGTGTTCCGCAACCGCCTCATCGAGCTGATCCAGTACGCGCCCGCGACGCCGCGCACGCGCCCCGAGCCGATCCTCATCGTGCCGGCATGGATCATGAAGTACTACATCCTCGACCTGAGCCCGCGCAACTCGCTGGTGCGCTACCTGGTGGAGCACGGCCACACGGTGTTCATGATCTCGTGGAGGAACCCGGGGCCCGAGGACCGCGAGCTCTCCTTCGACGACTACCGGCGCCTCGGCGTCATGGCGGCGCTCGATGCGATCGCCGCGATCGTGCCGCGCGCGCGCGTGCATGCGACCGGCTATTGCATCGGCGGCACGCTGCTCGCCATCGCCGCGGCGGCCATGGCGCGCGACGCCGATGCGCGGCTCGCTTCCCTCACGCTGCTGGCGGCGCAGACGGATTTCACCGAGCCGGGCGAGCTGGGCCTCTTCATCAACGAAAGCCAGCTCGCGTTCCTCGAGGACAGCATGTGGGAGCAGGGCTTCCTCGACATCCAGCAGATGGCGGGAGCCTTCCAGCTGCTGCGCTCGAACGACCTGGTGTGGTCGCGCATCGTGCGCGAATACCTCATGGGCGAGCGCGCGCCGATGAGCGACCTCATGGCGTGGAACGCGGACGGCACGCGCATGCCATACCGCATGCACACGGAATATCTTCGCGGCCTGTTCCTGCGCAACGACCTCGCCGAGGGGCGGCACCGCGTGAAGGGCGCGCCGGTCGCGATGTCCGACATCCGCATCCCGATGTTCGTGGTGTCCACCGAGCGCGACCACGTGGCGCCGTGGCGCTCGGTATTCAAGATCCACGCGCTCACGGACACCGAGATCACCTACGTGCTCGCGAGCGGCGGCCACAACGTGGGCATCGTCTCCGAGCCCGGCGTGCCCAATCGCCACTATCGGGTGAAGGTCCGCCCGCGTGGCGATCCCTACCACGTGCACGATCCGGACACATGGCTCGGCGAATCCGATCCGCACGACGGCTCGTGGTGGGATGCGTGGGCCGCCTGGCTCGCGCGTCATTCGGGCACGCCGCACAAGCCGCCCTCGCCGGGCGCGCCGCGCGCGGGCTACGCGCCGATCATGCCCGCGCCGGGCCTGTACGTGCACGCGCCGTGAAGCTGCAGTTCCTCGGCGCGACGGGGACGGTCACCGGATCGAAATATCTCGTCGCCGCCGGCGGCGCCAGCGTGCTGGTGGACTGCGGGCTCTTCCAGGGCTTCAAGCCGCTGCGGCTGCGCAACTGGGCCGAGCCCCCGTTCGATCCCGCACGCATCGATTGCGTGATCCTCACGCACGCGCACATCGACCACAGCGGCTACCTGCCCCTGCTGGTGCGCCGCGGCTTCAGGGGGCGCATCTACTGCAGCGACGCGACCATGGACCTGTGCCGCATCCTGCTGCCCGACAGCGCGCACCTGCAGGAAGAGCAGGCCGAGCATGCGAACCGCTTCGGCTACTCGAAGCACTCGCCCGCGCTTCCGCTCTACACGCGCGACGACGCCGACCACGCGCTGCGGCTCTTCGAACCCGTGGAGTTCGGGCGCGAATGGCATCCGGTCCCGGGCATCGCCGCGACGCTTGCGCCCGGCGGCCACATCCTGGGCGCCTCGATCGTGCGGCTCGCGGCGGACTCGCGAACGCTCGTCTTTTCCGGGGACCTGGGCCGCGACAACGATCCGATCATGCGCGCGCCGGCGGTGGTCGAGTCGGCCGACGCGCTGGTGATGGAATCGACCTACGGCGACCGGCTGCATGCGACCGCGGACGCGGAATCGCGCCTGGCCGACATCGTCGCGCGCACCGCGGCGCGCGGCGGCGTGGTGATCATGCCCGCGTTCGCGGTGGGGCGCGCGCAGACGCTGCTCTTCCACCTCGAGCGCCTGAAGGCCGCGCGCCGCATCCCCGCGCAACTGCGCGTCTACGTGGACAGCCCGATGGCGACCGACGCGACGGCGGTCTACCTGCAGCACCCCGCGCTGCACAGGCTCACGCACGAGCAATGCGAGCGGCTGCGCCACGCCGCGCGCCACGTGACCAGCGTGGCCGAATCCATGGAGCTCGACGCTTCGGCGTGGCCCATGGTGATCATCGCCGGCAGCGGCATGGCCACGGGCGGCCGCGTGCTGCACCACCTGAAGCGCTTCGCGCCCGATGCGCGCAACGCGATCGTGTTCGCGGGCTTCCAGGCGGGCGGCACGCGCGGCGAGGCCATGGTGCGCGGCGCAGGGCAGGTGAAGATCCAGGGCGAATACGTGCCGGTGCGCGCCGAGGTGCACAATCTCGACATGCTCTCGGCGCACGCGGATCGCGACGAGCTGGTGCGCTGGCTGCGGCACTTCCGGCGCGCGCCGCGCCGCCTCTTCCTCACGCACGGCGAGCCCGCCGCGAGCGACGCGCTGCGACGCCACGTGGCCGAGCAGCTCGGGTGGACGTGCGAGATTCCGGAGTACCTGCAGTCGGTGACGATATAGATCCGGCCGAGGAAGGCGGTCGTGGTGCCGGGCCTGGTCGGACGTCGCCGCACGCTCCGGTGCGTCGATCCCCTCGTTTCCCGGGATTGAGCCACGACGGCGAAAAAGGGGCGCGTTGAAGAGGCGACGGGGTTCATCGCAAGCACGTCGGTCAACGCGCTTTTCGCCGTCGAAACCCAGGCTCACTCCCGGGTCAACTCGGCGCCTCCAAGGCCAGGCACCACGACTGCCTTCCTCGGCCGGACCTCGTGCTACCGCGACCAGGTCGCGCGAACGAACACCGGGTCCTTCTCGAAGCGCAGGTCGAGCTCGCCCTTGCACGCCTCGTGCACGGCGATCGCGATGGTGCGCGCGAGATGGCCGTCCGTCGTCGTGACGCGCACGCCGTCGCCCACGGCGACCACGTCGATGATGCGTTGCATCGGGAAGTCGCGGCGCGCGCGCGCCTCGCGCGACATCACGAGGTTCAGCACGTCGGCGCGATGCTCCTGCAGGAAGACGCCGGTGAGGTTCACCTCGCCGGCGGGATAGTTGGCCTCGATGCGGCGGCAGGCGGGGCACTTCAGCTTCGTGGCTTCGGGCGGCGCGGCGGTCCAGCTCCAGCGTCCCTTGTGGTACGAGGCGTTGCATTTCGGGCACACGACCGGGTCCGGGAATTTCGCCTCCGGAAGCGATTGATGCTTCTCGACTTCCGGCCGCGGGGGGCGGCGAAGCGAGCGGGGGCGGGAATCGACTTTCATGACGGCCTCCCGCGGAAGCGAGGTTGGCTTCCGCATTGGCGGATTGTGCGGCCGCCGATCCCGCGTCCGTTGACGGGGGTCAACATGGGCGACCCGGCCCGGGCTACCGTGGAAGGACAACGCGGGAGGAACCCATGGCCGTCATCACGCCTGCGGCGACGCCGGCCGGCGCAGTCGCAGCCGAACGCACCCATACCGAAGCCCTCATCGCCGCGTTGCGCAACCCCGCGTGCTACCCGCACCCGGCCGAGAACGTCCAGGTTCTCGAGACGCACATCTCCTACGTGCTCCTCGCGGGCGACTACGCCTACAAGATCAAGAAGCCGGTGCGTTTCGGCTTCGTCGATTTCACGTCGCTCGCGGTGCGCCGCTTCTATTGCGGCGAGGAGCTGCGCCTGAACCGCCGCACGGCGCCGCAGCTCTACTTCTCGGTCGTGCCCATCACCGGCGAGCTGCCGAACGTCCACGTGGGCGGCGGCGGGCCGGTGGTCGAATACGCCGTGCGCATGCGCCGCTTCGACCAGTCGGACCTGCTCGGGCGCCGCGCGCTGGAGCGCTTCGTGCAGCCGCAGCAGATCGACGCGCTCGCCGAGTCCGTGGCGCGCTTCCATTCGGAAATCCCGCGCGCGGAGGAGCAGTCGAGCTTCGGCGAGCCCGAGTCGGTGGTGACCTCGATGCTCGAGAACTTCAGCGACATCGCGGAGATCGACCGCTCGCCGCCGGTGCGCGAGGCGCTGCACGAGCTGCACGAGTGGGCGCGCACGCAGCACCAGCTTCTCTACAGCCTCTTCGCGCGGCGCAAGGCCGAGGGCTTCGTGCGCGAGTGCCACGGCGACCTGCACCTCGCCAACATCGTGCTGGTGGACGGGCACCCGACGCTCTTCGATGCGCTCGAGTTCAACGAGCGGCTGCGCTGGAGCGACGTGACGAGCGACGTGGCGTTCACGACGATGGACCTCGTGCACCACGACCTCGCGCGCCTCGCCGCCCGCTTCCTCAACCGCTACCTCGAGGAAACCGGCGACTACGGCGCGTTGCCGCTGCTGCGCTACTACATGGTCTATCGCGCGCTCGTGCGTGCGAAGGTGGCCGGGATCCGCGCCGGCCAGCAGCGCGCGGGCTCGAGCCTCGCCGGTCCCCATTCCGGATGCCTCGCCTACCTCGAGCTCGGCCGGCGCCTCGCGCACCGCGGCGCGCCGCTGCTCGTCGTGATGCAGGGCCTGTCCTGCTCGGGCAAGACCACCGTGTCGCAACGCCTGATGGAGGCGCTGCAGGCGATCCGCCTGCGCTCCGACGTGGAGCGCAAGCGCATGGCCGGCGTGGGCGCGCACGATTCGCTCGCCGCCGCGCCCGCCCAGGGCGCCTATGCGCCGGGCGAGAGCGCGCGCGTGTACCGGCACCTGGCCCGGCTCGCACGCGAGTCCCTCGAAGCGGGCTATCCCACGATCGTCGACGCGGCCTTCCTCGACCGCGAGCAGCGCGACGCGTTCCGCGACGTGGCGCGCGATGCCGGCGCCGCGTTCGAGATCCTGCGCTGCGATTCCGCGGCCGACGTATTGCGGGCGCGGGCGCAGCGACGCAAGCGCGAGGGGCACGACGCATCCGATGCGGATGCGCGGGTGCTCGAATGGCAGCTCGCGCATGCGGAGCCGCTCGCGCCCGACGAGAGGCTGCACAGCGTCGTGGTGGATACCACGCATCCCAGCGAATGGCAGGGCGCCGTGGAGAACCTCGCACGGCGCTTCCGTGTCGTCGCCCCGTGACGCGCATGCGCTACTACGACGTCTTCAACGGCGATGCGGACGGCATTTGCGCGCTCCACCAGCTGAGGCTCGCCGACCCGCTGGACTCCGTCCTCGTGACGGGGCTCAAGCACGACATCGCATTGCTCGACCAGGTGGCGGCCCGCGAGGGCGACGTGGTGACGGTGCTCGACATCTCGCTCGACCGCAACCGCGCGGCGCTGGTGCGCCTGCTCGCGCAGGGCGCGCACGTGCGCTATTTCGACCACCACTATGCGGGCGCCGTCCCTTCCGACCGTGACCTCGAGCCGGTGATCGACACCGGCGGCTCCGCATGCACCAGCGCGCTGGTCGACCGCCATCTCGGCGGGCGCTACCGCGCCTGGGCCGTGGTCGGGGCCTTCGGCGACGGGCTGGGCGATCTCGCCGGGCGCCTGGCGGCCCCGCTCGCGCTCGATGCCGACGCGCTGGAGCGGCTGCGCGAGCTCGGCAACACGCTCAACTACAACGCCTACGGCGCGACGCTCGCCGACGTGACGCTGCCGCCGAAGGCCACCTATCGCCTCGTGCACCAGTACGAGGATCCGTTCGACCTCATGCGGCGCGAACCGGTGATCGCGGGCATCGCGCGCCAGCGGCGCACGGACCTCGAGCACGCGATGGGCATCCCGGCGCTGCGCCGCGACGATTTCGCCGAGGCGTACGTGCTGCCCGATGCCACGTGGAGCCGGCGCGTGAGCGGCGAGTTCGCCAACCGGCTGGCGCTCGCCACGCCGCACAAGGCGCAGGCGGTGATCACGCCGTTGGGCGGCGGCATCTTCGGCGTGAGCGTGCGATCGCCGCGCGGGCACGCGCCCCTCGCGGTGGACTTCTGCCGCGGGTTCGCGACGGGCGGCGGGCGCCGCGAGGCGGCCGGCATCGAGCGCCTGGCGCAGCGCGACCTCGAGCGCTTCCTCGAGGCGTTCGCGCACGCTTGGGCCCCCGCCGAGGAGCACGCATGAGGACGCCGGCGCGAGGCTCGCGCCGGCGCTAGACTGCGGCGCATGTTGGCCATGCGCCTGCATGCGGCCGGCGAGCCGCTGCGCGAAGACCAGGTTCCCGTTCCCGAGCCGCACGAGGGCGAAGTGCTCGTGCGGGTGCGCGCTTGCGGGGTCTGCCGGACCGACCTGCACATCGTCGATGGCGAGCTCGCGGCCAGCGCGTGGCCCGTGACGCCCGGGCACGAGGTCGTGGGCGAGGTGGCCGCGCTGGGGCCGAAAGCGGGGCGGTTCGACCTCGGCGAGCGCGTGGGCATTCCATGGCTCGGCGGCACTTGCGGACGCTGCGCCTTCTGCGCGCGCGACCGCGAGAACCTGTGCGATGCGCCGCGATTCACCGGTCTCGACCGGCCGGGGGGCTACGCGGCGTACACCGTGGCCGACGCGCGCTATTGCGTACGCCTGCCCGGGGACTACGACGACGTGGCCGCGGCGCCGCTTCTCTGCGCGGGGCTCATCGGCTACCGCGCCTACGCGATGGCGGGCGATGCGCGCGTGCTGGGCATCTACGGCTTCGGGGCGGCGGCCCACATCATCGCGCAGGTCGCGGTGGCGCAAGGCCGCACCGTGTTCGCGTTCACGCGCGCGGGCGACGAGGCGTCGCAACGCTTCGCGCGCGGCCTGGGTTGCGCCTGGGCGGGCGCCTCGGGCGACCGGCCGCCCGACCTGATCGACGCAGCGCTCATTTTTGCCCCGGTGGGCGCGCTCGTGCCGGCCGCGCTCGGCGTGGTGCGCAAGGGCGGCGTCGTGGTGTGCGCCGGCATCCACATGAGCGCGATCCCGTCGTTCGACTATTCGCTGCTGTGGGGCGAGCGTGCCGTGCGCAGCGTGGCGAACCTCACCCGCCGCGACGGCGCCGAGTTCATGCGCATCGCGGCCACCCTGCCGATCCGCACGCACACGACGCCCTATCCCCTGGCGAGGGCGAACGAGGCGTTGGACGACCTGCGCCACGGCCGGCTGCAGGGCGCGGCCGTGCTGGTTCCGTAATCGGGGGTGCGTCCCCGGGGTGCGTCCCCGGGGTGCGTCCCCGGGGACGCACCCCGGTCAGAGCGTCGCGAACATCGCGATGACGGCCGCGGCCATGACCGCGGTGGACAGCCACCCCAGCACGAGCAGCCGGCGCTTCACCACGAAGGGGCCCATCACGTCGGGCTTCGTGGCGAGCAGCATCATCACGGCCATGATGGGCACGGCTATGACGCCGTTCACGACTGCGCTGAAGATGAGGGCCTTGATCGGGTCGATGCCGGAGAAGTCGAGCGCGACACCGATGAGCGTCGCGGCCGACACCACGGCGTAGAAGTTGCGCGCCTCGAGCAGCGGAAGGCCCAGCCCGATCGGCCAGCGGTGCGACTCCGCCACGGCATACGCGGCCGATCCCGCGAGCACCGGCACGGCGAGCAGGCCCGTGCCCACGATGCTCGCGCTGAAGAGCATGAACGCGAAGTCGCCCGCGATGGGGCGCAGCGCCTGGGCCGCCTGCTCCGCCGTCTCGATGGTGACCGGCCCGCCCGTGTGCAGCGTGACGGCCGTCGTGATCATGATGCACACCGCGATCACGTTGGAGAACGTCATGCCGATCCAGGTATCGATCTTGATGCGCTGCAGGTGCTCGTCGGCCTGGTGCGGCGCCTCGCGCAGCGGCTCGTGGCCGGCGGTCGCGCGCTGCTCCTCGACTTCCTGCGAGGCCTGCCAGAAGAACAGATACGGGCTGATCGTCGTCCCCAGCACCGCGACCAGCGTGGCGATGTATTCCGGGCGGAACTCGGCGCGGGGCAGCAGGGCCTCGAGCGTCACGCGGTCCCACGGCACGTGCACCACCAGTAGCGTGCCGACATACCCGAAAAGCGACAACGTGAGCCACTTGAGGATCGGCGCGTAGCGCGGGAACGGCACGAAGATCTGCAGCACCAGCGAGATCAACGCGAAGAGCAGGGTATAGACCGACGAGGGGCCGCCCAGGAGCAGCTCCATCGCGTTGCCCATGGCGCCCAGGTCGGCCGCGATGTTGATCGTGTTCGCCACCACCAGCAGCGCCACGATCGCATGCAGCAGCCACGCGGGGAAATGGTCGCGGATGTTGGCCGCAAGCCCGTGCCCCGTCACGCGCCCGATGCGCGCCGAGACGATCTGGATGCCGATCATGAGGGGCGTGGTGAGCAGCACCGACCACAGCAGGCCGAAGCCGTATTGCGCCCCGGCCTGCGAATAGGTCGCGATGCCGCTCGGATCGTCGTCGGCCGCGCCGGTGATGAGGCCGGGGCCGAGTCGCTTCAGGAGCGGGGTCTGGGGCGGGGAGTGTGGCGGGGCTTGCACCCGCGCATTCTAGGCGAGACTTCTTGCTGCTGCCTTAAGAAAAAAACCGAAACGCAGAGTGAGCGAGGTCGAATGACCCTTCACTCTGCGTTTGCGCTTTTCCGCATTCTCAAACGCGGCGCGTGTGGGCGGCGCGGGCGTTCTCGGGCGCGACGCTCTGGATGATGTAGTTGTCGATGACCGCGGCGGCCACGTTCGCGACCACCTCGAGCATCTCGGCGCGCGTGAGGATCGGGTCCTGCGGCAGCCGGCGCACCTCCTGCTCGGCGAAGGTGCCCGAGCGCGCGATCTCGCGGGCGAGCCTCACGATCGCGGCATCGCGCCGGTCGAGCGCCGTGCCGATGCCGGCCAGCATCATCTCCTCGCCGCTCAGGCCCACGGCCCGCGCGATGCAGGCCTGCGCCCAGATGCAGTAGTCGAAGCCGCTCTGGTGCGCGACCGTCAGCGCGATCATCGCGCGGGCCCGCGACGTGAAGGTGCCGCTGCGGATGGTCCGGTCGAGGCGCATGCGCGCTTCCTGGGCCTCGGGCGAGCGCTCGAGGGCCGGGAGGAATCCCGGGATGAAGGGGAAGTCGTTCGCCATGCTGCGTCTCCGCCGAGTCGTTTTGGTATGTCTCCAGCATCGCGCTCGCCCCGGGGCGGGGGTATAGGAGCAAGCCAGAGCCCGGGGGGAGCCACCGCCCCCCGCTCGGGTAGGACTATTCCTAGCGGGCTTTCTTCCCACTGGCGGGAATCGCTTGATCCCGATCAAAGGGGGTGCGGCTCCCTTCGCCAAAATGGAGGCCATCGCGGAGTGCGAGGGACTCGTCATGCAAGCGCAGGGCACGTACAACTACAAGGTCGTCCGGCAGTTCGCCATCGCCGCCGTCGTCTGGGGCGTGGTCGGGATGCTGGTCGGGGTCTTCATCGCGGCCCAGCTGCTCTGGCCGGAGATGACGCCGGCGGTCCCGTGGCTGAGCTACGGGCGGCTGCGGCCGCTCCATACCAACGCCGTCATCTTCGCCTTCGGCGGCTGCGGCCTGTTCGCCACGTCCTATTACGTCGTGCAGCGGACGAGCCAGGTGCGGATCTTCTCCGACGGGCTCGCGGCCTTCACCTTCTGGGGCTGGCAGCTCGTGATCGTGGCCGCGGCGATCACGCTGCCCCTGGGCTACACGCAGGGCAAGGAGTACGCCGAGCTCGAGTGGCCGATCGACGTGCTGATCGCGGTGGTCTGGGTCGCCTACGCGGTCGTCTTCTTCGGCACGCTCGCCAGGCGCAAGGTCTCGCACATCTACGTCGCCAACTGGTTCTTCGGCGGCTTCATCCTCGCGGTCGCGCTGCTGCACATCGTGAACAGCGCCGCGGTGCCCGTGAGCTTCTGGAAGTCGTACTCCGCCTACGCCGGCGTGCAGGACGCGATGGTGCAGTGGTGGTACGGGCACAACGCCGTGGGCTTCTTCCTCACCGCGGGGTTCCTCGGGATGATGTACTACTTCATTCCCAAGCAGGCGGGGCGCCCGGTCTATTCGTACCGGCTCTCCGTGGTGCACTTCTGGGCGCTGATCTTCACGTACATGTGGGCGGGCCCGCACCACCTGCACTACACGGCGCTGCCCGACTGGACGCAGTCGCTCGGCATGCTGTTCTCGCTCATCCTGCTCGCGCCCTCGTGGGGCGGGATGATCAACGGGATCATGACGCTGTCGGGCGCGTGGGACAAACTGCGCACCGACCCGATCCTCAAGTTCCTCATCGTGTCGCTCTCGTTCTACGGCATGTCCACGTTCGAGGGCCCGATGATGTCCATCAAGACGGTGAACGCGTTGTCGCACTACACCGACTGGACGATCGGCCACGTGCACTCGGGCGCGCTGGGCTGGGTGGGCTTCATCACCATGGGCTCGCTCTACTACCTGATCCCGCGCCTCGTGGGCCGCATCGAGATGCACAGCGTGAAGGCGATCGAGGTGCACTTCTGGGTCGCCACCATCGGCGTCGTGCTCTACATCGCCGCCATGTGGATCGCGGGCGTCATGCAGGGCCTCATGTGGCGCGCGGTGAGCGACGACGGCACGCTCACCTACAGCTTCGTCGAGAGCGTGAAGGCGACGTACCCCTTCTACGCGATCCGCCTCACCGGCGGCCTCATGTACCTCACCGGCATGCTCATCATGGGCTGGAACACGTGGAAGACCGTGATGGCCGGCCGCTCGGTGGATGCGCCGATCCCGGCGGCTGCCGCGGCGCATGCGTGATCGCGAAGGAACAGGCAAATGAAACTGACACACGACCTCATCGAGCGCAAGAGCGCGCTGATGATCATCCTCATCGTGCTCGTGGTGAGCGTGGGCGGCCTGGTGGAAATCGTGCCGCTCTTCTTCCAGCGCTCGACGACGCAGCCCGTGGCGGGCCTCAAGCCCTATCCGGCGCTGCAGCTCGCGGGACGCGACATCTACGTGCGCGAAGGCTGCTACAACTGCCACTCGCAGATGATCCGGCCCTTCCGCGCCGAGACCGAGCGCTACGGCCACTACTCGGTCGCCGGCGAATTCGTCTACGACCGCCCGTTCCAGTGGGGCAGCAAGCGAACGGGCCCGGACCTCGCGCGCGTGGGCGGCCGCTACGGCGACGAATGGCACCGCATCCACCTCACCAACCCGCGCGACGTCGTGCCCGAGTCCAACATGCCGGCCTACCCCTGGCTCGCGAAGTCGCCCGCCGACGCCTCGCACATCGAGGACAAGTTGAGGGCGCTGCGCATGCTGGGGCATCCGTATACCGACGAGGACATCGCGGGCGCGAAGCAGGCGCTCGCGGGCAAGACCGAGCTCGATGCGCTGATCGCCTACCTGCAGGGAATGGGCACGGCGCTCAAGGCGACGAGGTGACCATGGACATCAACCTCCTGCGCGAAGCCGTGACCGTGGTGTCGTTCCTCGCCTTCGTCGGCGTGGTGGGCTACGCGGTGCATCCGGCCAACAAGAAGCGGTTCGACGAGGCGGCGCGGCTGCCGCTCGACGAGGATCAGCAAGATGAGTGACTTTATCAGCGGCTTCTGGAGCTTCTACGTCGCGGGCATCACGCTCGTGAGCATCGTCGCGTGCGCGCTGCTGCTGCTGTCGATGAGCCGGCGCAAGGTCGCGAGCGACCCGGACAAGACGGGCCACGTCTGGGACGAGGACCTCGACGAGTACAACAACCCGCTGCCGCGGTGGTGGATCTGGATGTTCGTGATCACCATCGTGTTCGCCTTCGCCTACCTCTGGTTCTACCCCGGCCTGGGCTCGTGGTCGGGCGCCTACAACTGGAGCTCCACCGGGCAATACGAGCACGAGGTGAAGGTGGCCGAGCAGGAATTCGGGCCGCTGTATGCGAAGTTCGCGAGCGCCGACCTGAAGGCGCTGTCGCGCAGCCCCGAGGCGCGCGTCGTGGGCGAGAAGCTCTTCATGACGTACTGCACGCAATGCCACGCGGCGGATGCGCGCGGTGGCCGCGGCTTCCCGAACCTCACCGACAACGACTGGCTCTACGGCGGCGAGCCCGAGACCATCAAGGCCACGATCATGAACGGCCGCAATGGCACGATGCCGCCCATGGGCGCGGCCGTGGGCGATGCCGAGGCGATCAAGGACACGGCCAACTACGTCCGCTCGCTCTCCGGGCTCACGCACGACGCGGCCCGCGCGGCTCGCGGCCAGGCCAAGTTCCAAACGATCTGCGCGGCCTGCCACGGGCCGGAAGGCAAGGGCAACCCGATGATCGGCGCGCCCAACCTCACGGACAAGGTGTGGCTCTACGGCTCGTCGGAAGCCACGATCATCGAGACGATCACCAAGGGCCGCACGAACCGCATGCCGGCGCACAAGGAATTCCTGGGCGAGCCGCGCGTGCACGTGCTCGCGGCCTACGTGTACGGCCTGTCGCATCGCGACGAGCCGGCCGCCAACGTGATGAGGACCAGCTCCGCGAAATGAAGAGCTCCACCGAGCGCGCGCGGCGTGTCGTCCCGATCCACGCGGCGACCCCGGGGACGCACCCCGAGGCCGGCCGCCCGGCGGGCGACCGTGAGCGGGGTGCGCCCCCGGGGTCGGTCACCCAGGTCGAATCCCTCTACGAGGTCCGCCGCAAGATCTATCCGCGCGCCGTCTCGGGCTGGTTCGCCGGCTGGCGCTGGGCGCTGGTCATCCTCACGCAGGTGATCTTCTACGGCCTGCCGTGGCTGCAATGGCACGAGCGCCAGGCCGTGCTCTTCGACCTGGTCGCGCGCAAGTTCTACATCTTCGGCCTGGTGCTGTGGCCGCAGGATTTCGTGTACCTCACGGCGCTGCTCGTGGTGAGCGCGATCGCGCTGTTCCTGTTCACCGCGATCGCCGGCCGGCTGTGGTGCGGATACGCCTGCCCGCAGACGGTGTACACGGAGCTCTTCCTCTGGATCGAGCGCCTGATCGAAGGCGACCGCATGGCGCGCATGAAGCTCGACGCCGGGCCGCTGGGGGCGCGCAAGGCCGCGCTCAAGTCCGCGAAGCACGCCGTCTGGATCGTGCTTTCGCTCTGGACCGGCTTCACCTTCGTGGGCTACTTCACGCCGATCCACGACCTCGTGCAGGCGACGCGCACGTTCGATTTCGGGCCGTGGGAGACGTTCTGGATCTTTTTCTACGGCTTCGCCACCTATGGCAACGCGGGCTTCATGCGCGAGCAGGTGTGCAAGTACATGTGCCCGTACGCGCGCTTCCAGAGCGTGATGTTCGACAACGACACGCTCGTCATCACCTACGACCGCGAGCGCGGCGAGCCGCGCGGCAGCCGCGGCCGCAAGGTCGATGCGAAGGCGAAGGGGCTGGGCGACTGCGTGGACTGCAACATCTGCGTGCAGGTCTGCCCGACCGGCATCGACATCCGCGAGGGCCTGAAGTACGAGTGCATCGGCTGCGCGGCCTGCATCGACGGCTGCGACCAGGTGATGCGCAAGATGGGCTACCCCGAGGGCCTCATCCGCTACTCCACCGAGAACGCCATCAGGAACCATTGGGGTGCGAAGCAGATCCTCGCGCGCGTGCTGCGCACGCGGGTGCTGATCTACACCGCGCTCATGGCGGCCGTGCTGGTGGCGGCCGGCGTGTCGCTCTGGCTGCGCGTGCCGCTCAAGATGGACGTGATGCGCGACCGTGCCGCCATCGCGCGCCAGATCGACGACGAGCACGTCGAGAACGTCTACCGGCTGCTCATCATGAACACCGACGAGCGCGCGCAGCGCTTCACGCTCTCGGTGGAGCCGTCGCGGCACCTCGCCCACCTCGAGATCGTGCCCGACACGCCGGAGAAGTTCTTCACGATCGACCCGGTTTCCTCGCGCACCATCGCGGTCCGCGTGCAGGCCGTGCCGCACGACACCGAAGGCTCGCAGCCGATCGAGTTCGTGCTGAAGACGGTGGGTGGCGAGGGCCGCGAGGTGACGCTCCACGAGAAATCCCGCTTCATCGTGCCGAAGATCCGATGAACGCCACGACGCAGCAGACGATCGAGGACACGATGAAGGAAGACGCGCCGAACCCCTGGTACCGCGAACGCTGGCCGTGGCTGCTCATGCTGGGCCCGGCTACCGTCGTCGTGGCCGGAGGCATTACCATGGCGATCGCCATCCGCACCAACGACGGGCTGGTGGCCGACGACTACTACAAGCAAGGGCTCGGCATCAACAAGGTGCTCGCGCGGGAAGGTCGCGCGAGCGACCTCGGCGTGTCGGCGCAGGTGTTGTTCAACGAGGAGCGGCGGCGGGTGCGGGTGATGCTCGCGCCCGGCATCACGCCGCCTCCGACGCTTCGCCTGGCGCTCTTCCACGGCGCCCGGGCGGGCGATGACCAGTCGATCGTTCTCGGCGCCGTCGCGCCGGGCATCTACGAAGGCGCACTGCGCGAGCCGCCGCCCGGCCGCTGGCAACTGCGCCTCGAGGACGGGGAGGGCACATGGCGCATCATGGGCGAATGGACAACCCCGCAGTCGGGCGTGACGTTGGCCGCCGCGCCCCGCTAGGCGGCGTGCTCGGCCAGCGCCTCATGTGGGTGCTGTGGCCCGGTTTCCTGATGGCGATTCCCGCCGTCGGCATCGTCTTCACGCTCGTCGATCCCGAGGACCTGCAGGCCTTCGGCAAGCCGCTGCACGCGACGCGGCTGGGGGCATACTCGCTCGGCTTCCTGCTCTTCTGGGTCCTCGGCTCGGCGTGCAGCGCGCTCACCTGCCTGCTGCAGCGCTCGCCCTTCGAGCTGAACCGCTGCCCGCTCGAGCCCGCGGCGCGGCCCGACGGCTGTCCCAAGCGCGAGGGCGGGGAGTGCTGCTAGCCCTGCGCTGCGCTGGCGGCCAACGCGGGAACAATGAGTGACACTGAAAAGGGCCGAGCCGTTCCAGCAAGGCACTCCATTTCTTGGCTCCGCTTTCCCAGCGTGACTCGGTGTTTCCGGCTTTAGTCCCGATGCGGCGCGAGCCGGAGGAATTCGAAGTCGCGTACGCGCTCAAGAAGGCCGCGCTCGGCCCGCTCGTGATCGAGCGCTGGGGCTGGGACGAGCGCGAGCAGCGCGCGATCATGGAGGAGAAGTGGCGCGCCAAGCGCTTCTTGCGCATCGAGCGCGACGGCGAAACGGTGGGCACGATCGCGATCGACGAGCATCCCGACCACATCCGCATCGGCGAGTTCTACATCGCGCCACGCTTCCAGCGCCGCGGCATCGGCACGCAGGTGCTCGGCCCGATCCTGCGCGATGCCGATGCGCGGCGGCTCCCGGTACGCCTCGAATGCCTGCGATGGAATCCGGCGTTCGCGCTGTACCGGCGCCACGGCTTCGTGGTGACGCAGGAGAGCGACCTGCACTACTTCATGGAGCGCCCGCCGGCGGGGTGAAGGCACGCGCGGCGCGGGCCGCAGGACCTCAGGCGGCCTTCGCGCGCGGCAGCCGCGCCGCGAGCGTCGAGGCGAAGCGCTCGACCTCGGCCCAGTCGGTGTAGTCGTAGTCGCGCGAGGGGTCGGTGTCGCGCCCGGCGAGCGTCGCGATGAAGCGCATCATCAGGCGCAGCGGGAGGTGGTAGCGGCTGTACTGCAGCGCGCCGGCGAAGATCGACGCCTCGTCCGGCCGCCAGCCGGTCGCGTCGAGGAACTTCTGCATCATCCTGCGCGCGATGCCGCGCTGGCGCTCGCTGCCGGCGGCGCTGAGCGACACGGAGAAGAAGGCGTTGGGACGCGCGCGCAATGCCTCGAGGTGGCCGCGCACCAGCGGGGCGAGCGCCTTGTGGTGGTTGCCGCGGTGGATGGCCGCGCCGATGACCACGGCGTCCGCGTGCGCGATCTCGTCGGCCGCCGCGGGCTCGAGCGCGGAGCGCACGGTGACGCGATGC
The DNA here is from genome assembly GCA_035719385.1 of Usitatibacter sp. Classification (GTDB taxonomy): domain Bacteria; phylum Pseudomonadota; class Gammaproteobacteria; order Burkholderiales; family Usitatibacteraceae; genus Usitatibacter. The sequence continues at coordinate 16,944 of DASTGG010000265.1, forward strand.
CCCTCGCGCGTGAGCGCCTCGCCGATGGTCTCGGCGATGCGCCGGGTCTGTCCGTGCCACGTGGCGAAGAGAACGAGGATGCGGGCCATGGCGGTTTTCCTGGTTCGAGGCTATCGCCCGCCAGTGTAGGCGCGTTGATGGCAGTCAACGCGCGGCCAATTTGCGAAAATGCCGGATCCCACGTGCTGGAGCCTTCCATGCTCATCGGCGTACCGAAGGAGATCAAGGACCAGGAGCATCGCGTCGGTCTCACGCCCGCGAGCGTTCGCGAGATCGCCGCGCACGGGCACGAGGTGCTCGTCGAGGCGGGGGCGGGCAACGGCATCGGCGCGACGGACGCCGACTACACGCGCGCCGGCGCGAAGATCGCTGCCGGCGCCGCCGATGTCTTCGAGCGCGCGGAAATGATCGTGAAGGTGAAGGAGCCGCAGGCGGCCGAGCGCAAGCGGCTGCGGCGCGGGCAGGTCCTCTTCACCTACCTGCATCTCGCGCCCGATCCCGAGCAGGCCCGCGAGCTCGTCGATGGCGGCGCCGTGTGCATCGCCTACGAGACGATCACCGCGCCCGGCGGCGGGCTGCCGCTGCTCGCGCCCATGTCCGAGGTCGCGGGGCGCATGGCGGTCCAGGCCGGCGCCCATTGCCTCGAGAAGGCGCAGGGCGGCATGGGCATCCTGCTGGGCGGCGTGGTCGGCGTGCCGCCGGCGAAGATCGTCATCCTCGGCGCGGGCGTGGTCGGCGCCAATGCCGCGCAGATCGCGGTGGGCAGCGGCGCGCACGTGGTCGTGCTCGACAGGGACCTCGCCAAGCTGCGGCGCATCGAGGACCTCTTCGGCGCGCGGGCGATCACCGTCTTCTCCAATCGCGACAACCTCGAGCGCCACGTGCTCTCGGCCGACCTCGTGATCGGCGCAGTGCTGGTGCCCGGGGCGGCGGCGCCGAAGCTCGTGACGCGCGACATGGTGAAGCGCATGAAGCCCGGCTCCGTGCTGGTCGACGTGGCGATCGACCAGGGCGGCTGCTTCGAGACGTCGAAGCCGACGACCCATACGCATCCGACCTACGTGGTGGACGGCGTCGTGCATTACTGCGTGGCGAACATGCCCGGCGGCGTGCCGCGCACGTCGACCTACGCGCTCAACAACGCCACGCTGCCGTACGTGCTGGCGCTCGCCGACCAGGGCTATCGCGACGCGATGCGGCGCAACCCGCACCTGCTCGCCGGCCTCAACGTGCACGAGGGCCTGGTGACGAACCGCGCGGTCGCGGAGGCGCTGGGCTATCCGTACCGCAACGGCGCATCCGCGATAGCGTGAACGATCAGTCGTCCGTGACGAGCCGATAGCCGACCCCGAGCTCGGTGAGCAGGTACCGGGGCTGCACCGGATCGTCCTCCAGCTTGTCGCGCAGCTGCTTCATGTAGATGCGCAGGTAGTGGGTGTCCTGCGCGTGCGCGGGCCCCCACACTTCGGTGAGCAGCTGGCGGTGCGTCACGACCATGCCGAGATGGCGCGCCAGCAGCGCCAGCAGGCGATATTCGGTCGCGGTGAGGTGCACTTCGGCGCCCTCCCGTGTTGCGCGCCGCGCCGCGATGTCCACCGTCGCGCGCCCCAGCTTCAGCGCCGTCTCGCCGGTCGGCGCGCGCGCCGCGTGCCGCAGTCCCGCGCGCACGCGCGCGAGCAGCTCGCCCACGGCGAACGGCTTGGTCACGTAATCGTCGGCGCCGGCGTCGAGGGCGTCGATCTTGGAGCGCTCGTGGCTGCGCGCCGAGAGCACGAGGATCGGCATCGCGGACCACTCGCGGATGCTGCGGATCACGTCGAGGCCGTCGCCGCCGGGCAGGCCAAGGTCCACCAACGCCATGTCGGGCTTGTGCATTCCCGCGTCGATGCAACCGCGGCGAGCGTTGCCCGCTTCCACGGTGCGATACCCCTCGGCGGCCAGGCAGGCGCCCAGGAAGCGGCGGATCTCCGGCTCGTCCTCGACGATGAGGATGGTCGGGCGCGGCTCCCTCATGCCGGCGCTTCCTGCGGCAACGACGGCGCGACCGGCTCGACGGGCAGCGTGAAGCAGAAGGCCGTGCCGCCCGCGGGCACGCGCTCGGCCCAGGTGCGTCCGCGATGCAGCCGGACGATCGCGCGGCAGATCGCGAGTCCCAGCCCGATGCCGGCCTTCGAGCCTTCGACGGTGCCGCGATGGAACTTCTCGAACACGCGCTCCAGATCCCCGTCGGCGAGGCCGCCGCCATAGTCTTCCACGCGCACCTCGATCTCGCCGTCCGCCGCCGTGGCCTTCAGCCGCACCACCGTGCCCTTCGGCGTGTGGCGTGCCGCATTCTCGAGCAGGTTGGCGAGGGCCAGGCCGACGAGTCCCGCATCCACGCGCACGAGCGGCAGGTCGCCGGGAATCTCGACGACGACGCGATGCCCGCCCAGCCTGTCGGCGAGGCGCGCCAGGACGACGCCCGCGATCTCGCCGATCGAGGCCCAGTCGCGCGCGAGCGTGACAGCCCCGGTCTCGAGGCGCGTCATCTGCAATACCTTGCCGACGTGCTCCGACATTTCGCGCGCGTGGTTGAAGACGCTCCCGGCGAGTTGCTGGCGCTCCTGCGGCGTCATGGCCTCCCCGCGCTCGGCGAGCGTGGAGGAAGCGCCCGTCATCACCGCGAGCGGCGTGCGCAGGTCGTGCGAAATGGACGCGAGCAGCGCGCTGCGGATGCGCTCGGTCTCGGCCTGCAGCTCGAGCGCCGCCTGGGCTCGCGCCTGGCGCCGCGTCCTGCGGGTCAGCCCCGAGATCACGAGCGCGACGCCCAGCATGATCGCGAAGGTGAAGAGGTACTGGACGTCCTCGACGGTGAACGTTCCCCGGGGAGGCACGAACAGGAAGTCGAAGGTCCCCACGCAGAGCACCGACGCCAGCACGGCCGCGCCGCGGGAGTGGCGCAGGGCGACGATGACCACCGCGAGCAGGTACACCATCGCGATGTTCACGAGGTCGAAGCGCGGCGACATGGCGAGGCCGGCGCCCGTCGCCGCCGTCGTCGCCGCGACGGCCCACGCGTAGCCCGGCCAGTCGAACGCCTTGTCCATGCGTGCACTTTAAACCCGGGCCGCGTAAAGAAGCCGTAAAGAATCAGGCCCGGCCCGCTCCATCGCCGCGTTTGGCGCGTAGCATGCGCCGCGCCATGGGCCATCCCATCCAAGGAGCCGCGGCGGCACGCCCGGCCACGCTCACTCTCGCGCTGCTCGCCCTCGGCGTGGTCTACGGGGACATCGGGACGAGCCCGCTCTATGCCGTCAAGGAGACGTTCAATCCGCAGCACGGCATCCCGCTGGTGGCGGAAAACATCCTGGGCGGCATCTCGGCGATCTTCTGGTCGTTGATGATCGTCGTCACGCTCAAGTACGTGACCCTGATCCTGCGCGCCTCCAATCGCGGCGAGGGCGGGATCATGGCGCTGCTCGCGCTCGCAACGGCCTCGGTGCGCGACAGGCCGCGGCTTTCCGCCGCCCTCATGATCGTGGGCGTCTTCGGCGCCGCGCTTTTCTACGGCGATGCGGTGCTCACGCCCGCGATCTCGGTCCTGTCCGCCATCGAGGGCCTCGAGGTGGGCACCGCGGCCTTCAAGCCGTATATCGTGCCGATCGCGCTCGGGATCCTCGCCGCGCTCTTCATGATCCAGCGCCACGGCACGGGCCTGGTCGGGATGATCTTCGGCCCCGTGTGCCTGCTGTGGTTCGCGTCGCTGGGAGCGGCGGGCGTCTGGAACATCGTGAAGGCACCGGAGGTGCTGCGGGCGCTCGATCCTGCGTACGCGCTGCATTTCGTGACGGCGCACGGCTATGCGTCCTTCCTCGTGCTGGGCTCGGTCCTGCTCGCGTTCACGGGCGCCGAGGCGCTGTATGCCGACATGGGCCATTTCGGCAAGCGCGCGATCCGGCTCGCCTGGTTCTCGGTCGTGGCGCCGTGCCTGGTGCTGAACTATTTCGGCCAGGGCGCGCTGCTGCTCGCCCGGCCCGACGCCCTCGAGAACCCGTTCTATCTCGCGTTTCCCGACTGGGCGCTCTACCCCATGGTCGCGCTGGCCACCGCCGCCACGGTGATCGCCTCGCAGGCCACGATCTCGGGCGCGTACTCCATGACGCAGCAGGCGGTTCAGCTCGGGTACCTGCCGCGCATGGCGGTGCAGCACACGTCGGCCAGGACCATCGGCCAGATCTACGTGCCGGCGGTGAACTGGCTGCTGCTCGCGATGGTGGCCGCAGCCGTCGTGGGCTTCGGCTCCTCGACGAATCTCGCCTCGGCGTACGGCGTCTCGGTGATGGGCACGATGCTCGTCACGTCCTTCCTCACCTTCTTCGTGATCCGCTACCAATGGCGATACGCGTTGCCGGTGGCGATCGCCGCGACGGGTTTCTTCGTGCTCTTCGACCTCACCTTCTTCGCGGCCGCCATGCACAAGCTTCTCGAGGGCGGCTGGTTTCCGCTGCTGCTCGGCTCCGTGGCCTTCACGGTGATGATGACGTGGCGTCGCGGCCGCGCTTCGCTCGTGCGCCAGCTGCGCGCCGCCTCGCTTCCCCTGCAGGATTTCCTGCGCTCGGTCCTCGCCTCGAGGGTCCAGCGCGTGAGCGGCACCGCGGTTTTCCTCACCTCCGCGCCCGACGCCACGCCGCATTCGCTGCTGCACAGCCTCAAGCATTACAAGGTGCTGCACGAGAAGAACGTCTTCCTGCATGTGCAATTCGACGAAGTGCCCTGGGTGCCGGCCGGGGAGGCGATCGCGTGCGAGCCGCTGGGCCACGATTGCTGGCGCGTGACCGTGCGCTACGGGTTCATGGACCGGCCCGACGTGCCGCTCGCGCTCGAGCGTTGCGGCAAGTGGGGGCTGCAGGTCGAGCCGATGGATGCGTCGTTCTTCCTGTCGCGCGAGAAGCTCGTGCCGGCGGAGGGCGTGGGCATGGCGCTCTGGCGCGACCGCCTCTTCGCGGCGATGGCGCGCAACGCGGGCAGCGTCACCGACTTCTTCGAGATCCCGGCCAACCGCGTGGTGGAGCTCGGAGCGCGCGTGGAGATCTGAGCTTAGAATCCGCCCATGCCGGGCGAAAGCCATTTCTACGACATCGCGCGGGTCATCCAGCTCGCGATCGCGCCCGTGTTCCTGCTCACGGCGATCGCGACGATCATCAACGTGCTCATCACGCGGCTCGCGCGCGCCGTGGACCGCAGGCGCGTGCTCGAGGAGCACCTGCCGGAATACATGGCCGAGCGGCGCGAGCAGGCCGGGTTCGAGCTGCGCATGCTCAACCGCCGCATCACGCTGGTCATCTGGGCCTCGGCCCTCGCCGTGCTCTCGGCGCTCATGGTGTGCCTGCTGATCGGGGTCGCGTTCGTGGGCGCCTTCATCGCCACGGATCTTTCGCGCCCGGTGGCGATCCTGTTCACCGCAGCCGTCGCCGGCCTCACGGGGTGCCTGATGATCTTCCTGCGCGAGATTTCGATCGCCGCGGTGAGCGCGCGGCAGACGGTGCGCCCCACCCCGTCGCAACCCGGGGACGCACCCCCAGGCCGGCCGACCGTCGGCTGACGGTGCGTCCCGCCGTCCCGTGAGCCACCTCTTCGAGCCGCGCCTCGTGAACGAGGCGTTCGGCGATCCGGGCCTGTACGTGGATTTCCGCGACCAGCGCCGCGCGGTGCTCTTCGACCTGGGCGACATCTCGCGCCTGCCGCCGCGAAAGCTCATGCGCGTCTCGCACGCGTTCGTCACGCACGCGCACATGGACCATTTCGCGGGTTTCGACCACCTGCTGCGGGTGGTGCTGGGCCGCAAGGACCGCATCGTGCTCTTCGGCGGGCCGGGCTTCGCGGGCCAGGTGGAGCACAAGTTCCTCGCCTACAGCTGGAACGTCGTGCATCGCTACGAGGTCGGGCTCGTGATCGAGGCCTGCGAGGTGGATCCCGGTGGCCGCGGAAAGCGCGCCGTCTTTTCCAGCCGCAACCGCTTCGTGCGCGAGGACGCCGGCGGCTTCGCGCCGGATGGCGACGTGCTGCATGACGAGGCGACGTTCCGCGTGCGCGCGCGTTTCGTGGATCACGACATCCCGTGCATCGCCTACGCCATGGAAGAGAAGGCGCATGTGAACGTCGCGGCCGACCGCGTCCGCGAGCTGGGCGTCACGCCCGGGCCGTGGCTGCGCGAGCTGAAGGCCGCCGTCCTCTCCGGCGCCGCGGAAGCGACGCCCATCGCGTTACGCTGGCGCGATGCCCTCGGCGCGCACGAGGAGGAGCGCACCGTGGGCGAGCTGAAGCACGTGGTCCTCGATGTCGTTCCCGGCCGGCGGGTGGGCTACGTGACGGACCTGCGCTACAGCGAAGGCAACGTCGCGCAGCTCGCCGCGCTGCTGGGCGGCGTGGACATCCTCTTCATCGAGTGCGTCTTCCTGCAGGCGGACGCGGAGCACGCCAGCCGCAAGAACCACCTCACCGCGCAGCAGGCCGGCGCGATCGCGGGTATCGTTGGGGCCCGCCAGGTGGTGCCGTTCCATTTCTCGCCGCGATACGAGGGGCGGGAGGGGGAGTTGGTTGCCGAGGCGCGGGCGGCCTGGCGAGGGGGATAATCGCGCCGGGAACGCGGGACCCGCCCGGATCCATCTAATGGCGCACAGAACGTGCCATCGTTTCCTCTTCCACAACGACACAGGAGGTCAGTTCATGAATCTCAAGGGAATCGTCGCAGCTGCCGCCATGCTCGCCGCCGGCACCGCATTCGCGCAGGCGCCGAACGACGCACAGATCGCGCACATCGTCGTCACGGCCAACCAGGTGGACATCGACGCGGGCAAGCTCGCGCAGAAGAAGGCCTCGAGCCCCGACGTGAAGGCGTTCGGCAAGCAGATGGTCACCGACCACACCGGCGTCAACAAGCAGGCGAAGGACCTCGTGAAGAAGCTCAAGGTGAAGCCGGAGGACAACCCGACCAGCCAGAGCCTCGCCAAGGGCGGCAAGGACAACGTCGCCAAGCTGAAGAAGCTCAAGGGCAAGGAATTCGACAAGGCCTACGTGGACCAGGAAGTGACCTACCACCAGGCCGTGCTCGACGCGATCGACAAGACGCTCATCCCGAACGCGAAGAACGCGGAGCTGAAGGCGCTCATCGAGAAGGTGCGCCCGGCGATCGACGCGCACCTGCAGCACGCCAAGCAGATCCAGTCGAAGCTCGGCGCGTGAGCAAGGTCCGCCTCGCATCGGTCTCGGCGCTCGCGGGGGCATTGGCCCTCGCGGGCGCCGCGGCGCTCGGCGCGGATGCCGCAGCGAAGAACAGGGTGGTGATGGATGGCACGCGCTACGAGCCGGCCACGCTCACGGTGAAGCGCGGCGCCACGGTTTCCTTCGTGAACAAGGATCCGTTCCCGCACACGGTCACTTCGGCGGGAAGCTTCGACTCGAAGGAGATCGGCGCCAACCGGACGTGGAAATACAAGGCGGCGAAGCGCGGCCGCTTCGACTACATCTGCACGCTGCACCCCAACATGAAGGGGACGCTCGTCGTGGAATGAGGCGGTTTGACAGGCATCAAGACGTCCCGGGAGGGGGCTGCCACGATCGAGGCGTAGAGAACCCTCCGAGGATGTCTTCATGCAGGTTCCCCTCCAGATCACGTTCCGCAACATCGATCGCTCCGACGCCCTCGAGACGCGCATCCGCGCCGACGCGTCGAAGCTCGAGCGCTTCCACCCGCGCATCACCCGCTGCCGCGTGACGATCGAGGAAACCCTGCGGCACCACTCGCAGGGCCGGCAGTTCGCGGTCGCCATCGAGGTACGCGTGCCCGGCAAGGACCTCTCGGCGCTCAAGGACGACGAGGACGTCTACGTCGCCGTGCGCGACGGCTTCGTCGCCATGCGCCGGCAGCTCGAGGACCTCGCCAAGGAAACGCGCCTGGCTTGACCACGTGCGCCTGGATCACGCACCCGGATTGCCGCCGGCATGAGATGGGGCCGGGGCATCCCGAGTCCCCGGAGCGGCTGGACGCGATATCGGACTACCTGCTGTCCACCGGCGTGATGCAGCTGCTGGTGCCGTACGACGCGCCGCTCGCCACGCGCGAGCAGCTGCAGCGCGCGCATTCGGCGCTGCACGTGGAGAACATGTTCTCGACCGCGCCCGCGGAAGGCTACGTCGCGATCGACCCCGACACGTCGATGAACCCGCATACGCTCGGCGCGGCGCTGCGCGCGGCCGGCGCGGCGGTGCTCGCGACGGACCTCGTGATGAAGAAGGAGGCGGCGCGCGCGTTCTGCTCGGTGCGCCCGGCGGGGCATCATGCGACGCGCGACGCCGCCATGGGGTTCTGCTTCTTCAACAACGTCGTGGTCGGCATGCGCCATGCGCTCGACGTGCACGGGCTCGAGCGCGTCGCGCTGGTGGACTTCGACGTGCATCACGGCAACGGCTCCGAGGACATCCTCGCCGGCGACGAGCGCGCGCTCATGGTCTCGACGTTCGAGGCGGAGCTCTATCCGTTCTCGGGCGAGACGCCGCTCGGCCCCAACATGGCCAACGTGCCGCTTCCCCGCCGCTCGACCGGCGAGGCGCTGCGCGAAGCGTTCGACTACATCTGGCAGCCGCGGCTCGACGATTTCCGCCCGCAGATGATCTTCGTCTCCGCCGGCTTCGACGCGCATCGCGCCGACGAGATGGCGAACCTGCGCTGGAACGAGGAAGACTACCGCTGGATCACGCGCCGCCTCGTGGAAGTCGCCGAGCGCCATTGCGAGGGCCGCATCGTCTCCTGCCTCGAGGGGGGATACCACCTGTTCCACCTCGCGCGCAGCGTGGCCGCGCACGTGAAGGAGCTCGCCGGCGCCGCGTGAGGCGCCGCGCCCCTGCGCCGCGGGAAGCGCCGCGCTCATGGTCCGGTCGAGCCATCCCGCGATGGGGGCATGCATCCTCCTCCGGTAGGACCGCGCCGACAAGCGCAACAAACCGTTGCGCCGGGTGCCCAATCCACCACACTCATTTCGAGCGAGGAGAGGCGGCATGTGGCGTTCCTGCGGCACGTGCATCACGCTGGTGGGCCTGCTGGCCGCGCTCACCGCCTGCCACCGCGGCGGGCAGGAGGCATCGGCGCAGACGATGGCCTACGGCACGGACAAGTACGACACGCGCCACATGGACTGGAACCCGACGGCGGCCACGGTCACCTCCGAGCGGCACACCGGCGCCTTCGCCTCGGGCGCGGCGCTGTCGATGGACGCGGCGGTGAAGCCGCTCGACACCACGCCCGTCAAGGAGATCCGCCTCGATACGACGCACAAGGTCATCGAGCTCGCCCCCGGCGTTAAATTCTCGGCGTGGACGTTCGGCGACCAGGTGCCCGGGCCGGTGGTGCGTGCGCGCGTGGGCGATCGCATCCGCTTCTCGATGACCAATCGCTCCGACGAGAAGATGCCCGGCGTGTCCTTCACCGCGGCGCCGATGATGCACTCGATGGACTTCCACTCGGCCATGGTCTCGCCCGGCGACAAGTACCGCTCCATCGCGCCCGGCCAGACCATCAGCTACGAGTT
>DASTGG010000266.1:0-13478 GCA_035719385.1 Usitatibacter sp.
GCCATGGTCGCGGCGGCGCAATGGCTGGGCTTGCTCCATGAAGCGCTCGCCATCGGGGGCTTCACGGCGGAGCAGCTCGCAGTCGCCGTGGACGGCCTGCCCGCCCCGCTCGCCAGCTGCGAAGCGAGCGTGCGTGCGGCATGGGAATCGCTCCCCAGGAGCGCGCGCCAGGCATGGCTCGAACGCGCGGTCGATCCCGCGCGTGCGTCCGCGCCGCCATCGCCGCACGCCCATACGCCGTTCGGCGGCGCTTTCCTGCTGCTCGACGATCTCGCGGCGATTCCCTGGGCCGATGCGACGCGCGGCTGGCCAGACGCCTGCGGAACTCGCGCCGAGGTCGCACTGCCGTTCCTCGTGCTCGCCACCTGCTTCGGCGCGGACCGCGCGCCCCTGCTCTTCGCGGACGGCTCGTGGCGCGCTCTCTTTGGCGTCGATCCCACGCTCGATCTTCCCGCGGCCCGGGAGTGGCTCGATACGCTGGGAGGCGAACGGCGCCGCGGGCTCGAACGCATGTTCGCTGGCGACCCGGCCGGCCGGCGCGCCGACGCGTGGCATCGGGTCGAGCTCGCCGGAAGCGCCTGGCGCGTGCGCATCGATGAAGGCGGGACCTGGCGCGCCTGCACGCGTGCGTGCGGCGCGACGGCGTCCGCGGAGTGCGACGACACACAGGCGCAGGCCGTCGCCGACGACCTCGACTACCTGCTTGGCGCGGCCACGGGCCGCTCGGCGTGGCCGCGCACGATCGCGGTCGCGGCGCAGCGCGTGGTGCATGCCTTCCTGCAGCGGATTCCGGGATTCGCGCGAACGCACCTGCGCCATGCGCGGCGCAACTTCCTGGAAGCGGCGGCGACGGTCGAGCCGGAGGACGCGCGCATCGTGGTGCGACTCGCGCGGCCGCCGCTCGCGCTGATGCTGAACCTCGCCGGCCTCAATCGCGGGCAGCGGCGCTGGCCCGCGCTCGACACGCGCCCGTTCGCCATCTTCACGGAGAGCTGATCATGGACGGCGGTGGCCGCACGCACTACGAATCCGCGCTCGCCGCGCTCGATCGCCGGATCGAGCGCGAGATCCTGCGGCTGCGCGCGCGCCACGAGCTCTCGCTCGACGAGTTCCGCGGCCTGTACGTGAGCGACGAGCAGGTCGATGCGCTCGTCGCGGCGCGCGTGCCGGATTTCGAGATGCCGCCGCCCGAGCCCGCGCTCGCGATCGCGGACTCGCTCGGGCCGCGTTGGTCGCGGCTCGCCGCCGCCTTCGCGCTCACGCCGCTCGAGCAGGACCTGTTGCTGCTCGCCTTCGCCACCGAGCTCGACCTCAAGTACGAGACGCTCTATGCGTACCTCAACAACGACGTCGCGCGCAAATGGCCGACACTCGAGCTCGCGCGCCGGTTGGTGGGCGGGGCCGATGCGGCCGAATGCGCGCGTGCGCTGGCGCCCGCGGGCAAGCTGCGCTCCGAGCGCCTCATCGAGCCGATCGAGCCGCCGGCCGCGCGTCCTTCCCGGCTGAACGAGGGTTTCGCGCTCGCGCCCCCGGTCGCCGGCTTCCTGCTCGGCATCGGGCCGCCCGCCGCGACTGCGCCGTGCGAAGGTGACGCGGCGCACGACGACGCGGTGATCGCCGCGGAGCCGCTCGCGAAGCTGCGCGGCCTTGCCGCGATCTTCCGCACGCCGCGGCACGTGCCAGCCGTGCTGGTGCTCCTCGGCGAGCGCGGATGCGGCCGTCGCACCGCGGTGCATGCGTTGTCGAGGGAGCTCGGCCTCGCCTTGCGCGATCTCGATTTCGCGCAGGCGCGGCGCAGCGGCCTGGCGCCCGCCGCGGCGCTCGAGCCGATGCTCGTCGAGCTGCGGCTCATGCCGGCGCTCCTTTGCGTACGCGGCCTCGAGGCGCTGTGCGATCGCGAAGGCCACCTGCAGGCCGAGGCGCAGGCATTGCTGGACGTCCCGGCTCTCGACGCCACGCCGATCGTGCTGCTCGCGCAACCGGGCTCGCCATGGCGCGAAGTCCTCGGCCGTCGCCGCGCGCTGCAACTGGAGCTCGCGCCGCCCGATTACGCGCAACGACACGCGTTGTGGACGCGCGCGCTCGGCGCCGCGGGCATCGAGTTGCCGCAGGAGCATTGCGCCGAGCTCGCGAGCCGCTTCCGGCTCAACCACTCCGGCATCCACGCCGCCATCGCCACGGCGCTCGATTGGAGCGCCGCGGGTGGCCGAGGCAACATGCCGGGCGCGGACCTTCTCGCCGCGTGCGCCCGCGCGCAGTCGGAGGAGCGGCTCGGCACGCTCGCGAGCAAGGTCGCGCCGCAGCACGGCTGGAACGACCTGGTGCTGCCCGCCACCGCCCTCACGCGCCTGCGCGAGCTGTGCGCGGCGATCCGCATGCGCCACGTCGTGTACGCGCACTGGGGCTTCGCTGAGCGCATCGCGCGCGGCACCGGCGTCAAGGCCCTGTTCGCCGGTCCATCCGGCACCGGCAAGACGATGGCCGCCAGCGTGATCGCGCGCGAGCTGGGCCTGGATTTGTACAAGGTCGACCTTTCGGGGCTCGTGAGCAAGTACATCGGCGAGACCGAGAAGAACCTCGACCGCGTGTTCGCCGCCGCGCGCAACGGCAACGCGATCCTCTTCTTCGACGAGGCCGACGCCATCTTCGGCCGGCGCTCCGAGGTGAAGGACGCCCACGATCGCTACGCGAACATCGAGGTCGCGTACCTGCTGCAGAAGCTCGAGGACCACGATGGCGTGGTGGTCCTGGCGAGCAACCTGAAGCGCAACATCGACGAGGCGTTCGCGCGGCGGCTGCACTACGTGGTCGACTTCCCCACGCCCGATGCGCCGCAGCGCGAGGCGCTCTGGCGCGGCATGTTCCCGGCGCGCGCGCCCCGCGCTGACGACATCGACTTCCCGTTCCTCGCCCGTCAGTTCGAGCTCGCGGGCGGCGACATCCGCAACGTGGTGCTCGACGCGGCGTTCCTCGCGGCGCAATACGGCGGCGCCATCGGCATGCGCGAGATCGTGCAGGCGCTCGCGCGGCAGATGGCGAAGCAGGGCAAGGCCCCGACGCTGGCCGATTTCCAGCTGTATCACCCCTGGCTGCGGGCGGACGCCGCCCATCGTCCGCCGTGAGCACGTCCGCGAAGGCTTCGCGTGCCCAGACCGTGCGCGATTCGAAGACCAGCGCGATGCCGCACGTGCGGCGCAGGGGCATCGCCGCCGACTCCGATGCGCAACCGGGCCTGGAGGCCGCGGGCAACCTTGCGATCCAGGGATCGCTCAAGGCACGCGGCATTCGCGCGAAGATGGCCCTGACCCAACCGTCCGATCCGGACGAGCGCGACGCCGACCAGATTGCCGACACGGTGATGTCGGGAGCCAATGTACCGGCCATTGCGGCAACCCCCGGCTCGCGGCTCGCGCGCAAATGCAGCTCGTGCGCGAGCGCCGTGCCGTGCGACAGCTGCGACGAAGAGCACAGGATCGCCGCGAAGATGGAACCCGGCGCCAGCGCCGAAACGGTGCGCAACCTCGACGAAATCGCCTCGACCGTGCGCAGCGGCGGCCAGCCCCTCGGGCCGGATGTGCGAAGCGAGCTCGAGCCACGGTTCGGCCACGACCTGGGCCACGTTCGCGTGCACACCGACCCGCGGGCCGCCAAGGCCGCCCGCTCGATCGGTGCGCGAGCCTTCACCCATGGCGCGCACATCGCCTTCGCCCCTGGCGAATACCGGCCCGCGGAGCGCGAGGGCAAGCGCCTGCTCGCCCACGAGCTCGCGCACGTCGCCCAGAACAGCGTCTCCCCGCGATCTGCCGAGACCATCCAGCGGCAGCCCGACCCGAACGCCGGGGCCCAAGGCCAGGGCGCCCATGCGCCGCCGAACAAGCCGCTCTACTACTACCGCGGCGTGGTCATGACGACGGACGAAGCGTTCATGGCCGACGAGCTGCGCCGACTGATAGCGCGGGAGGGCATCGAAGGCGCCGACCGCTGGTACCTGAAGATGGTCGAGGACAAGGGGATACCGCCGCAAGTCGTGGGCTTCGGCGTTTCGGCGCACGCATACGGCAGCGGCACACGCGTTCGATCGCCCATCGACGCGCAGCGGGACATGGCCGAACAACAGCTCGTGGCCAATACCGCCCCGGTCGTCATGCGGATCTACAAGGACGTCCGCCTGGAAGCCCTCAAGTTCCTCGAGCAGTTCGAGCTCCGGTCGAAGGTCGTGCTCGAAGCGATGCTGCAGCTGAGCGAGACCAAGGTCCAGGCCGAGCAGCAGCGCTACGGCCTGAAGACGGAGGGGGTGCAGGGCGTCCTGATGAACCCCGCGATGACGAAGAGGTACGGCACCATCGAATACTACGGGGCGAAATATTCGATGCAGGAAGGGCCCGCGAAGAAAGGCCTGGGCGATGCAGCGAAGAAGCTGGCCGACAGGCTGCGCAAGCTGTCGAAGAAATGGGCCGAAGAGACCCGATACATGGGCGTGGACAGCGATGGCGAATCCATGGGCACGCTCTACGTCAAGGACCAGGCGGGCCATGCGCGCTGGCAGAAGGAATTCGAGCAGGTCGAATTCGACTATCTGCTCGATCGCGCCGCGGCCGTCAGCGAATTCCCCATCCTGGCGTCGTTCGCGACCACGACCACGAAGGGCACCGCCTACCTCGATGCGTCGGCCGACAAGCTCGAAAAGGTTTCCGGCGCGCCCACGTCCGACGTGGCGGAGATGCTCAACAAGGACGCGAACGAGAAGCTCGCGAACATCTACAAGACGCGCTGGGCGATCGACGAGGGCGAGCTGAGCGTCTGGAAGCTCGAGAGCATCGTCGCGGGGACCAAGTCCACGCTGAACGTGAAGCCGGGAAGCATGCAGGAAAGGGTCATCAACGACAAGATCGAGCAGGAGAAGAGCAAGGACACGTACTTCAAGCTCGCGATCGCCGCCCTTGCGATCGCCCTCGGCATCCTCGCCGCCATTCCGACGGGAGGAAGCAGCCTCGTTGCCGGCATCACGATCGCGGCAGGCATAGGCAGCGCCGCGTTGAGCGTGACCATCGCGTATTCGGACCTGAAGGAGTACGCGATCCAATCCGCGGCCTCGGGAACCGATTTCGAAAAGGCCCAGGCGATTTCCCAGGACGAGCCCTCGCTCTTCTGGCTCGCGCTGAGCATCGTGGGAGCCGTCGTCGACATCGGCGCTGCCGCCAGCGCGTTCAAGGCGCTGGCTCCCGCCGCGCGGCAATTGCAGGAGGCGAAGCGGCTGGCCGCGCTCGGCCGGCTGAGCGCCGAGGAGAATGCGGCGGCCAAGCTAGCACACGCCGACCTGGCCAGGCAGGCGGAGAAGTTCCCCGGACTCGCGGAAAAGCTCGAGGCACGCCTCGCGGAAGTCGCCGGCGACGAAGCGAAGAACACCGAGCGGCTCGCTGCGAGGTGGGAGGAAGGGCTCAACACGGAAACGAAGGCGGCGCTGGAGGCGAACGCCGGCGCGAAGGCGCTCTACAAGGACATGGACCCGGTCGTCCGGGACATCCTGACGCACTGCGCGAGCATCTGCATCATCCCGAACCTCACGAACCGCCAGTACGCCGAGATCAAGGCCATCGTGTACGAGCACGGCGCCGAGGAGCTGGGAGGCCTCAAGCAGTATTTCCATTTCCGGCGCAACGCCCTGGATGCCGCGATCAAGGACCTGAAAGAGGCGAAAGGCCTCGAAGACATCAAGGCGCTGCTGCAGCGCACGCTCACGTCCGCCCCGGTCCAGGCGGAGGAAGACGCGGTACTCACGTGGAGCCGCCTGCAGCAGACCGGAGCCACGACGGAGAGCAAGGCCGACTTCATCGAGAAGTACCGCGCGGGGCTTCGTTACGACGAAGGCGCGCACACCTGGTACAACCCGGTCAGGGGCCTGAAGGACACGGTTCCGCTCGGAGCCACCGCTTCGGAAGCCCTCCAGGCCTTCAAGGGCTCCGAGGGCTTCGCCCCCTTCCAGAAGCTGCTTCAGGACGAAAAGCTCATCGCCAGCGAAGACGATCTCGTGAAGGTGCTCGAGGGCATGAAGCCATCCTTCAGGGGGCGCCCGGTCGATGCCGTGCGCCATTCGCTGAAGGACGTGTACCGCGACGCGCTTCTCGCCAAGATGACGCATCCGAACGAAGCGTTGGCGCGCGTGCGGTATCCGGACCTGCCGTGGACCAACGTCGACGACGCGATGCGCCAGGCGTCCTACCGCGAGATGAGACGCATGACGGATGGCCTGGCGAGCTCGGACAAGGGCAACCTCTTCGAAAGCTGGTACAAGGCGACGCTTTCGCCCACGGGAGCGCAGCACGTCGAGGTTGACGTGGCGAAGCTCAAGTCGCTCGGAAGCTCATACGAAAAATCGCGGATACTGGACCTGGTGGAAGGCGATGCCATCCACGAGCTGAAGCGGGTTTCGGGACCGCTCGGCGAGCACGACCTCGGCCAGTTCTCGGACAACATGCTCATGGTGAGCAAGAAGCTGGAGGTCGCCGGGCAACCGCTACGCAAGGCCACCTACACGTTCCCGATTCCCGAGGGCGTCCAGGCGAACGCCAAATGGATGAAGCAACAGCTCGCCTTGCATCAGAATGTGCTCACGTTCGAGGTGTTCAATGCCGCCGGGGAGCGCCGCCTGCTGTCGGCCGCGGGCGATCTCGACAAGCCGGAATTCTGGACGTGGCTCGGATTGGCTAAGCCCAAATGACGCTGGAGACGATGCGCGCGAAGCCCCTGCATGTCAGCCTGAGCGGCCGTGACCTGCCGCAACTGCTCGCCGCAGTGCACGCCTCCGGGCTTTTCGCACGCGGCGCGCCAAGCGTGCTGAACGTCGACGACCAATCGAGGCCACCATCGGCCGACTGGATCGAGCGCTGGGTACCGCACTGCCGCCGCGAAGTGTTCGCCGCCTGGGACGAAGGCTACCAAGTATTCCTCGCCTATACCAAGGACATGGTGGTCAAGGCGTCGGCGCCCTCCGTCCGGTACGACGGCTCGACCATTGTCGATTGGCTGGATGCGCTTCCCTTTGAATTGGCTTCTTTCGGTGCCATCCATCCTGCGTGGTCGAGCCGGCCGGATTTTCCCGGACCCGGGTTTGGAGACCTGCATTTCCCACTGGGCTGGGCGTGTGCCTTCAAAGGCGCGGGCCATTCACGCCTGGTTTCGCGCCGCTGGCTCGACCACGGGCCGTGGCTCCTTGCGCGCGGCCCGAACGACACGAGTTTCGTGCAGTTCCACGAAACCGATGCCGATCCGGACACCGCATTCGCGCAGGCGATGCCCGGTCATTTGCGCATGGGCATCGACGACAAGGGCGGTTTCATCCAGTCGGATTACGTCTATACGCACAAGATCGCGGGCATCTACATTGCCGCGGAACGCCGGCTCGCGATTCCGGTGCACGGGCGCACCGTTTCCCAGGCGGAAATGCTCGACGCATGCGCGACGCGTCTTTACCAAGCGCTCGGCGCCGGGCAACGCATCGATTCGATCGGCTACGTTTTCGCCGACGAGGAAAATGCCCGTTCCCATCTCCACGAACTGTGGCTGCGGGAACTCGAGTGCCGGACGATGGCATCGGGTCGCGAGACTCGCCTCGATGCGACCTATCGGCCGCCCGTCGTGAAACCCGACTGGGTGGTGAGGCTCCAGGCAAGGCACCCGGAATGACGGGGCTCGATGCGGGACAAGGCGCGATCTTCGCCTGCGACTTCGCCGCCCCAACACCGCGCGCGAGGGCTCATGGCGCCTCAGGATCCAGCTCGATCAGGCTGTACCCGAACGCGATGGAGCACTGGCGCACGCGCCGAAAACGGGCCGAGGCCGCCAGGCGGTCGAACTCCGCCAGCGTGCGCTCCCGGCCGCCGAGCCCCACCATCATGTTGAGGTCGCCGCGCACGACGATCTGGTCCGCCACCGAGGCTGTGGGGCGGTCCGGCATCAAGCGCTCCACCAGCAGGACCTTGCCGCGGCATCGGCGCAGGATTTCCGCGGCGCGTGCATCGTCCCAGTTGTGCAGGATGCTTTTCAGAATGTAGGTGTCCGCATCGGGAAGGGTCTGGAAGAAATCGGCGGCGACGAACTCGCAGCGCGAATCGAGCCCGGCTCTTGCGATGGCCGCCAGGGCACCGGCGCGCGCATGCGGAAGATCGACGATGGCGCCGCGCACGTTTTCGTTCGCGGCGAGGATCGTGAGCAGCAGTTCCCCGTGCCCGCCTCCCACGTCAACCACGCGGCCACACCGGGAGAACTCGTAGCTGTCGCGCACTGAAGCGGCCACGAAACGTGTCATGTCGACCATGGCCCTGTTGAAGACGCTCGCCGCTTCCGGTTGCGCCTCGAGGTGCGCGTAGCCCTCGCGGCTCGTGAGCAGGTTGCGGACGCTGCGGCCGCTGCGCACGGAATCGAGCAGGCGGCCCCACACGTCCCACTGGCATCGGGCCGACCAGATCGCCCACGACCGCAGGGATGGCTCGTCGCCGTCGCGCAACAGCCCGCCTGCCGGCTCGAGGCGGTAACGCCCGTCGGGGCCTTCGCTGCAGATGCCGATGCTCGCAAGGGCTCGCAGCAGGCGGCCGAGCGAGCCGGCATCGCAGCCTGTCGCTTCGGCCAACTGCGCCGCATCCGAAGGCGCCGCGTGGAGGTGATCGGCGATGCCGAGCTCGGCGGCCGCGCCGATGGCCTGCGTCGACCAGTTCGCGTTGATCAGCCCGAGGAGCCGCGCGGCTTCGTCCATCGTGCGGGTTTCCACGTTCACGGCTCCGCCAAGTGATGTTCGCGCACGAAGGACGCCCATTCGCGCGAGATTTCCCGGATCGTCTCGCCGAGCTGCGATGGCGTCGAGGCTTCGACGATCAGCGACTGCTTGTCGAGTTCGGAGCGCACGGAAGCGTCCTGCAGCGCCGCACCGATTTCGCGTGCCAGCCGATCGACGATGCTGCCTGGCGTGGCGGCGGGCGCTAGCACCATCTGCTGCGTGGGCACGGAGACGCCCTGGACGCCGGCCTGGGCGAGCGTCGGCACGTCGGGGACGACCGCGAGCCGTTCGTGCGTGAGCGTGGCGAGCAGCCGCAGGCGCCCCTCCTTCACGTGGCCCAGCGCGAGCGGGCCGACCGGCGTGAAATAGACGTGCACGCGACCCGCGACCAGGTCGGGAATCGCCTGCGCGCCACCCTTGTACGGAATGCGCGTCATCTCGATGCCGGTCGCCTTCATGAACTGCGCCGCCGCCAGGTACTCGCTCATGGTGGCGGAAGCGAAGTTGAGACGCCCGGGATTCGCGCGTGCGTACGCCACGAACTCCTGCACGGAATTGGCCGGTACCGAGGGATGCACGTAAAGGCCGAATGCGAATCGTCCCACGGTGGACACCGGCGCGAACTGGCCCGCCTCGAACGGCGCCGGCTTCGTGAGGTAAGGCAGCGCCATCATCGAGGCGACCGCGAAAAGCAGGGTATGGCCGTCCGCGGGCGCCGCGGCGACCGCCTGGGCGGCGATGGTTCCGTCGGCTCCCGGCTTGTTCTCGACGACGATCGGTTGGCCCAGCGACCTGGAGAGCGCCTGGCCCACGGTGCGAGCCGCCGCGTCGGTAGCGCCCCCGGCGGGGAACGGCACCACGAGCCGGACGGGCTTGCTCGGATATTGCGCGGCGGCGGGCGACGCCGCGAGCGCGGCAGACAACAGCATGGCGATGAGGCGCGAGGCTCGTTTCATGGGTGATTTCTCCGAAGGGTGACCAGCCCGAACTCTATGGGCGGCGAACCCGGCACGTAAGGGCGCGACGGATGAATTGCGCCTTAACCGAAGGTTTAAGCATAATGCCGCGCCATGGACAAGCTTCGCGCGCTGCAATACTTCGTCGCCGCCGCCAGGGAGGGTACCCTTTCGGGCGCCGCGCGCCGGCTCGACGTGAGCGTCCCGGCGGTCTCGAAGCTCATCACCGCCCTGGAGAAGGCCCTGGGCGCGACGCTCTTCGAGCGCACGACGCAGGGCCTCACGCTCAGCGCCGATGGCGCGCGTTACCTGGACACGTGCCAGACGCTGCTCGAGCAGCTCGCCGATGCGGACGACGCCGTCAGCGGCGCGGCGTCGCGTCCTCGGGGAACGCTGGTCATCGGCGCCCCCGCGTTCGTGCTTCAGAACTGTCTCGTCGAGGCGCTGCCGCAGTTCCATTCGCGCTATCCGGAGATCCAGTTGGACCTGCGCATCGTGAGCCGCCTTTCCGATCCGGACGCGGACGCGGCCGACGTCCTCCTGCTTTTCGGATGGCACGACGTCTCGGACCTCGTGCAGCGCCCGATCGGCCAGACGCGCTACCACGTGCTTGCGTCGCCGGCCTACTGGGCCTCCCACGGAATCCCGCAGCGTCCTTCGGACCTGGCGCAGCACAACTGCCTCTGCTTCCGCAATCCGGAAGGCACGCTTCTCGACCTCTGGGCCTTCCATCGGGGCGGCGACGCCGAGTCGGTCACGGTGTCCGGATGGCTCGCGAGCAGCGACCGGGACGCGCTCGCGCTCGCGGCGCTCGCGGGTGAAGGCGTCGTTCGCTTCAGCGCCCTCACGGCATGGCAACACGTGCGCAGCGGCCGGCTCGTGCCCGTGCTGCGCGATTGGGAGCAGCGGGACGCGCCACCGGTGTACGCGCTCTACCGCGCCGCCCAGCGCAATACGCCCAAGGTGCGGCTCTTCGTCGATTTCGCGACCGAGCTTTTTCGCCGGCTGAGCGCGGAGCGCGAGGGCAGAGCGCTCGACGTGCCGCGCGAGCGCCCCGAATGGCATGGCAGGCGCTACGGAAAGGCGTCCAAGCTGCAGAAGCGGCGTTGATGGCTGGGCATTCCACACCCGAGCGATGCCGGCGGTGGGGCGAAGCGTGCCGAATTCGTGGCCTATGCCTGTCAAGACGCTGACTGGGGGAAGGTGTTGGTAGGCGCGATTGGACTCGAACCACGTCGGCGGACGTCCAAAGCCGTTCAACGCCTCTCGGCAAGAGTAGTCCCGAGGAAGGTGAGGACGGCTAAGAACGGCGTTGAAGGGCTATTTCGTCCCCAATTTCGTCCCTGCTACGCCTTTAGGGAGAAAGGAAGGCGTAGCGCTACGCGTCTATGAGTTCGGCTGGAACTTCGACGCTCACGCCGTAGTAACCCTCACTCTTTGAGTCTCGCCAACCACCGGAAACGGTCGCCGCAACGCGGATCGAGCGCACATTTTGACGGCGCATGTACTCGCTGAACTCCTTAGCATCCTCGCGACTCAGGTAACCGACTCGCAACCCAGATATCTCACAGCGCACGGCGTTCTTGTCATACCGGTTGTCCGGCTCCGCAATGAGCACGGCCGCGCAGCTTTCGGAGATTCCGTGCTCCCGCTTCGGACCAAACAGTTTGAGCAATGCGGACTGATAGTGGGACTCGCCGACGATGTCGTATTCGTCCGTGTCGTTGCCCACGTCAGGCGGAGGCTCGATGGCAGGTCGAGGACTGGAACTACGATCCACGGTCGTGGACCCTCGTACTGAGACCTTGACATATCTCAGCACGAACCATGCTACCGCCACAAAGAGAACTACAACCCAAAACGACACGAGCAGAACTCAACGTCAGGAAGTTGTCGACTACTCTGACGTTCGCCTACGGGCTTGTCCAGCATGAGCACGGCTTGTTGTGACCAAAGGCAAGAAGTCGCTGCGCAGTTCGGTTCCCGGCAATCAGCCGAGTATGTCGAGACCATGCTTCTCGACAACGCGTAAGAGCTTTGCGGCAATTGCGCCAGGCTTCTTTACACCGGTTTCCCACTTCTGCACGGTGGAGGCGCTGGTGTTCAAATACCGCGCAAAGAGGTTTTGGCTAACGTTCGCACGTAAGCGAATGCGAACAACGTCCTTCGCTGTGACCGCCTTCACCGGCTCCAGGCATAGCTCGTCGTACTCCTTCATCGTGGCCTTGCTGATGGCGCCTGCTCGACGCAAACCTTGTGCTGCGCTGTGAATGGCTTCGAAGGCATCGCCTTTCGACCGACGACGCGTCGACGAACTAATTTTCCTTTTCATCTTTGCAGATCTCATGCAAGTCCCCATTCTTCAGCATCAGCTCGATGTCGGCTGACCGGTAATTGCCGGAAAGCTTCTTGAATCCCTTCAGCTCCTTCGGAGTGATGTTTTCCCGATCCTTCTTTGCGAAGAGATACACGTACACCCAAAAGGCACCGGCGTTCGCGACAAGGATCGCCCGGTGCCGATTCTTGTCGAGCCGCTTCTTCCACACGCCGCTGCCCAGCGCGTCGCCCTGTCCTGCCTGCAGTTGGGCTGCTGCCTCACACAGCTCGCTGTCGCCGATGCCAGCATCTCTTGCCTGCCTCGCGAAATATGTCGTCATGAAGGCGCGTACAGGGCCCTTTGCTCGCGGGTTACTCTTGGTTGTCTTCGCAACAGGCACTCGCAAAGTATAGCACTTGGTGCTATACACGGCAACGCACGCAAGCGATCGAATCGGGCCAGAAATGAGTCCGAATTTGTCCCCGGCGAATGCCGCCCGCCATCAAGACACTGAACTGAAAGGGATTAGTGGTAGGCGCGATTGGACTCGAACCAACGACCCCCACCATGTCAAGGTGGTGCTCTAACCAGCTGAGCTACGCGCCTCCGAAGAGAACAATAATTTTAGCACAGGGGAAAACAGGATCCCGGCCCAGCGCGGCAGAGGCCGCGGCCGGGATGACGGCCCTTTACCGCCGCCGCCGGGATGGCGGCCCGTTACCGCCGCGGCCGCGATGACGGCTCAGGCCGCCTGCAGCCAGAGCCCCTTGAGGTACTCCCCTTCGGGGAAGTGGATCGACGACGGGTGGTCCAGGGAAGCCTGCAGGTGGCGGCGGATCTGCAGGTCCACGCGCGCATCGGCAGCCGCGCCCGCGACGATCTTCTGGAAGAGCTCGACACCCACGGCGCCGGAGCACGAAAAGGTCAACAGGTGTCCGCCCGGTGCGAGGAGCTTCATCGCCCAGAGGTTGATGTCCTTGTAGGCGCGCGCGGCGTTGGGCACGTGCTTCTCCGTCGGCGCGAACTTGGGCGGATCGAGCACGATGAGGCCGAAGTGCCGGTTCTGGTCGCGCAGCCGGCGCAGGTATGCGAAGACGTCCGCGCCGACCCATTCCGCCTTGCCCGCGTCGAAGCCGTTGATCTCGAGATTGCGCCGTGCCGCGAGGAGCGCTTCCTCCGATGTGTCGACGGAGACGACGTGCTTCGCGCCGCCCTTCAGCGCCGCAAGGCTGAACCCGCCCGTATAGCAGAAGCCGTTGAGTACCTCGTGCCCTCCGGCAAGCGACACGGCGAGCGCGCGGTTGTCGCGCTGGTCGAGGTAGAAGCCCGTCTTCTGGCCGGCCGCGACGTCGATGCGATATCGCAGCCCGGCCTCGCGGATGGCGACCGGATGCGGCAGCCGTCCGTGCAGCACCCCGACCCGCGGCTTCAGGCC
>DASTGG010000267.1:0-4279 GCA_035719385.1 Usitatibacter sp.
AAGGCGGGTCTCCTCGAGCACGCGATTGACCATCTCCAGGAACCCGGGCTCGGAGAACTGCCGCGCCGAGAGGTTCACGGCGATGCGGCGCCGGTCGAGGCCCATGTCCTGCCACGCCTGCGCCTGGCGGCAGGCTTCGCGCAGCACCCATTCGCCCACCTCGTTGATGAGGCCGGTCTCCTCGGCGAGCGGCACGAAATCCGCGGGCATCACGACGCCGTCGGGGCTGCGCCAGCGCACCAGCGCTTCCACCGCGACGATGGCGCCGGTGTTGATGTCAACCTGCGGCTGGTAGTGCAGCATGAAATCCTTCTGCATCACAGCGCGGCGCAGCGCCGACTCGAGCGTCATGCGCCGCTTCACGGCCACGTTCATCTGCGCGGTGAAGTACTGGTACGTGTTCTTGCCCTGCGCCTTGGCGTGGAACATCGCCGTGTCCGCGTTCTTCATGAGCGTCTGCGGATCGCGGCCGTCCTCGGGATAGAGCGCCACGCCGACCGAGGCGCTCACGTGCTGCTCGATGCCGCCCACGTTGAACGGCTGTCTCAGCGTGTTGAGGATCTTCTGCGCCACGATGGAGCCGCCGCGGCCGTCGTCGATGGTGTCGAGCAGCACGATGAACTCGTCGCCGCCCTGGCGCGCCAGGCTGTCCTCGAGCCGGATGCATTGCGACAGCCGCCGCGAGACGCCGCGCAGCAGCTCGTCGCCCGCATCGTGGCCGAGGCTGTCGTTGATGTTCTTGAAGTTGTCCAGGTCCACGAAGAGCACCGCGAGCTTGTGGCTCGCCCGCTCCGCGCGCGCGATGGAGTTGGCGAGCCGGTCCTGGAAGAGCAGCCGGTTCGGCAGCCCCGTGAGGTTGTCGTGGTACGCGAGGTGCTGCATGCGCTGCTGGATGACCTTGCGGTCGGTCACGTCGCGCGAGTTGAAGACGATGCCGTGGATGTACGGGTTGTCCAGGCAGTTGGTGCCGAGCGACTCGAACGTGCGCCACATGCCGTTGCGGTGCCGCAGCCGGAACTCCACCGGCTCGTTGGTGCGCCGCACCTCGATCACGCGCCGGAAGGCCTCGGCCGCCTGCTCGCGGTCGTCGCGATGCACGAGGTCGATCACCTTGCGGCCGACGGTCTCCGCCGGGTCGTAGCCCAGCAGGTGGCGCAGCGCCGGGCTCTGGTAGACGATGGTGCCGCCGGCATCGACCACGGAGATGAGGTCGAGCGAGCTCTCGGTGAGCACCCGGAACCGTGCCTCGCTCGCCTCCAGCGCCTTCTCGGTCTCCTTGTAGGCGGTGACGTCGGTCACGACGCCGATGAGGCCCGCGACCTCGCCCATCTGGTCGACGAAGCTCACCTTGTTGAAGAGGAGCTGGCGCTTCTCGCCGTCGGCCATCGTGCGCGTGACCTCGTAGGCGGTCGAGGCGGGACGCTCGAGCAGCGCGCGGTCGCGCTCGTGGTGCTCGCGCGCCGTGCGATCGTCCACGCGGTCGAAGACCGTCTTGCCGATCCAGCTCCTGCCTCCGGCGAAGAGCTCTTCCCACGCGCGGTTGTAGAGGCCGTAGCGGCCCTCGCGATCCTTGAAGAAGACGGGGTTCGGGATCGCGTCGATGAGCGCGCGGCTGAAATGCAGGTGCCGCTCGAGCTCGGCGGTGGCGCGCTTCGCCTCCTCGAGCGCGCGGCGCAGCTCCTCGTCCTTGCGGTGCTGCTCCGAGAGATCGAGGAAGGCCGCGACGATGAACCGCGTGCGGCCCTCGGAGTCGCGCACGCCGGAGGCGGCGCGCCGCACCCACACGACCTCGCGCGTCTTGTGCACGAGGCGCTTGTCGCTCGCCGCCGGCGGCTCGTGGCCCGCGCGGATCGCCTGCAGGCTCGCCTCGTCGGCGGCGATGTCGTCGGGGTGGGTGAACTCGCGGTACGAGCGGCCCTCGAGCTCCTCGCGCGCGAAGCCCGTGAGCCGCGTGAAGGCGCGGTTGACGCGAAGGTATATGCCGTCGGGCGTGAGCGCCACGAGGCCCACCGCCGCGTGCTCGAAGGACTCGAGGATCAGGTCCTGCCCGAAGCGCGAAGGCGCGCGAGCCGCAGGGGCCATGACGCCGCTACCGCACCTCGACCGGCCGTTGCGCGGCCTCGAGCGCGGCGCGGCCGAAGGCGGACCCGAAGGTGGTGCCCAGGCGCTTGGAGATGCTCTCGAAGTAGCCCTCTTCCGGAGTGAAATCGACCAGGCGCTCGGCCTTGATCACGTCGCGCGCGACCGACTCGGCGCTGCCCAATCCGTCGGCGAGCCCCAGCTCGACGCTCTTCTCGCCGGTCCAGATGAGGCCCGAGAAGATCTCCGGGCTCTCCTTGAGGCGCGAGCCGCGTCCCGTGCGCACGACCTTGATGAACTGCTGGTGGATCTCGTTCAGCATCTTCTGCGCGTACTCCTTCTGCGCCGGGTTCTCGGGCGCGAAGGGGTCGAGGAAGTCCTTGTTCTCGCCGGCTGTGTACGCTCGCCGCTCGATGCCCAGCTTGTCCATCGTGCCCACGAAGCCGAAGCCGTTCATGATCACGCCGATGGAGCCCACCAGGCTCGCCTTGTCCACGAAGATCCGGTCGGTGGCCACGGCGACGTAGTAGCCGCCCGACGCGCAGAGGTCCTGGATCACGGCATAGATCGGGATGCTCGGGTATTTCGCGCGCAGCCGCCGGATCTCGTCGTTGATGTAGCCGGCCTGCACCGGGCTGCCGCCGGGGCTGTTGATCTTGAGGATGACGCCGGCCGTGTTCGTGTCCTTGAAGGCGCGATCCAGGCCCTTGATCATCTTCTCGGCCGAGGCCTTCGATTCGAGGCCGATCACGCCCTCGAGCTTCACCACCGCCGTGTGCCGGCCCACCGCGGCGCCGCTCAGCGCGTCCTTGTCGGGGCGGCCGAGCCATCCCATCCACGCGGCGAAGACCAGGAACGCGAAGCCGAACCACAGCAGCTTGAACAGGGCGCTCCATTGGCGCGAGCGCCGCTGCTCATCGAGGGCCTTGAGGGCGACCTTCTCGAGAACCGAGCGTTCCCATTGGGGCGGGACAGGATCGGTCGTCATGGCGCTGCGCGATTCCTCAGGATGGGGGCGCGGGAATCGTCGTCGAGGTAGACCTGGCCGTCACGTTCCCGGATCGCGACCGGCTGCAGGGAAGCGCCGCGACACGGTCCCGCGACACAAAATCCGTTGCCCGGCTCGAAGAGCGCACCGTGAGTCGAGCAGGCCAAGTATAGCCCACTCTCCTCGAAGAATTCACCCGGATTCCAGTCGAGCTCGGTGCCCGCGTGGGGGCAAATGTTCACGTAGGCGTGGACGATGCCGCCGAAGCGGATCGCGAATCCCTTCTCGTCGCGGTCGCCCTCGCGAAGGCGGAAGCGCACGCCCTTGCCGCCGTCGGCGAGCGCCGAGGACGCGCAGATCACGCGTTGCTGAGCAGCCATCGGTGGAGCTCGGCGACGCAGCGGCAACGCGCCTTCGCCGGCCGTGAGACAAGCAGGTCGTCGTGGTGCGCGCCATACGAGACCGCGACGGCATCGACCCCGGCGTTCGCGGCGAGCTCGAGGTCGTGCGTCGTGTCGCCCACCATGAGGGCGCGATGCGGCGCGACGCCCGTCATGTCGAGCAGCATGAGCAGCATGTCGGGATGCGGCTTCGCGAATCCCTCGTCGGCGCAACGCGTCGCCTCGAACCATGCGCGCAGCCCGGTCGCATCGAGCGCGCGCTCGAGGCCGCGCCGCGCCTTGCCCGTGGCCACCGCGAGCCTCCAGCCGCGCCCGTGCAGGTCCGCCAGCATCTCGCGCACGCCCGGGAAGAGCGGGATGTCGTGCTCGCCCGCGAGGAAGTGGTGGCGGTAGCGCTCGGACAGGCGTTCCTGGCCGTCGCGGTCGAGCGACGGCGCCACGTGGCGGAAGGAATCCTGCATGTTGAGCCCGATCACGAAGAGCGCATCTTCGTCGGAGGGCACGGCGATGCGCAGGTCCTCGCAGGCCCGCTGCAGGCTGCGCGCGATGAGCCGCGTCGAGTCCATCAGCGTGCCGTCCCAGTCGAAGACGACGAGGTCGTAGTTCATGCGGTCATGTGGCGCTGGCGGAACTCGTCCAGCTCCCGCGGCAGGGGCGACTCCACGCGCAGCGCCGCGCCCGTGAGCGGGTGCGCGAACGCGAGCGCGGCGGCGTGCAGGAACATGCGCTTCAGGCCCTCCTTGCGCAGCCGCTTGTTGAGCTCGTAGTCGCCGTACTTGTCGTCGCCCAGCACCGGATGCTGCAGGTGCGC
>DASTGG010000268.1:0-3800 GCA_035719385.1 Usitatibacter sp.
CGCGTCCGAGCGCCGCGAGGCTGCGCGAGCCCTCGATCCTGCCGTCGCGCAGCGCCGCCTCGATCCCGAAGCGCCCGTTGGCCGCGCCCGCCACACCCACCGGCTGTCGCGACTCGGAGGGCAGGAAGCAGGCGAGCGCCGCGTCGTAGCGCAGCGATCCCGGCGCCTGGCTGAAAAGGTGCACCGCGGGATTGAAGCCGCCGGAGACCAGCAGGTGGTCGCAATCGAGGTGGACCGGCGCGCCGCCACACAGCGGCTGGACGACCACGCCGGCGATGCGCTTGCCGCCGTGGGCGCAGGCCACCACGTGGCCGGCGAGCAGCTTCACTCCGGCGCTCGATGCCTCGCGCCGCAACGCCTCGGACGGGTTGGCGCGCGCATCCACGACGTGGGTGAGGTTTTTCGACAGCGCATGCATCTGCAGCGCGCTCGCGAAAGCCGCATCGTTGTTCACGAACGCGGCCGCGCGCCGCCCCAGCGCGACGCCGTACTGGTGCGCGTAAGTGCAAGCCGCGCCGGCGAGCACAATGCCCGGAAGGTCGTTGTCGCCGAAGACGATCGGCCGCTCGAGCGCCCCGGTGGCGAGCACGGTGCGCTTCGCGCGGAAGTGCCACAGGCGCTGGCGTGCGATGCCCGCCGCCTCTCCCGGCCCGCGGTGGTCGGTGCGCTTCTCGAGCGCCATGAGGTAGTTGTGGTCGTAGTAGCCGAACACCGTCGTGCGCGTGAGGACCAGCACGTTCGGCAGCGAGGCGAGCTCCGCCTGCGCACGCGCGGCCCATTGCGCGCCATCCAGCGCCTCGACTTCCGCTGGACGGCGCAGCAGGCTGCCTCCGAGCTCGCGCCCTTCATCGGCGATCACGACGCGCAAGCCCGCCCGGGCGAGCTCGAGCGCGGCGGCGAGGCCTGCGGGGCCCGCGCCCACGACGAGCGCGTCGCAATGCCAGTGCACGCGATCGTAGATGTCCGGGTCCGGCGCATCGGGCGCCACTCCCAGCCCCGCGGCCTTGCGCAGCGCCGGCTCGTAGACCTTGTCCCAGAAGGACCTCGGCCACATGAACGTCTTGTTGTAGAAGCCGGCCACGAGCAGCGAGGACGCGAGCCCGGAGAGCGCGCGCACGTCGAAGCCCACGCTCGGGAAGCAGTTCACGCTCGAAGCGTCGAGGCCCGGGTAGAGCTCGATCTCGGTGGCGCGCAGGTCGGGCGTGGTGCGGGCGCCGCGCTCGAGCTGCACGATCGCGCTCGGCTCTTCGGATCCCGCGGTGACGATGCCGCGCGGCCGGTGGTACTTGTAGCTGCGCGCGACGAGGTGCACGTCGTTGGCGAGCAGCGCCGAGGCGAGCGTGTCGCCCGCGTAGCCGCGCAGGCTGCGTCCGTTGAAGGTGAAATCGAGCGGCAGCGCCCGGTCGATGCGGCCGGCGTCCGGAATGCGGCTCATCGCACATCCTCGGGCGGTTTCTCGCCCGGCTTGTACGACGCGGCGATCTCGTGGGTCACCGTGTGCCGCGCCACGTTGAACCAGCGGCGGCATCCATGCGTGTGCATCCAGCGCTCGAGGAACAGCCCCTTGGGATTGTCGCGGATGAACAGGTATCGCGCCCACTCTGCGTCGCTGAGGGCCGAAGGGTCGCGCGGATAGGCCACGTGCGCCTGGCCGCCGTAGGAGAATTCGATCTCCTCGCGCGGCCCGCACCAGGGACAGGGAATCAGGAGCATGGCAATCCCCTAGTGCGCGACGGCCGCGGCGCCATGCTCGTCGATGAGCGCGCCGCTCGTGAAGCGCTCGAGCGAATAGGCGGCGTTCAGCGGATGCGGCGCGTCGTGCGCGATCGTGTGCGCGAAGACCCAGCCCGAGCCGGGCGTCGCCTTGAACCCGCCGGTGCCCCAGCCGCCGTTGAGGTACAGGCCGCGCACGGGCATCTTCGCGATGATGGGCGAGGCGTCGGGGCAGACGTCCACGATGCCGCCCCAGGTGCGCATCATGCGCACGCGGCTGAAGATGGGGAACAGCTCCAGCAGCGCCGACATCTGGTGCTCGATGATGTGGAACGAGCCGCGCTGGCTGTACGAGTTGTAGGCGTCGATGCCCGCGCCGATCACGAGCTCCCCGCGGTCCGACTGGCTCACGTAGACGTGGACGGCGTTCGACATGAGCACGCACGGATGGATCGGCTTCATGGGCTCGGAGACGAGCGCCTGCAGCGGATGGCTCTGGATGGGCAGCCGGATGTCCGCCATCGCGGCGAGCACCGACGAGTGGCCCGCGGCGACGATGCCGACCTTGTCGGCGTGGATCGCGCCGCGCGTGGTGTGCACGCCCTTCACGCGTCCGTCCTCGCGCAGGATACCGGTCACCTCGCAATCCTGGATGATGTCCACGCCCAGCGCGTCGGCGGCGCGTGCGTAACCCCAGGCGACGGTGTCGTGGCGCGCGGTGCCGCCGCGGCGCTGCAGCGTCGCGCCCATCACCGGATAGCGCGCGGCCGGCGAGACGTCGACGATGGGGCAGAAGGCCTTCACCTGCGCGGGCGTGAGCCACTCCGCGTCGATGCCGTTCAGCCGGTTGGCTTCCACGCGGCGCCGCCCCTCGCGCACGTCGGAGAGGTTGTGCGCGAGGTTGAGCACGCCGCGCTGGCTGAACATGAGGTTGATGTTCAGCTCCTCGTTCAGGCCTTCCCAGAGCTTGAGCGAGTGCTCGTAGAGCGCGCCGCTTTCGTTCCACAGGTAGTTGGAGCGCACGATCGTCGTGTTGCGCCCCGTGTTGCCCCCGCCGATCCAGCCCTTCTCGAGCACGGCCACGTTGCGGATGCCGTGGTTCTTCGCGAGGTAGTACGCGGTGGCGAGCCCGTGCCCGCCGCCGCCCACGATGACGACGTCGTAGCGTCCGCGCGGCGCGGGATCGCGCCAGAACGGCTTCCAGCCCGTGTGGCCGGAGAGCGCGTTGCGGGCGAGGCTGAAGATCGAGAACTTCTGCATGCGGATCACGGGATGGGAGCTAACCGATGCTAGCCAGTGCGCCTGCGCGGCACTTTCATTTATGCGTCATCCTGTTTAATGTAAGCGGCAGGAGGGGCCATGAAGAATTCTTCCAGGATCCGGCCGGCGAAGTCCCGGGCGGCCGCGCCGCCCGCACCCGTCGCGCCGAAGCTGCGCGTGGGATTCGTGCTCGCGCATCGATTCACCCTGACCGCTTTCGCGGGCTTCGTGGATGCGCTGCGGCTCGCGGCCGACGAGGGCGACCGCAGCCGTCCGCTGCAGTGCCAGTGGAGCGTGCTGGGCAATCCCGGCTCGCCGGTCGTGTCGAGCTGCGGGGCGACCGTGCAGCCGTGGGACGAGATGGAGGGTCCCGAGCGCTTCGACTACATCGTCGTCGTCGGCGGGCTGCTGCACGGCGGGCAGACGGTGCCCGCGGGAACGAACGCCTTCCTGCGCGCCGCCGCCCACGCGAACGTGCCGCTCGTGGGCCTGTGCACGGGCTCGTTCGTGCTCGCGCGCGCGGGCCTGCTGGACGGCTACGTGGCCTGCGTGAGCTGGTTCCACCGCGAGGATTTCGAGCGCGAGTTTCCCGCCCTGAAAGTGGTGAGCGACCGCATGTTCGTCGTCGATCGCGACCGCATAAGCTGCGCGGGCGGCACGAGCGTCGTGCACCTGGCCGCGCACCTCATAGAGCGGCACTGCGGCCGCGCGCACGCCGCCAAGAGCCTGCGCATCCTGATCGAGGACCAGCCGCTCGGCGCCGAGGCGCCGCAGCCGGAGTCGATCGTCACGCGCCAGGCGGCGGACACGGTGGTTCGCCAGGCGAT
>DASTGG010000269.1:0-12800 GCA_035719385.1 Usitatibacter sp.
ACGAGGATGACCTTCTTGCCCAGGTCGGCCGCGCGGAAGGCGGCGGTGTAGCCGCCCGGCCCCGCGCCGAGCACGAGCACTTCCGCGTGCATGTCCGCGTCGAGGGAGGCGAGGGTAGAGGCGAGCGCCTGGCGGACGGAAGGTGATTGGGCCCCGGCCTGCGCCGGGGTGACGGCGGCTGCGCCCGCCGTCGATTGGGTCGCGGGCTGCGCCGGTGCGACGGCCGCGGGCGGCTTCGCTGCCGATGCCGGTTTCGCCGGCGCGGCGGCTTCGTCGGCGCTCTCCAGCGTCGCGATGACGGTGCCCTGCGAGACCTTGTCGCCGACCTTGACGCGCAGCTCCTTGATGCGGCCGGCGTGCGACGCGGGCACCTCCATCGTCGCCTTGTCGCTCTCCAGCGTGACGAGAGAATCTTCCTTCTTCACCTCGTCGCCGGGTTTGACCAGCACCTCGATGACCGGCACGTCCTTGAAGTCGCCGATGTCCGGGACCCTGAGCTCGATGGTGGCCATCGCGTCCTCCTAGAGCAGCGCGCGGCGCGGGTCCGCGATCACTTGCGAGAGGTGCACGATGAAGCGCGCGGCCGACGCGCCGTCGATCACGCGGTGGTCGTACGAGAGCGACAGCGGCAGCATCTGGCGCGGCGCGAACTCCTTGCCGTTCCACACGGGCTTCGTCTGCGTGCGCGAAACGCCGAGGATCGCCACTTCCGGCGCATTGATGATCGGCGTGAAGGCCGTGCCGCCGATGCCGCCCAGCGACGAGATCGAGAACGTGCCGCCCTGCATGTCGGTCGGCGCGAGCTTGCCCTCGCGCGCCTTCGCGGCGAGCTCGGAAGTCTCGCGCGCGATCTCGATCACGCCCTTCTGGTCCGCGTCCTTCACCACCGGCACGACGAGCCCGTTGGGCGTATCGGCCGCGAAGCCGATGTGCCAGTAGTGCTTCACGACGAGGTTGTCGCCGTCGAGCGAGCTGTTGAAGACGGGGAATTTCTTCAGCGCCGCCACTGCCGCCTTGATGAGGAAGGCGAGCGGCGTCACCTTCACGCCGGACTTCGCGTTCTCCTCGTTGATGCGCGCGCGGAACGCCTCGAGCTCCGTCACGTCGGCTTCGTCGAACTGCGTGACGTGCGGGATCATCACCCAGTTGCGCGCGAGCGCCGGCCCCGAGATCTTCTGGATGCGCGTGAGCGGCCGCGCTTCGACCGGGCCGAATTTCGCGAAGTCCACCTTCGGCCACGCGGGCAGCCCGAGGCTCGCCACGCCGCCGCCAGCAACCGCGGCCGACGCTGCGCGGCCGGCGAGCGCGTTCTTCACGAAGCCCTGGATGTCTTCCTTGAGGATGCGTCCCTTCGGGCCCGATCCTTCCACGCGCGCCAGGTCCACGCCCAGCTCGCGTGCGAAGCGGCGTACACCGGGGCTCGCATGGGGCAGGTGGGCGGCGTGCCCGGGCTCCGGTTGCGCCGGTGATGGAGCCTGCGTCGCTTCCGCTTTCGCCGGCGGCGGCGACGGCGGCATGGGAACCACGCCTTCCGCCTTTTGCGGCGCCGGTTGGGAAGCGGTCGCCGTCGCGGGCGGCGGCGAATCCTTGCGGGGCGGGGGCTGGGAGACCGCCGATGATTGGGCCCCGGCCTGTGTCGGGGTGACGGCCTTCGCCGGCGCTTCCCCGGCGGAATCCAGCATGGCGATCAACGTGCCCTGCGACACCTTGTCGCCCACCTTGACCCTGACGTCCTTCACGGTGCCGGACGACGGCGACGGCACTTCCATGGTCGCCTTGTCGCTCTCGAGCGTGATGAGCGAGTCGTCCTTCTTCACCGCGTCACCCGGCTTCACCAGGATCTCGATGACGGGAACGTCCTTGAAGTCCCCGATGTCGGGGACTTTCACTTCGATCGCGGCCAACCTCTTCTCCTGATTGTTCTGGTTGTCCCCGGCGCGCCGGGGGACGACGTCATACCGTCCAGGGCGCAGGCCGCTCGGTCTGGATGCCGTATTTCGCGATGGCTTCCACGACCTTCGCGGCGGGCACCTCGCCGTCCTCGGCGAGCGCCTTCAGCGCGGCGACGGCGACGTAGTGGCGATTCACCTCGAAGAAGCGGCGCAGGTTGTCGCGCGAGTCGCTGCGGCCGTAGCCGTCGGTGCCGAGCACGCGGTAGCGGCGCGGCACGTACTCGCGGATCTGGTCCGCATAGGCGCGAATGTAGTCCGTCGATGCGATGACGGGCCCCTTCGTCGCGCCGAGGCATTGCTCGACGTACGGGACGCGCGGCTTGTCCGCCGGATGCAGCATGTTCCAGCGCGATGCGGCCATGCCGTCGCGCTTGAGCTCGGTGAAGCTGGGGCAGCTCCACACGTCCGCGGCCACACCCCAGTCCTTGCGCAGCAGCTCGCCGGCGGCGATGACCTCGCGCAGGATCGTGCCGCTGCCGAGCAACTGCACGCGCGGTCCCTTCGCGGCGCCTGCATCGACCAGCTTGTACATGCCCTTGAGAATCCCCTCGCGCGCGCCCTCGGGAAGGCCGGGGTGGGGATAGTTCTCGTTCATCAGGGTGATGTAGTAGAAGACGTCTTCCTGCTCGTCGATCATGCGGCGCAGGCCGTCCTGGACGATCACCGCCACCTCGTAGGCGAACGTGGGATCGTACGAGACGCAGCTCGGGATCACCGAGGCGAGCACGTGGCTGTGGCCGTCCTCGTGCTGCAGGCCCTCGCCGTTCAGCGTCGTGCGCCCCGCGGTGCCGCCCAGCAGGAAGCCGCGCGCGCGCAGGTCGCCCGAGGCCCATGCGAGGTCGCCGAAGCGCTGGAAGCCGAACATCGAGTAGAAGATGAAGAACGGGATCATCGGCACGTCGTTGTTCGCATACGACGTCGCCGCCGCCATCCACGAGCAGGCGCCGCCCGCCTCGTTGATGCCTTCCTGCAGGATCTGCCCGTTGCGGTCTTCCTTGTAGAACATCAGCTGGTCGCTGTCCTCGGGCTCGTAGAGCTGCCCCACGGACGAGTAGATGCCGAGCTGGCGGAAGAGGCCCTCCATGCCGAACGTGCGCGATTCGTCCGGCACGATGGGCACGACGTTCCGGCCGAGGCCCTTGTCGCGCACCAGCGCCGTGAGGATGCGCACGAACGCCATCGTGGTCGAGATCTCGCGGCCTTCGGCCGTCGCCTCGAGCAGCGTCTTGAACGCGTCGAGCTTCGGAACCGGGAGCGCCACGCTGGTTCGGCGGCGGCGCTGCGGGATGGAGCCGCCGCGCTGGGCGCGCAGCTCGTGCAGGTATTTCATCTCCGGCGAATCGTCGGCCGGCTTGTAGTACGGGATCTCGGCCAGCTTGTCGTCCGGGATCGGGATGTTGAAGCGGTCGCGGAACTGGCGCAGCGCCTCGCCGGGCATCTTCTTCTGCTGGTGCGCGATGTTCTTGCCTTCGCCCACCGCGCCCATGCCGTAGCCCTTCACCGTCTTGGCGAGGATCACCGTCGGCTGCCCCGCGTGCTTCACCGCCGCCGCATAGGCCGCGTACACCTTGTGCGGGTCGTGGCCGCCGCGGTTCAGGCGCCAGATGTCCTCGTCGGACATGTTGGCCACGCGCGCCTTCAGCTCCGGGTACTTGCCGAAGAAATGCTCGCGCACGTAGGCGCCGTCGCGGCTCTTGAACTTCTGGTACTCGCCGTCGACCGCTTCCTCCATGCGCTTGAGCAGCAGGCCGTCGTTGTCGCGCGCGAGCAGCGGATCCCAGTACGAGCCCCAGATCACCTTGATCACGTTCCAGCCGGCGCCGCGGAAATCGGCTTCCAGCTCCTGGATGATCTTGCCGTTGCCGCGCACCGGGCCGTCGAGGCGCTGCAGGTTGCAGTTCACGACGAAGATGAGGTTGTCCAGGCCTTCGCGCGCCGCCAGCCCGATCGCGCCGAGCGACTCGGGCTCGTCCATCTCGCCGTCGCCCATGAACGCCCAGACGTGGCGGTCGCTGGTCTTGGCGAGGCCGCGGTGCTCGAGGTAGCGCAGGAACCGCGCCTGGTAGATCGCCTGGATCGGGCCCAACCCCATGGAGACGGTGGGGAACTGCCAGAAATCCGGCATGAGCCAGGGGTGCGGATAGGACGAGATGCCCTTGCCGTCCACCTCCTGGCGGAAATTGTCGAGCTGGGCTTCGGTGAGGCGCCCTTCGAGGAAGGCGCGCGCGTAGAAGCCGGGCGCGGAGTGGCCCTGCATGTAGATCAGGTCCCCGCCGTGCTGCTCCGTGGGCGCGTTCCAGAAGTGGTTGAAGCCGATGTCGTAGAGCGTGGCCGCCGAGGCATAGCTCGCGATGTGGCCGCCGAGCTCCAGGTCCTTCTTGCCGCCGCGCAGCACCATGGCCACCGCGTTCCAGCGCACGAAGGAGCGCAGCCGCTGCTCGATCTCCTGGTCGCCCGGGATCGGCTCCTCCAGGTTCGGCGGGATGGTGTTCAGGTAGGCGGTATGGGCCCGGTATGGCAGGTACGCCCCGGAGCGCCGCGCCTTGTCGACGAGCTGCTCCAGGATGTAATGCGCGCGTTCGGGGCCTTCGACCTCGAGGACGGCTTCGAGGGATTCGACCCATTCCCGGGTCTCGAGCGGATCGATGTCTTGTAGACGTTCCATTGCGAACTCGGAAGGAAGCTCCCGGGTGGGGAGCGTGGGGGGCAAGGGGACCCGTTCGGCCCCCGGAACCCTCAATCGTATAATGACTGGCTTCCCGACGGGAAACCCGACGGAGCGCCGATGCAATGCCCCCGGAAATCATGCACATGGGGCGGCAAACGCGACGATTTCTCAAAAAAGCAATTTAAGTTACTATAAAACCGAGAAAAATCATCGCTACAACAAGCCGGGATCGGGATGAGACGACAGGCGCACGGCAAACGGGAGGGCAGTCGCTACGCGGTCCGCGGGAGGCCATCGTGCCCGGGACGGGCGCGGCAATGAACCTCGCCCAGTCGCTGCAGACGGCGAGCCTCACGGACCCGGGGCGCGTCCGCGACCACAACGAGGACTGCATCGAGGCGCGGCCCGAGATCGGCCTTTACGTGCTGGCCGACGGCATGGGCGGGTACAACGCGGGCGAGGTGGCGAGCGGCATGGCGACCTCGCTGATCTCCGACGGCGTGCAGGATGCCTGGAACCCGCGCGACATCGCGCGGCTGGGCCGCGACCAGGCCAAGGCGCGCAGCGAGCAGCTCATCCGCGAGCAGATCGCGCGCTCGAACACCGCCATCTTCACCACCTCCCAGAACAATCCCGAGTGCGCCGGCATGGGCACGACGCTCGTGGTGTGCCACTTCTACGACAACTTCGTGACGGTGGCGCACATCGGCGACTCGCGGCTGTATCGCGTGCGCGGCGACACGATGGAGCAGGTCACGCGCGACCATTCGCTGCTGCAGGAGCAGCTCGATTCGGGGCTCATCACGCCGGAGGAGGCGAAGCTCTCGCAGAACAAGAACCTCGTGACGCGCGCCCTCGGCATCGACCCCACGGTCGAGCCCGAGATCCACGTGCACGAGGCGCAGGCGGACGACATCTACCTGCTGTGCTCGGATGGCCTGTCGGACATGGTCGAGGACGACGAGATCCGCCTCACGCTCATCACCCTCAAGGCCAACCCCACCCTCACGGTCCAGCAACTGGTGCAGGCCGCCAACGACAACGGCGGCCGCGACAACATTTCGGCGATGCTGGTCCGCGTGGCCGAGCCCTTCGGCGTGCCGAGGGGCCTCTTCGCGCGGCTCAAGGCGCTATTCCGGTAAGGAAAGAAACCATCATGGCGAAGCTCATCCTCAGCGTCGACGGGCAGGTGCTCAAGGAGTACACGCTCTCGAAGGAGCGCACGCTCATCGGGCGAAAGCCGCACAACGACATCCAGATCGACAACCTCGCGGTCAGCGGCGAGCACGCGGCCATCATCACGATCCTCAACGACTCGTTCATCGAGGACCTCGGAAGCACCAACGGCACGATGGTGAACGGCAAGCCGATCAAGAAGCACTTCCTGCAGAACAACGACGTGGTCGAGATCGGCAAGCACAAGCTCAAGTACTTCAACGACGCGCCGACCGCGGCCACCGCGGCGGACTTCGAGAAGACGATGATCATCCGCAACCCGGCGAAGCCCACGGCGGCGCCGGTGGCGGAGAAGCTGGGCGACACGCACACCAACCTGAGGGCCCTCGGGCCCGAGGCGACCAACCCGCCCGGCGCGGCGAGGTCGCCCGCGATGCCGCGGTCGCCCACGGACAGCACGCCGGGCACGAAGACGGTCCCGCCGGCTCCGGCGCCCACGCCGCCCGCCGGCCTGGGGACTCCGCCGCCGGCGAGCGGCGCGCCGGCCACGGGGCCGGGAGGCGGCGTGCGCGAAGCGGCGATCCAGGTGCTTTCGGGCGCTTCCGCCGGCCGCACGATGGACCTCACCAAGCCCCTCACGACCGTCGGCAAGCCCGGCCTGCAGGTGGCCGTCATCACCAAGCGGCCCAACGGCTACTTCATCACGCACGTGGAAGGCGCGACCTACCCCACGCTCAACGGCACGTCGCTGGGCGCCCAGGCGCACCCGCTGAACGACCACGACCTCATCGAGATCGCGGGCGTGAAGATGGAGTTCTTCTACAAGCCGTGAGGGCGCGGCGGCACGCGAGGCCCGAATGAAGGTCCGCGTGCTGGGCTGCAGCGGCGGCATCGGCGGCAGCCTGCGCACGACCTCCCTGCTGGTCGACGAGGACATCCTCGTCGATGCCGGCACCGGCGTGGGCGACCTGTCGCTCGAGCGCCTCGCGCGCATCGACCACGTCTTCGTGAGCCACTCGCACCTCGACCACATCGCGTGCATCCCGTTCCTCGTGGACACCACGTGCTGGATGCGGCGCAACCCCGTGATCGTGTATGCGCTGCGCGAGACGCTCGACACGCTGCGCTCGCACATCTTCAACTGGAAGGTGTGGCCGGACTTCACCCAGATTCCCGACGCCGACCGGCCGTGCATGGTGTACCGGGAGGTCGAGCCCGGGGAGGCCGTCGTGCTGGGCGAGCGGCGCATCACGCCGATTCCCGCCAACCACACGGTTCCCGCGGTAGGCTATGCCCTCCAGGGAACCCGGGGGTGCCTGGTGTACACCGGCGACACGAGCGTGAACGAAGGCCTGTGGCGGGCGGTGAACGGCATGCCGAAAGTCGATTACCTCGTCATCGAGACGGCGTTCTGCAATCGCGAGCGCGACATCGCGATGGCCTCCAAGCACCTCTACCCCGAGCTGCTCGCGAGCGAGCTGGAGAAGATGACCGCCCGGCCCGAGGTGTACATCACCCACTTGAAGCCGGGCGAGGGCGCGCTCACGATGAAGGAGGTGGGGGAGGCGGCCGGCCGCTGGCGGCCGCACATGCTCGAGAACAACCAGGAATTCCTGCTGTAGCAATCACTTCGCGGGTGGACCCATGAGCGCAGTGCTGGAACCGAAGACCCAGGCGTCGGCCAACATGGCCGACATGAGCGCGAAGCTCGCGTTCTCCAAGAAGCTGCAGGCGGTCACCAACCGCATCCACTCCACGGCCAACGTGGACGAGATCATCCTGGACGTCTCGCGCGACATCTGCCAACTGTTCGAGGCGGACCGCCTGACGGTGTACGTGACGAGCGAGGACGGGCAGTCGATCGTCTCGAAGGTGAAGACCGGCCTCAACTCGTTCAAGGACATCAAGCTGCCGATCTCGGAGTCGTCGCTCGCGGGCTTCTGCGCGCTCAACAAGCGCCACATGAACATCCGCGACGTGTACGACGACGCGGAGCTCAAGCAGTTCTCGCCGAACCTCGCGTTCCTGAAGGCGGTGGACCAGCGCACCGGCTATCGCTCCAAGCAGATGCTCATCGCGCCCATCCTCAGCGCCGAGGCGGGCGACCTGATGGGGGTGATCCAGCTGATCAACAGCCTCTCCGGCGAGCCGTTCTCGGCGCTGCACGACGAGGGCGTGGTCGAGCTCGCCAAGACGCTCGCGATCGCCTTCCGCGTGCGCCAGCAGATGCCGGGGCAGATCCAGTCGAAGTTCGAGTACCTGGTGATCGACAACCTGATCGCCGCGGGGGAGCTCGAGCTCGCGACCAAGGCCGCGCGCCGCAAGAACAAGAACGTCGAGGACGTGCTCATCGAGGAGTTCCAGGTGAAGCCCGAGGCCATCGGGCGCGCGCTGGCGAAGTTCTTCGGCGTGGAGTACGAGCCGTTCAAGGCCGACCGCATCAAGCCGCCGGACCTGCTGAAGAACATCTCGCGCACCTTCGCCGAGCAGAACCACTGGATCCCGCTCGAGGACTCGAAGAACGGCGTGGTCGTCATGTCCACGGACCCGGAGCGCCTGCGCAGCTCGCGCATGGTGGAGAACGTCTTCCCGCGCTCGCGCATCGTCTATCGCGTGACGTCGGAGCGCGACTTCGCGCAGACGCTCAGCCAGTTCTTCGGCGAGGCGGGCGCGCCCGGCGAATCCATCGGCGAGCTGCTCTCCAACCTCGACGAGGACGAGGAGGGCGCCGCGAGCGGCGACGACATCTCCGCCGCCGCGGACAACGAGCTGGTGAAGCTCGTGAACAAGATCATCGTCGATGCGTACAACATGGGCGCCTCCGACATCCACGTGGAGCCGCTGCCGGGCAAGTCCAAGACGGGCATCCGCTTCCGCAAGGACGGCTCGCTCACGAACTACATCGAGGTGCCGGCGGCGTACCGCAACCCGCTCGTGACGCGCCTGAAGATCATGTGCGACCTCGACATCTCGGAGAAGAGGAAGCCGCAGGACGGCAAGATCAAGTTCAAGAAGTTCGGGCCGCTCGACATCGAGCTGCGCGTGGCCACGATCCCGACGGCCGGCGGCGTCGAGGACGTCGTGATGCGCATCCTCACGGCCGGGGAGCCCCTCCCGATGGACAAGCTCGGCATCCTGCCGCAGAACATGGAGCGGCTGAAGTCGTGCATCTCCAAGCCCTACGGGCTCTTCTTCGTCTGCGGCCCGACCGGCTCGGGCAAGACCACGACGCTGCACTCGGTGCTGGGCTCGCTCAACACCGTGGACACCAAGATCTGGACGGCGGAGGACCCGGTCGAGATCACGCAGAAGGGCCTGCGCCAGTGCCAGGTGAACCCGAAGGCGGGCTTCACCTTCGCGACCGCCATGAAGGCCTTCCTGCGCGCCGACCCGGACATCATCATGGTGGGCGAGATGCGCGACAAGGAGACCACGTCCATCGGCATCGAGGCCTCGCTCACCGGCCACCTCGTGTTCGCCACCCTTCACACGAACTCCGCGCCGGAATCGATCACCCGCCTGCTCGACATGGGCATGGACCCCTTCAACTTCGCCGACGCCCTGCTGGGCGTGCTGGCGCAGCGCCTCGCCAAGCGCCTGTGCAAGTGCAAGAAGGCGTACCAGCCCGGCGCGGACGAGGTGAAGCACTTCCTCACCGAGTATTGCGACGAGCTCAAGAACCTGCCCGAGTTCAAGGCCGACGCCAACGCCGGCTACAAGAAGGTGTTCGAGCGGCTGCAGCGCGACTACGGCTTCGGCAAGCCGGACTTCCAGCTCTACAAGCCGGCGGGGTGCGATGCCTGCGGCGGCAGCGGGTACAAGGGCCGCGTGGGCCTGCACGAGTTGCTCGTGGGCAGCGACGGCATCAAGAAGATGATCCAGGAGCACGCCCGCGTGGCCGAGATCCTCGCGCTCTCGCTCGCCGAAGGCATGCTCACCCTCAAGATGGACGGCATGCAGAAGGTGCTCCAGGGCACCACCGACATGGCCCAGGTCCGCGCGGTCTGCATCAAATGACGATCGGCGAGGATACCGCGCGGCTCGTGTCGCGGCTCGCGGCCGAGACCGCCGCGCGCGGGCCCGCCGACACGGGCTTCCTCGAGAAGCTCGAATACCTCAACGCGATCGGCGTGGCGCTCTCGCAGGAGCGCGACATCGACCGGCTGCTCGAGACGATCCTCGTCGCGGCCAAGCACCTCACGCACGCCGACGGCGGCACGCTCTACCGGCTCGTCGGCGACAAGCTGCACTTCGAGATCGTCCGCACCGACAGCCTCGCCATCGCGATGGGCGGCACCTCCGGCAACCCGGTGCCGTTCTACCCCATCCCGCTGCACGACCGGGACGGCAACGCGAACTGCACGATGATCGCGGCGTACGCGGCGATCACGCACAAGACGGTCAACATCGCCGACGCCTACACCGAGGCGGGCTTCGACTTCTCCGGCACGCGCAACTTCGACAAGCGCACCGGCTACCGCTCGACGTCCTTCCTCACGGTGCCGATGAAGAACCACGAGGGCGAGATCATCGGCGTGCTGCAGCTGCTGAACGCGACCGATCCGGTGAGCGGCCGCGTGACCGCGTTCGGCGCGCAGGACCAGCGCCTCGCCGAATCGCTCGCGTCGCAGGCGGCCATCGCGCTCACCAACCGGCTGCTCATCCAGCAGCTCGAGATGCTGTTCGAGTCGTTGATCGAGCTGATCAACACCGCGATCGACGACAAGAGCCCGTACACCGGCGGCCACTGCAAGCGCGTGCCGGTGCTCACGATGATGCTCGCCGAGGCCGCCTGCGCCTGCGCCACCGGCCCGCTGGCCGGCTTCCGCATGTCCGAGAAGGACCGCTACGAGCTCAAGATCGCGGGGCTCCTGCACGACTGCGGCAAGATCACCACGCCCGTGCACGTCGTGGACAAGGCGACCAAGCTGCAGACGATCTTCGATCGCATCGAGCTCGTCTCCACGCGTTTCGAGGTGCTCAAGCGTGAGGCCGAGGTCGAGATGCTGCGCGCCAAGCTCGATGCGCTGTCGGTGCACGACGAGGAGAGCGCGCGCCGCGCCGAGGAGGCGTACGCGCGCAAGGTGCGCCAGTACGACCAGGACCGCGAGTTCCTGCGCCGCACGAACTTCGGCAGCGAGCGCATGAAATCCGAGGACCAGGCGAAAGTCGCGCAGATCGCGCGCTACACCTGGCGCAACGACCGCGGCGAGCCCGACCGCTTCCTCACCCGCGACGAGGAGGAGAACCTCAAGATCCCCTCCGGCACGCTCAATGCCGAGGAGCGCGAGGTCATCAACCACCACATCGTCGCGACCATCAAGATGCTCGAGGCGTTGCCGTGGCCGCGGCATCTCGTGAACGTGCCGGAGTACGCCGGCGGCCACCACGAGCGCATGGACGGCAAGGGCTATCCGAAGGGGCTCACGCGCGAGCAGATGAGCGTGCAGGCGCGGGTGATGGGCATCGCCGACATCTTCGAGGCGCTCACCGCGAAGGACCGGCCGTACAAGGTGGGCAAGAAGCTCTCCGAGTCGCTCGAGATCCTCGGCCGCTTCAGGCTGAACGGCCACATCGACGCCGACCTCTTCGACGTCTTCGTGCG
The DNA here is from genome assembly GCA_035719385.1 of Usitatibacter sp. GTDB lineage: Bacteria > Pseudomonadota > Gammaproteobacteria > Burkholderiales > Usitatibacteraceae > Usitatibacter. The sequence goes on from DASTGG010000269.1 coordinate 11,402, forward strand.
CGAGAAGGTGTACCTCAAGTACGCGCGCGAATTCCTCGACCCCGACCAGATCGACGAGGTCGACGAGGGCCGCATCCCCGGCTACCAGCCCTGAAGCGGCGGGAGCCCGGTCCGAGCCGTCCGTTCAAGCACGCACCGCCGGGCCCCGCGATTCTTGTCGCCATTGCCCGAATGCGGAGTGACGCAACGCGTCAACATTGCCGCGAAAACGCGGCACCGGCGGCGCCGTTCGCGCGCCGTTTGTGCGGTGGATCACAAGGCTTTCGGCAGGGGCTTTTCACGCAGTCGCGACGGCCCATCGCAAGCGCTTGACGCAAAAGGACGATTTTCGGGCGCGCGGCGCGGGTTCATCCGCCAACCTGCGCGCAGCTTCTGGCACACCGGTTGCATCGAACCGCCGGCACACTGCCGTGCGTAGTGGATTCACGGTTCCCTCAACTCATACAGGAGTACCAGATGAAGAAAGTCCAGCAGGGCTTCACCCTGATCGAACTGATGATCGTTGTCGCGATCATCGGCATCCTGGCCGCCATCGCGATTCCGGCGTACCAGGACTACACGATCCGTTCGAAAGTGACCGAGCTGGTGAACGCCGCGGGCGTTTGCAAGACCTCGATCGCGGAGTACTACCAGACCCAGGGCAAGATGCCCGCCAACGAGACGGTCGGCGGTTGCTCGGACCAGGGCACGGCTAACGCCGACAAGCCGGCGTTCGATGGCGTCGACACGATCACCGTCACCGCGCTGGGCAGCCTCGCCACGCAGCTGAAGGGCAACTCCTCGCCGCTCGTCTATGGCCTGCAGGCGACCTGCACCGGTGGCTGCGCCTCCGGCGGTGCGATCACGAACTGGGATTGCAAATCGAAGAGCACGATCACGGCGAAGTACCTGCCGGCCGGCTGCCGTTAATTTGGCCGCAGGCAGTTCGAAAGGCGGGCCGCCTCGTGCGGCCCGTTTTTTTGCCGGTCCCGGCGCCCGGTGGCGCGCGGGGGCGACGCACCTGGCGCTCAGCCTGCTGGTCGCCACCGTCGCCTTCGCCCTCGCTTTCGAGGTCTGGTATCCGGGGGCGCTCTTCGCGCAGGCGGGCGGGCTGCAGCTTTCCGCGGTCGTCGCCGGCGTGGATGTGACGCTCGGGCCGCTGCTGACGACGATCGTCTTCAAGCCCGGCAAGAAGGGACTGAGGTTCGACCTCACGGTGATCGGAGTGCTCCAGGCGGTCGCGCTGGCCTATGGCCTGTCCGTGATCTTCGAGGCACGGCCCGCCTACATCGCCTTCGTGAAGGACCGCTTCGAGCTCGTGCGCGCCAGTGAGATCCCGGACAAGGAACTCGCGGCCGGCGGCGCGTATGCCCGGCTTCCGCTGGCCGGCCCGCAGTACGTCGGCGTGAAGATGCCCGTC
>DASTGG010000270.1:0-3631 GCA_035719385.1 Usitatibacter sp.
CAGCCGGTGTCGTGGCCGATCATCACGTCGGCCTGCGCTTCCTCCACCGCCACGCGCAGCTTCCGGTCGATGGCGAAGGAGCGCGTGAACTCGCGCTCCGAGATGATGTGGCGGAAGCCGAAGCCGCAGCAGTCGTACCACGTCGAGTAGTCGATCACCTGCGCGCCCAGCGACTGCAGGATGCCGGTCGAGACCGCGACGCGGTTGCCGTCCATCACGGTGTCGTCGTAGATCACGTCCTGCGGGACCATCTTGTAGACGTGGCAGGCGGGGTGCACCGTCGCGCGAATGTTGCTGCAGTCGATCTCCTGCACGTTGGCGATGCGTTCGCGCATGACGTGCACCCATTCCGAGTAGTGCACGATCTCCTCGGGGATGAGCAGCTTGCCGTCCACGAGGCGCCCGAGCTTGCCCAGGATCTTCTTCACCTTCTCGCGCAGCGTGGCCGAGGAGAGCAGGTAGCCGCGCACCTCCTTGTAGTTGCCGAACGAGGTGCCGCAGTGCACGAGCGGGTAGAAGTAGCCGTCGCCGCCGCCGTGCGCCTTGGCCGACACGTACGCCTGGTGGAAGTTGCGCAGGAAGACGGCCGCGAGGCTCTCGAGGTTGCCGATGCCCGAGCCGTGGTAGTTCCACGCCGTGCACGAGGTCTGGTCGGTCTCGTCGAGGTACTCGACCTCCAGCTTGTTCATGAGCCACAGGAGCGACGCGGGGTAGCCGGGGATGTTGCCGCACTGGCCGCACGACTTGTGGTGCCAGAGGCGCTTCGTGGGGATCTTCTTGTCCCAGCCGTAGAGCGTCTTGGCCATGACCGGCTCGTGCTCGTCGCGCACGCGGTGCACGACGATCTCGCCGTCCTTCTCCAGCTGCCACATGACGTCGCGCACGTCTTCCACGCGATCCTTCTGCGTGAGCATCGAGCGCTTGTCGATGCGCTGCTCGACCCACGCGGTGGCGACCTGCGCCTCGGCGGGCGTGAGCTTCGCGTCCTGCCATTCCGGGCCGTGCCCGGTGAACCGCTCGCCGCATTTCTCAGTCATCTTCCTTCTCCTCCTGCTCGTCGAGGAAGTCCTGCCAGTCCTCGCGCTTCTCGTCCATGATGTCGGTGATCACGTCGTAGAGGTTCTCGTCGATGGTCTCGAGCTGCTTGAGCACGCCGGTCATCTCCCAGATCGTGTAGAGCTCGATGGAAGTCTTGAGGTTGACCTCCCACGCCGTGGCCGTGGTGTTGAGCGTGGCCATCGGGATGGCCTTGCGCAGGATCTTCAGGGGCGCGTCGATCTTGGAGATGTTCGGGCCCCAGTCGGCGAAATGATCCTTGTTGATCATGTCGGGGGCGAGCTGGTTGCCCGTGGAGATGAGCTTCAGCATCACGCGCGAGAACGGGCGCAGCACGTTGCGCGCGCTCTCCATGTTGTGCTTGATGGCCGTCTCGCGCATGAGCATCACGAGGCCGCCCGGCGAGTTGCCGAAGGGGCAGCGGGCGGCGCAGGTGTAGCACTGGGCGCACGCCCAGATCTTCTCCTGCATCGCGTCGTAGATGCCCTCGAGGTTCTCGGTCCAGAGCAGCTGCACGATCTCGCGCGGGCTGAAGTCGTAGTAGTGCGCGGCCGGGCAGGTGGCGGTGCAGATGCCGCAGTTGAGGCAGCCGTTCAGCTCGTGGTCGTAGCGCAGGTCCGACTGCAGGTCCCTGAAGATCTCCTCGAGCTTGGTGCGGGGAACGACGGGCGTGTCGGAGACGGGGTCCCCGATGCGCTCCTGGACGCGCGTGCCGGCGTGTGCCATGGGTCTCGCCTCAGTAGGTAAGGACCTTCGCGTCCTCTTCCATGACCGCCTCGATCAGGTACGCGCCGCCGATGATGCCGGCGCATTCGGGGATCAGGTCTTCCTTGGTCATGTCGAACAGGTCCAGGTTCGGCGAGCAGCAATAGAACTTCGCGCCCGCCTCGTGCGCATCCTTGATGAAATCGTAGACCGTCTTGGGCGACCCGTCCTTGACGTGGAGCTTCTCGGCGACACCCTTGCGCATGAGGCGCCCGGCGGTCGCGGTGCAGATGACCTCGACGTCGTACTCCATGGCCGCGGCCACGGAGGCCTGGAAGATGGGCGCGCCCAGCTCCTCGCCGTTGCGGGGATCCGTGTTGGCCATCACGATCACGAGCTTCTTCGCCATCGCGCCTCCTTGCCGGGTTTGATGTATATCAGCTTTTGCTAATATAACCATGCGCTGCATCATGGCGCAAGGGCCAGGACTACCGATTTTTCAGGCGCGTGCGGAGCGCGGAAGCGTGACGGTGGCCTCGAGGCCGCCCTCGGGATGGTTCGAGAGCACCACGTCGCCGCCGTGGCCGCGAGCGATGCTGCGCGCGATGGTGAGGCCGAGCCCCGTGCCGCCCGTCTCGCGGTTGCGCGACCCTTCCACGCGATGGAAGGGCTCGAACACGCGCTCGAGCTGCGCGGGCTCCAGGCCCGGGCCGCGGTCGCGGATGCGGATCTCGAGCCGCCCCGGCGCCTCGGCCGCGACGATCGCGGCACTTCCGCCATATTTCACGGCGTTCTCGATGAGGTTGGACAGGCAGCGCTTGATTGCCTGCGCGCGCCCGGGATAGGGCCGCAGCCCGAGCGCCTCGACGCTGACCTGCGCGCCGCCCTCGGCAAAATTTGCCTGCAGGCTTTCCAGCAGCGCCGCCACGTCCACGGGGCGCACCGGCTCCGTCCCTTCGAGGCCGCGCAGGAAGTCGAGCGTGGAGCCGACCATCGATTCCATCTCGGCGAGGTCCGCGGCGAACTTGGCGCGCGCCTGCGGATCGTCGAGCAGCTCCGCGCGCAGCCGCAACCGTGTGATCGGCGTCTTCAGGTCGTGCGACATCGCCGCGAAGATGCGCGTGCGGTCCGCGATGAAGCGGGCGAGGCGCGACTGCATGGTGTTGAACGCCCGCGCGGCCCGCGCCACCTCCACGGGGCCGGTCTCCGCGAGCGGCGGACGCTGGATGTCGCGCCCGAGCTCCTCGGCGGCCTGCGCGAGCGTGGCGAGCGGCCGCGTCGCCCAGCGCACCGCGAGCAGCGACAACGCCACGACCGCCGCGAGCAGCACGGCGAGGCTCGCGAGCACGCGGTAGGGCAGGCCCTGCGCTTCCGCGGGCTGCCTCGAGTCGAACGTGACCGGCGTGCCGTCGTGCAGTCGCACGCGCGCCACGAGCGACATCATGGGCCGGCCGCCACCCATGCCCATCATGCCCGGGTGCATCGGCCCGAAGGGACCCGGGCCGCCGCCGAACCCCGGAGCCGGTCCGCTCGCCTCGGTCACGGCCACTTCGACGGGCCAATCGTCACCGAGCGTGCGGCGCAGGAACGCGCCGAAGATCGCGGAGCGCGCACGGCGCTCGGCATCGGGAGGCGCGGGCAGCGGCGAATCCCTGCCCACTTCGATCGCCATGCGCGGCGTGGCGAGGACCGCGGCATGGCGCGCGCGATCCGCCGCCGGCATGGAGTCGAGCAGCTTCGCGACGTCGGCGATGCGCTGCGCGGCGCGCATGCCGCTCGCCTCGGCGAGCAGCTCGCGGCGGTCCTGCATGTGGATCGCGAAGCCGATGAGCTGCGCCGCCGCGAGCCCCAGCAGCAGCACGACCACCAG
>DASTGG010000271.1:0-4605 GCA_035719385.1 Usitatibacter sp.
GCAGGTGACGTTCTGCGTGCGCATCGACCCGTAACGACGATGTCACTCCACCTGGGTTGCTCTGCCTCCCTGATGGCTCCCGGGTGATTCCGGAGGCGCCCCTCAAAAGGCGCCTCCTCTTTTCGAAGGGGCTTGCGGGCACAGGCCCCTGCGAAAAGGCAGCAGCGGAAAAGAACAACACATGACGACAGCGGGTGACAACAGGGCGGAAAAGGGGGTAGGGCGCTTCGCCCGCTCGCTGGCTGCCTGCGCCCTGTTGCTCGTCGCCACGGTCGCGAACGCGGCCGCGCCCGGCACGGTCATCCAGAACCGCTCCAGCGCCAACGCTTCCATCGGCACGGCCACGCTCACGCGCGACTCGAACCTCGTGAGCGTGACGGTCGGCACGGCCGCGCCCGGCACGGTGAGCGCGGTGCTCGCCGCGACCAACATCGTCGATTCGCAGCCGGGCGCCACGGTGCTGCTGTCGCACACGCTCACCAACACCGGCAGCGCGACGGATGTCTTCACGCTCAGCGCCGTGGACCGCAACACGGGCTGGAGCTTCGCGCCGGCCGCCATCTATCCCGATGCGAACGGCGACGGCCAGCCCGACGGCACGACGCCCGTCTCGGGCCCGTTCACGCTCGCGCCCGGCCAGGTTTTCCGCTTCGTCGCGAAGATGACCGTGCCGCTCACGGCGGGGACCGGCAGCTCGGACGACTACGTGATCTCGGCCACGGCCGCGAGCGGCGCGCCGGTGCAGCCGGTGTTCGACCGCGTGCAGCTGCGCCCGAACATCCCGCTCGATTGCGGCATGGCGAGCAAGGCCATCTCGAAGGACAACGGCACGACGCCGGGCGGCCCGGTGAGGATCACGCTCGGCTTCGACAGCTGCGCCAAGCCGCGCGCGCGGCTCGTGCTGACGGACGTGATTCCGCAGGGCATGCGCTACGTGCCCGGCAGCGCGCGATACACGGGCACCGGCGAGCTCGTGCTGACCGACAACGTGGCCGGCAACGATCGCCAGGGCGCGGGCGGCGCCGAGATCGCCTACGACTTCAACGTGACGAACGCGGGCGCGGTGACGGCCACCGTGTACAACCTCGCGGCGCACGCGGCCGGTGCGATCAGCTTCGACGTCGAGATCGAGCCGGGGCTCGCCCTCGGCACCGTGATTCCCAACACCGCGCGCTACACGTTCTACGACCTCGGCGACCGCTACGCGCTCGACGGGCGCACCAATACCGTGACGTACACGGTGAACGGCCGCATCGACTTCGACCTCACCGGGGAGCGCATTGCGACCGCGCAACCCGGCAGCACCGTCACGTTCACGAACGTGCTCGTGAATCGCGGCGACCAGCCGGACACCTACGACATCACGTTGTCGGGCAGCACGTTCCCGGCCGGCACGACGCTCGCTCTCTTCAAGAGCGACGGCGTCACCCCGCTCGCCGATACCAACGGCAACAATGTTCCCGACACCGGCCTCGTGCCGGCGGGCGGGCGCTACAGCATCGTGGTGAAGGCGACGATTCCCGCGAACGCCGCGCCCGGCGCGTACAAGGTCACGAAGACGGCGCGCTCGGCGAGCTGGCCTGCGCGCACGTCCAGCGCCGACGACGCGGTGGATGCGATCGCGCGCCGCTGCGTGGCGACGCTCGAGCCGGACAACTCCGGACGCGTGGGCTACGGCCAGCACGTCACGTATGCGCACTTCCTCACGAACCGCGGCAACTGCGAGGAGAACCTGCGCGCGGCGGCCGATTTCCTCGCCGACAGCCGCCCGGGCTGGACCTCGGCGGTCTATCTCGACAACCCGTCGGCGGGCGGCGGCTCCATGCCCGGACTCGTCGACGCCACCGACACGCCGGTCAAGCCGGGCTGGTCCACGGTGCTGCGTCCCGGCCAGACCGTGCGCCTCCTGGTCGACGTGCTCGCGCCCTCGGCCGACGCCGCCGCCAAGGCGAAGGCCGCGATCGACACCGACGTGACCACGGTCGTGATCAGCAGCGCCGAAAGCGGCGCCGTCGCCGTACGCGACACGACCGTCCTCGACTCCAGCCAGCAGGGCGGCGCGCCGCAGGACGTGATCCGCAACTTCACCGATCCGGCGTACGGCGCGCCCACGATCTGGGCACCCGTGGGCGGCAGCCTGTGGCTTCGCGCCGACGCGCCGTCGTGCAACGCCTCGCCGCAGGCCGTGGACTCGCGCACCGTCGTCATCACCAGCTCCAACGGCGATCGCGAGGAGTTCACGGCGACCGAAACCGGCCCGGACACCGGCATCTTCACGCTGCCCGCGATTTCCGTGCGCAACGGCGAGATCTTCGTCGGCGACCATGCGATCCAGGGCCGCGCGAACGACGTGCTCGACATCGAGCTCCTCGGCTGCGGCCGGCGGATCGAAACGCTGGTCACGCTCGTCGATGCGACGAGCACCGTCTTCGACAGCCGCACGAACGATCCCGTCGAGGGCGCGATGGTGACGCTCATGGTGGCGCAGGACGGGCAATGCACGCGCACGCCGGCCGCGGTCTCCTCGAATCCCACGATGACGACCGCGAAAGGCGCCTTCGCCTTCCCGCCCGTTGCCAGCGGCGGCGAGTTCTGCGTGCACGTGAAGGCGCCGAACGGCTATCGCTTCGCATCGCAGGTGCCGTGGAGGCAGCTCCCGCAAGGGCGCAACCTCAGCGTGACGGGCACGGCCAGCGGCGGCTCCTATGGCCAGCCGTTCCGGCTCGCCCCGGGCGCCATGGTGTTCTTCGACATCCCGGTGGATGCCGTCGCGCAGGACGGGCTCTTCGTGCAGAAGACCGCGTCGCGCGCTGTGGCGGAGATCGGCGAATTCGTCGATTACGAGGTGAAGGTGCGCAACGGCACGGGCCGCGCGCTCGATCGCGGCGCGCTCACGCTCGCCGACGACCTGCCGCTCGGCTTCGGCTACGTGACGGGCAGCGCGCGCCGCGACGGCAAGCCGCTGGCGGAGCCCGCGACGGGCAACTCGCGCATCACGTTCACCCTGGGCGCGCTCGACAGCGACGCCGAGGCGACCCTCACCTATCGCGTTCGCATCGGTCCCGGCGCCATGGAAGGCGACGGCGTCAACCGCGCGCAGGCCCGCTATGCGCTGCCCGGAGCCTCGACGTTGTCGAACGTTGCCAGCGCCAAAGTCCAGGTGAGCGGCGGCGTCTTCACCGACAAGGGCTTCATCCTCGGCAAGGTGTTCATGGACTGCAACGCCAATGGCGAGCAGGACGCGGGCGAGCTCGGCGTGCCGGGCGTGCGCCTCATCCTCGAGGACGGCACCTACGTCGTGACGGACGCCGGCGGCAAGTTCAGCTTCTACGGCGTCTCCAACCGCACGCACGTCGTCAAGGCCGACCGCACGACGCTGCCCGCGGGCTCGAAGCTGGAAGTGATCAGCTCGCGCAACCTCGGCGATGCCGGCAGCCGTATCGTGGACCTCAAGGCGGGCGAGCTGCATCGCGCCGACTTCGCGATCGCCGGTTGCGATGGCGCGGTGGTGGAGCAGGTGAGGAAACGCGCCGCGGCCCTGGCCAGGAAGGATGACGCACTCGGCGCGCTCGCAAGCGCCAAGCTGGAAACCGACCGGCAGCCGATCTCGGATCCGCGCTCGCTGCCGGCGAGCGGCGTGGTCAATGTGGCGATGCCGACGATCACGCCGGGCGCCGCTCCGAACGGCAACGGTGCCGCCGCGTCGGCCGCCACCGTCAACCCGCTGCATGCCGGGGACCGGTCGACGTCGGCGGCGCCCGTCACCCCGGCGCAGGCCGGGGCCCAACCGACGTCGGCGGCGCCCGTCACCCCGGCGCAGGCCGGGGCCCAACCGACGTCGGCAGCGACCGTCACCCCGGCGCAGGCCGGGGCCCAATTTCATCTCATCGACCTCGAAAAGCTCGTCCCCACCCTCGACAACAAGCTCGCGTTCATCAACCTCGCCGACGGCGAGACGCTGCCCTACGCGCAGACGACGGTGCGCGTGAAGGGCACGGCCGGTGCCACCTTCACGCTCACGGTGAACGGCACGCAGGTCTCCGAGAAGAAAGTCGGCAAGCGCGCGGTGCTGCAGGACAAGCAGCTGCAGGCGTGGGAATACATCGGCATCGACCTGGTGCCCGGCGAGAACACGCTGGTGCTGGCTCAGCGCGACCCGTTCGGCAACCCGCGCGGCGAGCAGACCGTGAAGGTGAAGGCGCCGGGCCGGCTCGCGCGCGTGGCGATCGAGCTGCCGAAGAATGCCGTGGCCGACGGCCGCACGCCGGCGAAGGTCGCCGTCCGCCTCTTCGATTCGCGCGACCTGCCCGTGACCGTGCGCACGCCGGTGACGCTCGAGGCCACGCGCGGCGCCTGGGATGCCGAGGACCTGGATCCCGTCGAGCCCGGCCTGCAGGTGATGGTCGAGGACGGCCATGGCGAGTTCGCGCTCATGGCGCCGATCGAGCCGGGCGAGAGCCGCATCGTCGTCACCGCGGGCCCCGCGAAAGCCGAGGCGACGCTCGACTTCCTGCCCGAGCTGCGCAGCCTGATCGCCGCCGGCGTGGTCGAGGGCATCATCAACGTGCGCAAGCTCGACGCGAAATCGCTGCTGCCCGCGCGCGT
>DASTGG010000272.1:0-7649 GCA_035719385.1 Usitatibacter sp.
GACTGGCCGAGGATGAAGTTCATGTCGTCGGGCTTCTCGATGCGGACCGTCTTCAGCTCCATGGCTAGCTCCTTTGCCCCTGCTGTTGCGCGTGCCAGAGGTGGCGGTGCGTCACCCGCAGCTCGCCGCCGCCGCGCGTGCGATGGTCCTCCAGCGCCTCGAGCGCCGCCTTCTTGCACAGCAACTCGAGCCCCGCGCCGGTCCAGCCCTCCGTCGCCGCGGCGAGCTCGTCGAGGTCCACGTCGGCCGCCAGCGGGAGTCCCTCCGTGTGCAGGGCGAGGATTGTGCGCCGTTCGTCGCGTTCCGGCAGCGGCAGCTCGAGCACGTAGTCGAAGCGCCCTGCGCGCATCAGCGCCGGCTCGACGAGGTCCGGGCGGTTGGTGGCGCCGAGCACGATCACGCCGAGCGAGCCGTGCAGGTCGTCCAGCTCGCGGCAGAGCTGGCTCACCAGGCGCGGCGTGACGCCATCGGCGTCGTGCGCGGTTCTCGCCGGCACGAGCGACTCGATCTCGTCGAAGAAGAGGATGCATGGCGAGGCCTGCCGCGCGCGCTTGAACACCTCGTGCAGCCCCTTCTCCGATTCGCCGACCCACTTCGACAGCAGGCTCGGCTGGTCCACCGTGATGAGCGTGAGGCCCAGCTCGCCCGCCAGCGCGCGCGCGAGCAGCGTCTTGCCGGTCCCCGAGCGCCCCGTGAGCAGGATGCCCTTCGGCGGGTTGAAGCGCGCGTGCGCGAGCAGCGTGGCGCCCTCGCGCACGAGCTGGATGATCGATCGCAGCGTGCGCCGGGTCGCCTCCAGCCCGCCCACGTCGGCGAACGTGACGCGCGGATGCTCCGCGAGGAACTCGCGCGTCGAGGTGGGCTCGACCACCTTGTATGCGGCGAGGAAATCGTCGCGCGTGACGCGCAGCGCGATCGAGTCGAGCTGCGGCTGGCGCTGCTCGTCGTAGCGCAGGTCGGGCACGACGCGCCGCAGCGCGACCATGCCCGCCTCCTTGCACAGCACCTCGAGGTCGGCGCCGACGTACCCGTGCGTGATCTCCGCGATCGCTTCCAGCTCCACGTCGGGCGCGAGCGGCATGCGCCGCGAATGGATGCCGAGGATCTTCGCGCGGGCGGCTCGGTCCGGCACGCCGATCGTGATTTCCCGGTCGAAGCGGCCCGGACGGCGCAGCGCGGGGTCCACCAGCTCCGGCATGTTGGTCGCGCCGATCACCACGACCTGCCCGCGCTCGACGAGCCCGTCCATGAGCGCGAGCAGCTGCGCGACGACGCGCTTCTCGACCTCGCCGATCACCTTCGCGCGCTTGGGCGCGAGCGCGTCGAACTCGTCGAGGAAGATGATCGAGGGCGCGTTGTGCTGCGCCTCCTCGAAGATCTGCCGCAGCTTCGCCTCGCTCTCGCCGTAGAACTTGTGGATGACCTCGGGCCCGTTCACGTGGATGAAGTGCGCGCGCACCTCGCTCGAGACCGCGCGGGCGATGAGCGTCTTGCCGGTGCCGGGCGGGCCGGTGAGCAGCACGCCCTTCGGCGGGTCGATCCCGAGGCGCCCGAAGAGCTGCGGGAACCGGAGCGGCAGCTCGACCATCTCGCGCACGAGCGCCACCTCGTTCTCGAGGCCGCCGATGTCCTCGTAGGAGACGCGCCAGGACTTCTCGTCCGAAACCTCGGAGGGCTTGAACCCGATCGTGGTGGCGGGCGTGACGAGCAGCGCGCCGCGCGGCGCGGCGCCCTCGACGATGAAGGAGCGCGGGCGCGAGCCGAGGAACGTGACCTGCAGGCGGTCGCCGACGACGACGGGCACGCCCGACAGCAGCTGGCGAAGGTGCGGGATCTCGTCGTCGGCGGGAGGCGATTGGCCGGCCTGCACGAGGCCCAGCAGCAGCGAGGCGGCGGGCTTGAAGGGCAGCTTGCGCACGCTGACCCACTCGTCGACGCCGACCTGCGCGTTGCCGCGGGTCGTGCCGTCCATCATCGCGAGGAGCTGGCCGCAGTGGCTCTCGGGCGCCTGGGCGGCGCGCGCGACCGTGGCGCGGCGGCCGGTGACCTGGAGGACGTCGCCGGGCACGGCATGCAGCCGCGCGAGGTCGTCCGCGTCGAGGCGCACGAGCCCGCGCCCCGTGTCCTCCAGGAACGCTTCGCCCACCCGCAGCTGGGCTTCGCTCGGAATGTCGCGGTGCTCCATCGTGGCCTCCGCACGAGGGATACCGCGCCAGCTTACTCAGGCGGGCGCCCGGGAAGCTGATCCCGATCAGCCTTCGGTACGCCGGCTCCGGCGGCACATGGCCCCTTGACATGGATCATGCCTCACGGCGCACACTGACCTCCCGCTGAATTCACCGGAGGCCGCCCATGAGGAACGTTCTCGCAGCCGGTATCTGCACCGCATTCCTGTTGTCGCCGCCCGGCGCCATGTCGCACGATGAACAGGCCTCGCCCGGCGCTCGCCTCGGCAAGGTGTCGTTCCCGACGTCGTGCGATCCGAAGGTGCAGGCGGACTTCGAGAAGGCCGTCGCCATGCTTCACTCGTTCTGGTACAACGCCGCCGAGGATTCGTTCAAGGCGATTCTCGCGAAGGACCCGTCATGCACCGTCACGGCATGGGGTTACGCGGCGATCCTGATGAACAACCCGCTCGCGGGCGTGGGCGCATCGCCCGCGAACGCGAAGAAGGCGCAGGAGGCGATCGCGCACGCGAGGAGCAATCCGCCCAAGACCCAGCGCGAACGCGACTACGTCGAGTCCGTCGCCGCCTACTACGACGACTGGGCGAACAAGCCCGAGAAGGCGCGCCAGCTCGCGCGCTCGAAGGCGTTCGAGGCGTTGGCCGCGAAATATCCCGAAGACGACGAGGCGCAGATCTTCGACGCGCTCTACATCGCCGGCACGCAATCGCAGGCGGACCAGACGTATGCCGCTTACATGCGCGCCGTGGCGATCCTCGAGCCGATGTTCGCGAAATATCCCGATCATCCGGGCGTGGCGCATTACCTCATCCACAGCTATGACGCGCCGCCCCTCGCCTCCAAGGGCCTCGGCGCTGCGCGCCGCTATGCCGGCATCGCGCCGGACGCCCCGCACGCGCTGCACATGCCCTCGCACATCTTCACCCGCGTGGGCGCCTGGGACGAATCCATCTCGACCAACCTGCGATCCGCGGATGCCGCCCGCAAGGCGGGCGACTGGCCCGAGGCCTACCACGCCGGCGACTACGCGGTCTATGCCTATCTGCAGAAGGCCCGCGACGCCGATGCGCGCAAGGTGATGGAGGAGACGTTGCGCTACTCGTACGGCGACTCGCCGATCCCCGCCGGCGCGTACGCGAAGGCCGCCATGCCGGCGCGCGTGGCGCTCGAGCGCAACGACTGGAAAGCCGCCGCACGGCTGGAGGTCGTCGCCGACGCCCGCTTGCCGTTCACCGAAGGCATCACCTACTTCGCTCGCGCCATCGGCGCCGCGCGCAGCGGCGACGCGGCGGCGGCGGAACGCGACGCCGAGCAGCTCGCGGCCATCCAGAAAAAGCTCGAGGAGGCGAAGAACACCTACTGGGCGACCGAGACGGAGGTCGAGCGCCTCGCCGTCGCCGGGTGGGTCGCGCAAGCGCGAGGCGATGCGGAGCAAGCGGAGCGCCTCATGCGCGCGGCCGCCGACCTCGAGGACCACAACGAGAAGCATATCGTCACGCCCGGGCGCCTGATCCCGGCGCGCGAGTTGCTGGGCGACATGCTGCTCGAGCAAAAGCGCTACGACGCAGCGCTCAAGGAGTTCGAGGCCTCGCAGGCTCGCGAGCCCAACCGTTACCGCAACTATGCGGGCGCGGCGATGGCCGCCGAAGCCATGGGCGACCGCAAGAAGGCGGGCGAGTATTACGCGAAGCTGGTCGAGCTCGCGCGCGGCAGCGACGGCGGGCGGCCCGAGCTCGCGCGCGCGAAGGCGTTCGTCGCGCAGAAATGAGGGCGATCGCGGCGGCGGCCCTGGCGGGACTCGCGCTCGCGGCACTGCCGCCCGCGGCGCGCGCCGACCCCGTCGAGACCGATCCGGACCTCGCCGCGCGGGACGAGGATTACGCGGCTGGCCGCAAGGCCCTGCAGGCCCGCGACTGGGCGACGGCGGTCGCGCGCCTGTCCAGGGCCGAGGTGCGCAATCCGGATCACGCCGACGTGCACAACGACCTGGGCTTCGCGTATCGCAACCTCAAGCAATACGACGCCGCGTTCAAGCACTACAAGCGGGCGCTGCAGATCGATCCGCGCCACCGCAGCGCCCACGAGTACATCGGCGAGGCCTACCTCATGGTCGGCGATGTGAAGAACGCGCAGGCGCATCTCGATGCGCTGCGCGCAATCTGCCTGCTCGGCTGCGAAGAGCTGAAGGATCTCGAAGAAGCCTTCGCGAAGCACCGGGCGCGCAAGTAGGCGCGCCCGGGGGCGCGACGCTCAGGACCCGAGGATCGTGCCGACCGCCACGCCCGCGCCCTTGGCCCACTCGGCGGGGGAGATCTTCTTCGTGTCCTCGGCCTTCACCTTCGCCACCTCGATCTGGCCGCCCTGGCAGGTGATGCGCATGGAAGCGTCGGTGATCTCGGTGATCTCGCCGACCTTGCCCTTCACCGCGCCGAAGGTGCGCACGAGGTGCTTCTTCGAGCCGAAGAGCTGGAGCTTCTTGCCGCCGTGCGTGGTCCACGCGCCCGGGGCCGGGTCGCAGCCGCGGACGAGGTCGTGCACGAAGTCCACGTGGTTGTGGAAATTCACCTTCGATTCGTTGGCGCGGCACCAGCCCTCGTAGGAGGCCTGGTTCTCGTCCTGCACGACCTCCTTGTGCTTGCCGGCGACGACGAGGTCCGCGGCCTCGAGCATCGCCTTCACGCCGAGCGGGAAGAGGCGGTCGAAGTACACGGTGCCGAGCGTGTCGTTCTCGGAGACCTCGGTTTCCTTCTGCAGGACCACCGGGCCTTCATCGAGGCCGTCGGTCGGGCGGAAGATCGTGAGGCCGGTCTTCTTCTCGCCCTTGATGATCGGCCAGTTGATCGACGAGGGTCCGCGGTACCTGGGCAGCAGCGACGGGTGGTACTGGATCGTGCCGTGCTTCGGGATGTTCACGAATTCCTGCGGCGCGAACTGCAGCACGTACGCCATGATGCCGATGTCGGCATTCGCGTCCTTCATCGCCTGGATGGCCTCGGGCCCCTTCAGGTTGGGGAGCTGGTAGACCTTGAGGCCCTTTTCCTGCGCGGCGGTGCGCAGGGGATCGGCCTTGGCGCCCTCCTTCTCCGGCGCGCAGAACACCGCGGCGACCGTGTCGCCCCGCGCGAGGAATGCTTCCAGAACGGCTTTGCCGAAGTCCTGCTGACCGATGATTGCGATTTTCATTTTTGGGGGTTCCGATGTGGGAAGCCGCCGGTGAACGCGTTCACCGGCGGCCCGTGATGCGATCGCTGCTTACGCGGCGACTTTCTTGGGAGGCGCGGAGAACGCGCCGGCGCCCTTGAGCTGCGTGATCCTGCCTTCGTCGTACCCGAGCACCTCGCGGAGCACTTCGTCCGTGTGCTCGCCGAGCAGGGGGCTGCGCTTGATGACGGCGGGCGAGGCCGAGAGCTTGATCGGCATGCCGACGTTGTGCCACTTGCCGCGCTGCGGATGGTCGAGCTCGACCCACATGTTGCGGCCGCGCACGTGCTCGTCGTTGGCGAGGTCGCTGGTGGACATGATCGGGCCGCACGGCACGTCGAGCGGGTTCAGGATCGCCATGAGCTCGCGCTTGGTGTATTTCTCGGCGAACTTGTTGATGAGCGTCCACATGAGGTTCTGGTTCTTGCGGCGCTCGCCGATGGAAGCCAGGCGCGGATCCGTCGCCATGTCCGGCATGCCGACTTCCGGCCCGATGCGCTTGGCGAGCGCGTCGTACACGGCCTCCTGCACGACGATGTAGAGCCAGTCGTTGGAGCCGTGGGGCTTGCAGTGGATGGCGTTGCCGAGCTGGCCGCCACCCGAGTCGTTGCCCGCTCGCGGCACGTCGCCCATGCCCTGGTACGTGGGCACGGAGTACTCGGGCATCGCGCCGCGCGTAAGGCGTTGGTGGTCGCGGAACTTCACGCGGCAGAGGTTCATCACGCCGTCCATCATCGCGACCTCGACGTACTGCCCGACGCCCGTCGTGGTGGCCTGGTGCAGCGCCGCGAGCAGGCCGATGGCCAGGTGCAGGCCCGTGCCCGTGTCGCCGATCTGCGCGCCGGTCACGAAGGGGGGGCCGTCCGGCGTGCCGGTGGTGCTCATCGCCCCGCCCATCGCCTGGGCCACGTTCTCGTACGCCTTGAAGTCCGCGTACGGGCCCGAGGAGCCGAAGCCCTTGATCGAGCCCACGACGATCTTCGGGTTGATCTCGTGGATCTTTTCCCACGTGAAGCCGAGGCGCTCGAGCACGCCGGGACCGAAGTTCTCCATCATGATGTCGCACTTCTTCAGCAGGTCGGTGAAGACCTGGCGGCCCTCGGCGGTCTTCATGTTCACCGTGATCGAGCGCTTGTTGCAGTTCAACATGGTGAAGTACAGCGAATCCGCGCCGGGAATGTCGCGCAGCTGGCCGCGCGTGGCATCGCCCTGCGGCGGCTCGAACTTGATCACGTCCGCGCCCATCCACGCGAGCAGCTGCGAGCACGTCGGGCCCGCCTGCACGTGGGTCATGTCGAGGATGCGTACGCCTTTGAGTGCTTCCATTGTGTCTCTCTCCGATCTGTCACCCCGGCGCAGGCCGGGGCCTAATCACACTTACTTCTTCTTTGCCGTGGGGTTGAGCGCGGTGATGCGGCCGCTTTCGGTGCCCGCGCCCTCCGCGATGACCGCGTTGATGAGCGTCGGGCGCTTCGTGCGGATGGCTTCCTCCATCGCGGCACGCAGCTCTTCGGGCTTCGTCACGTGCTTGCCCACGCCGCCGAACGCTTCCATCAGCTTCTCGTAGCGGGCGTCCTTCACGAAGACCAGCGGCGAGGGATCCTGCGCGCCGCCGTAGCTCTTCTCGTCGCCACGGTACACGCCGTTGTTGTTCAGGATCACCACGCACACCGGCAGGTTGTAGCGGCAGATGGTCTCGACTTCCATGCCCGAGAAGCCGAACGCGCTGTCGCCCTCGATCGCGATCACCTGCTGCTTGCCGACCACGGCGGCCGCGACCGCGAAGCCCATGCCGATGCCCATCACGCCCCAGGTGCCGACGTCCAGGCGCTTGCGCGGCTTGTACATGTCGACGATGGAGCGCGTGAAGTCGAGCGCGTTGGCGCCTTCGTTCACCACGTAGGCGTCCGGGTTCGCCTTGACGATGTCGCGCACCACGTTGAGCGCGCTGTGGAAGCTCATCGGCGAGGGGTTCTCGGCGAGCTTCTGCGCCATCTTCGCGACGTTCGCGTTCTTCTTGTCGGCCACCGCGTTGACCCACTCCGCGGGCGCCTTCACGCCGTCGATGCCCTTGAGGAGCGCGGCGACGCACGAGCCGATGTCGCCCACGACCGGCGCGTCGATCTTCACGTTGCTGTCGGCCTCGGTGGGCGAGATGTCCACCTGGACGAACTTCTGCTTGCCCCAGGCCTTGGAGCCGGCGCCGCCCCACGTCTTGCCCTTGCCGTGCGACAGCAGCCAGTTGAGGCGCGCGCCGATGAG
>DASTGG010000273.1:0-13737 GCA_035719385.1 Usitatibacter sp.
CGAGCGAGGCGGCCATGGTGCCGCCCAGGCGCTCGTCCATCGCGCGCTCCGAGCCCGTGAGCCGCGAAGCGCGATAGTGCCCGAGCATGAGCGGCCTTCCGGCGAAACGGATGTCGCCGTTCTGGATCGTCACCTGCAGGCGCGGACCCGCGTTGCGCGCGCCGGCCACGGACGTCGAGCGCTCGACGCCGAGCACGTCCGCCGGGCGCTGCGGCGGCCGCGGCACCGAGATCGAGCGGGAAGGCCGCGCGCGGCTGCGAACCACCGGCCCTTCGGGCGGCAGCGTGCCGCGCGTGGCGACGAGCGGCTCGAGCTTGTCCGTGTCGCCGCGCTCGAGCAGGTCCACGTACGCGTCGAACGCCGCCTCCTGCCTCGGCAGGTCGCCATGCCCGCAGTCGAGCTTCCACGCCGGCACGCCGGGCAGCAGCGCGCTGCCGAGCGGCACGCGCCCGTCGCCGCCATCGCGCGCGTTCACGTACACGAGGCCCTGCGGCGTCATCTCGTAGCCCGCGGGCGTGAACCCCGAGCGCCCGACCACGAGCGCCATGCGGCGGGCGAACTGCGCGAGGAGCGGGTCGCGCTGCGCATCGAGGCGCCGCTGCAGCGCCACGGCGCGCGCCAGCGCGTCCTGCGACGGCACGCCCCAGCGATACACCTGCAGCTGCAACGCGTCGTTGTGCCACCAGTTGTAGTCTTCCACGGCGCGCACATCCTGCGCCGCGAGATCCGACCAGCGCTGCCGGTCGCCGAGCCCCTGGTCGGTGAGGCCTGCCTGGAGCTGCAGGAAGCCGGGAAACTGCGCGATCAGCTCGCGGGACGCATGCTCGTGGAACGGCATGCCGACGATCGACAGCATGTTGCCGAAGTCGTCGTCTCCCGAAAGCACCTGCATCGGCGCCCACGAGCCCGCGTTGGGCGTGCCGAGCATCACCACGCGCGCGCCCGCGTTGGCCATCATGCGCGCCCATACCTCGGGCTGCTCGAGCTGCAGCGTGCGCGCCACGAGCCCGCCCATCGAATGCGCGAGGATGCGCACCGGCTGGCCCGTGCGCTCGCGTGCGCTCAACGCATCGACGATGGCATCGGCGAGGAGCTGCGCGGATCGCTCCATCGGGATGCGCCAGTCGTAGGCGAGCTCGATCACGTGGTGCGTGCGCGCGAGGTGCGCGGCGAGCGCCGCGTAGGTGTCCTCGATCGGCCCGTCGGGCGTCACGCGGCCCGGCTGCGCGGGATCGTACCTGAGCCGCTCGAGGCCGTTCACGATGCGCCAGTCGAGCCAGACGCGCTTTCCGTCGACCGCGAGGTTGCTGCCGAGAATGCCCGGAAGCAGCACGACGGCCGGCTTGTCGCCCGCGTCGATTTCCGGCGCCGCGCGCACGCCGCTGTCGTCGCGGCCCTGCCACGAAAGCGGGCCGATCGCGCGGAACTCCACCGGCGGCGCTTCCTCCTTCAACGCCGCGACGATCGCGTTCGCCGTGACCTCGTTGGCGAAATAGCTGAAGTGCGAGACCTTGCCGCCGCGATCGAGCACGAACGTGGCTCCCGAGGCCCGCGGCGCGCCGCCGTACATGGACCGCGTCTGCACCACGAGGTCGTTGTCCATCCAGTAGTAGGCGTCGGCCAGCAGCGTCTTCACCCACGTGGCGATCGAATCGCCTTCCATGTCGCCCGCGACGACGCGCAGGTCGCCGGCGATCGGCGCAGGCGCCGCGTGCAGCCAGCGCACCAGCGGGCTGTCGGGAATCTGCGCGGCGAGCCCCGGGATCTCCTTCGGATCCGTCCGCCGTTGCGCGACCTTGCCGAGGAAGGCCACGAGCTCCGGCGCCACCGGGACATGCGCGAGCTCGAGCGCCCATTGCAGCACCGAGAGATATGCGTCGAGCCGCCGGGAGGCGAGCAGCGTGCCGCGCGCGGGACAGGCCACGCGCACGACGCGCCCCACCTCGAGCTGCCGCTCGCGCGCGATGTCGGCGAGCTCGGCGAGGATCGCGCGCTCCTTCTCATACTCCGCGCCCGGGAAGCACGCGGCGTCCTCGGCGGTGAACCCGCGTGCCGCGCAGGCGCGCGCCAGCACTTCCGCGACCAGCCCGCCACGCGAGTGCGTGAGGAGGTGCACCGTGCCGTGCGCCGGCAACGCGTGCGCGAGCGCCAGCGCATTCGCGGCCGGGCTCGCCCCCAGGGTCGCGTGCTCGAGCGCGAAGACGCGGTCGCCGTAGTGCGCGAAGAGCTCGCGCACGAGCTGCGGATGCTCCTGCCAGAGCTTGTCGAAGGTGCCCTTCGTGCTCGAGAACGTGCCGTGCACGAGCACGAGCAGCGGCCCCTGCTTCGCCACGTCCGCGTCGATCGCATCGACCCGCGGCGTGGTGGCGGGATCGAGCGCCTCGAGGCTCGCGGCGTCCAGCCGATAGACACCCGGCTTCACGCTTTGGTCGAAGTGCGCGACGATCTTTTCGGCGGCGAGCTCGTCGG
The DNA here is from genome assembly GCA_035719385.1 of Usitatibacter sp. Classification (GTDB taxonomy): domain Bacteria; phylum Pseudomonadota; class Gammaproteobacteria; order Burkholderiales; family Usitatibacteraceae; genus Usitatibacter. The sequence goes on from DASTGG010000273.1 coordinate 2,470, forward strand.
CCGGGTGGCCTCCACCGAGGATCTCGAAACCGGAGAGCAGCACGTCGCCGATGAGGCCGCGGGCGCCGCGCGCCTCGGCCGCCTGGTCGAGCCCCTTCCATCGCAGTTGCGGGGGCACCTGCACCGCCTCCGGCGCGACAGGGATGCCTGCCCCGCGCGGCGCCGCATCGGAACCGCTTTGCGCGAGCAGCAGGTCGCGCGCGGTCTCCGGGTGCAGCGTGAGCGTCGGGCCGTTGGCGATCGTGAGGCGCACCACGTCGCGCCCGACCGTGGCGGTCATCGATTGGGCCGCGCCTGCCGCCCGCACCCTGCCCGGAACCACGAAGGTGATCGTATCGCCCATGATCCTTCTCCCCGGCGCCGGAAGGCGTCTTCCCGTACAGTGTCTCGCCGTTCGGTATGCAGGCTCCCTACCCGGCGATGTGGGATTTGCGATGCTAGAGTTGACAGCATACTGCTTGCACTCCAGGAGACCCCGGTGGATCGCCCCGAAAACGCCTCCGACCACGTCACCGCCCATGCCGAGCCGTTGAAAGCGGCGGTGCGCGCCATTTTCACGGCGGCCGGGTCGCACGCGCGCGAGGCGGAGCTCATCGCCGCGCAGCTGGTCGAGGCGAACCTCACGGGCCACGATTCGCACGGCGTCGGCATGGTCCCGCGCTACATCGAAGTGCTGGCCGGCGGGCACCTCAAGCCGAACCGCCACGCGCGGATCACCCTCGACGCGGGCGCGATGCTCGCGCTCGACGGCCAGGAGGGCTACGGCCAGGTGATGGGATTCGAGGCGATGGAGCACGGCATCGCGCGCGCCCGCGAGCACGGCACCGCGGTGGTGGCGCTGCGCAACAGCCATCACATCGGCCGCATCGGGCACTGGGCCGAGCAGTGCCTCGCCGCCGGCCTCGTTTCCATGCACTACGTGAACGTGGTGAGCGAGCCCGTGGTGGCGCCCTTCGGCGGCCGCGATGCGCGCTTCCAGACGAACCCCTTCTGCGTCGGCATCCCGCTGCCGGGGCGCAAGCCCATCCTGCTGGACTTCGCGACCAGCCGCATCGCGATGGGCAAGGTGCGCGTCGCGATGAACAAGGGCGAGCAGGTGAAGCCGCACACGCTGCTCGACCGCCACGGCGAGTGGACGACCGACCCGCGCGAGCTTTTCGCCCGTCCCGACCACGGCGCCATCGTGCCCTTCGGCGAGCACAAGGGCTATGGGCTCGCGATCGTGTGCGAGCTGCTGGGCGGTGCGCTCACCGGCGGGCGCACCCTGCACGGCAAGCCCGCGAGCCGCGCCATCTGGAACAGCATGCTGTCGATCATCATCGATCCCGGGCGCCTGGGCACGCTGGGCAACCTGTCGTCCGAAGCCGAGGAATACGTCCGCTGGGTGCGCGCCTCGCCCGTGGCCGCGGGCGTGGACAAGGTGCGCATGCCGGGCGAGCCCGAAGAGGAGCATCGCGCCGAGCGCCGCGCGAACGGCATCCCGATCGACGTGACGACGTGGGCCGAGATTGTCGGCGCCGGCGGACAGGTCGGGGTAACGCGCGCGAAGCTGGAGGAGATCGCCCGGCTCTCCTAGTGCAACTCGGCGGCCCCCCGGCGCGTCACAGGGGGCATGCGCAGAATCGACGGCTTCGTTCGCGTCCGGGGAGCACGCGAGCACAACCTCAAGGACGTCACGCTCGAGATCCCGCGCGACGCGCTCGTGGTCTTCACGGGCGTGTCGGGATCCGGCAAGTCGTCGCTCGCCTTCGGCACCCTCTACGCCGAGGCGCAGCGCCGCTACCTCGAATCGGTCGCGCCCTATGCGCGGCGCCTGTTCCACCAGATGGGCGTGCCCGAAGTCGACGAGATCGAGGGCCTGCCCCCCGCGGTGGCGCTGCAGCAGCAACGCGGCACGCCGACGACGCGCTCGTCGGTGGGCAGCGTCACCACGCTCTCGAACCTGCTTCGCATGCTCTATTCGCGCGCCGGCGACTACCCGGCGAAGCAGCCGCTGCTCTACGCCGAATCGTTCTCGCCGAACACGCCCGAGGGCGCCTGCCCGGAATGCCACGGCCTCGGCCGCCTCTACGACGTGACCGAGGCGCTCATGGTGCCCGACGCTTCGCTCACGATCCGCGAGAAGGCGGTCGCCGCGTGGCCGGGAGCGTGGCAGGGCCAGAACCTGCGCGACATCCTCACCGCGATGCACATCGACATCGACGTGCCCTGGCGCGAGCTGCCGAAGAAGACGCGCGACTGGATCCTCTACACCGACGAGACGCCGACGCTACCCGTGTACGCGCACTACACGCTGGAGGAGGTGAAGCGCGCGCAGAAGCGCCGCGAGGAGCCCAGCTACATGGGGACCTTCACCGGCGCGCGCCGCTACGTCCTGCAGACGTTCTCCACGACGCAGAGCGCGATGATGAAGAAGCGCGTGGCGCAGTTCATGGCGAGCACCGAGTGCCGCACGTGCCACGGCAAGCGCCTGCGCCCGGAGTCGCTGTCGGTCACGTTCGCCGGGATGGACATCGCCGAGATGTCGCGCGTGCCGCTGAAGCGCCTCGCGCGCGCCTTCGAGCCCTATGCGAGCGGCGAGGCGCCGGCGCTGCGCCGCCTCGAGCGCGAGCATCCCGAGAAGGCCGAGGTCATGCGCCGCATCTCGCAAGACATGTGCGCGCGCCTCGAGGTGCTGCTGGACCTGGGCCTCGGCTACCTCGCGCTCGAGCGCAGCACGCCCACGCTGTCGCCCGGCGAGCTGCAGCGGCTGCGTCTCGCCACGCAGGTGCGCTCGAACCTCTTCGGCGTCGTGTACGTGCTCGACGAGCCGTCGGCGGGGCTGCACCCGTCCGACACCGAGGCGCTGCTGCGCGCGCTCGACCGGCTGAAGGCGTCCGGCAACTCGATCTTCGTCGTCGAGCACGAGGTCGACGTGATCCGCCACGCCGACTGGGTGGTCGATGTCGGCCCGGCCGCGGGGCAGCACGGCGGGGAGATCCTCTACAGCGGGCCGCTCGCCGGCCTGAAGGACGCGCCGCAGTCGCGCACCGCCCGCGCCGTCTTCGGCGAGCAACGCGTGGCGCCGCGCGCGCCGCGCACGCCGCGCGGCTTCCTCGAGCTGCAGGGCATCACGCGCAACAACCTGTCGGGCCTCGACGTGCGCTTTCCGCTCGGCGTCTTCACGAGCGTGTCAGGCGTGTCCGGCTCGGGCAAATCGACGCTCGTGAGCCAGGCGCTCGTGGAGCTGGTGTCGCACGCGCTCGGCCAGAGCGTCGAGGCCGACGAGGACGATGCGCCCGAGCTCGAGCCCGCGGCCGTGGAAACGCTGGGCGGCCGGATCGTGCACGGCATGGAGGCGGTCCGGCGCCTCATCCGCGTCGACCAGCGCCCGATCGGGCGCACGCCGCGCTCGAATCTCGCGACCTACACCGGGCTCTTCGACCATGTGCGCGAGCTCTTCGCGCGCACGAAGGCGGCCCGCGCGCGGCGCTACGACGCGGGCCGCTTCTCCTTCAACGTGGCCAAGGGGCGCTGCGGGCATTGCCTCGGCGAAGGCTTCGTGATGGTGGAGCTGCTCTTCCTGCCGAGCGTGTACGCGCCCTGCCCGACCTGCCAGGGCACGCGCTACAACGCGAAGACGCTGGAGGTCACCTACCGCGAGCGCAACATCGCCGAAGTGCTCGGCATGACCGTGGATGCGGCCTGGGAGTTCTTCGCGGACGAGGCCGCGGTCCATCGCCCGCTGGAAGTGCTGCGCGAGGTGGGGCTCGGCTACCTGCGCCTGGGCCAGCCCGCGACGGAGCTGTCCGGCGGCGAGGCGCAACGCATCAAGCTCGCCACGGAGCTGCAACGCGCGGGGCGCGGCAACTCGCTCTACGTGCTGGACGAGCCCACGACGGGACTGCACCCCGCGGATGTCGAGAAGCTCATGGCGCAGCTCGACAGGCTCGTCGAGGCGGGCAACACGGTGATCGTCGTCGAGCACGACATGCGCGTCATCGCCGGCAGCGACTGGGTCATCGACATGGGACCGGGCGCGGGAGATGAGGGCGGCCGGATCGTGGCGGCCGGCACGCCGCGCGAGATCGCGCGCCATCCCCACAGTTGCACGGCGCGGTTCCTGCGACCCTTCACCGGTTGAAAAGCGGAAACGCCGGACAGCCGGAGCGGCGCCGGGGTCAGCCGGATACGCCGAAGAGCGCGCCTACCCCCGCCGTCACGGCGAGAGCGAGCGCGCTCCAGAAGGTGACGCGCGCCACGGCCCGCGCCATCGGCGCGCCCGACTGCCGCGCGGACAGCGCGCCCAGCCCGGCGAGCGCGACGAGCGCGGCGGCGCTCACGATGCGCGCCGCATGCTCGTGCGGGGAAAGCGCCACGACCAGCAGCGGGAGGGCGCCGCCGGCGGCGAAGCTGAGCGCGGAAGCGAACGCCGCCTGCAACGGGCGCGCCTTGGTCGACTTCGACATGCCGAGCTCGTCGCGCGCGTGTGCGGCCAGGGCGTCGTGCTCGGTGAGCTGGCGCGCCACTTCCTTCGCCAGGCCGCGATCGAGGCCGCGCTTCTCGTAGATGCCCGCGAGCTCCTCCAGCTCGCCGCGGGCATCGGTCCTCAGCTCGCGGCGCTCGCGCGCGAGCGCGGCCGCCTCGAGGTCCGATTGCGTATGCACGGACACGTATTCACCGGTCGCCATCGACATCGCGCCGGCCACCACGCCCGCCACGCCGGCGACGATCAGCGCACGATGATCCGCATTCGAGGCCGCCACGCCGACGAGCAGGCTCGCCGTGGAGACGATGCCGTCGTTCGCGCCGAGCACCGCCGCACGCAACCACCCACTGTCTTCCATTTTCGCCATGCCCGGATGATAAGCTGCGCGCGATGAACGAAGAAACGCCGCGCCGGCTGGTCCACGTCGAGCGCTTCCCCATCTTCTGGGGCGACATGGACGCGCTCGGGCACGTGAACAACGTCACGTACTTCCGCTACATGGAGCAGGCGCGCGTGGCGCTCTTCGAGATGCTCGCGCCCGCGGAGGACCGCTGGAAGAGGACGCCGATCGTGGTGGTGAACGCGAGCTGCGATTTCCGCCGGCCGCTCGTCTATCCCGGCGACGTCGAGGTGAGCGTCTTCATCGAGCCGCCGCGCCGCTCGAGCCTGCGCACGCTCTACGAGATGCGGCTCGCGGGCGACCCGCACGTGTATGCCGAGGGCTCGGCGGTCATCGTCTTCATCGACGGCCTCACGCAGCGCGCGACGGCGATTCCCGCGGCGGTGCGCGAGAAGCTGCAGGCGTTGCTGCGCTGAAGGCGAGGCGCGTGCGCATCTGCGAGCGCAGCAGCAGCCAGCTCACCAGCGCCTGCACCACGTTGGTCGCCACCGACAGCATGAAGATGTGCCGGATCTGGAATCCCGGCCGCGTGGCGAGCCAGAAGCCGGGAATGCCGAACAACAGCAGGCGCAACGCGCTGCTGGCCAGAGACGGCAGCGTGTTCCCCATCGCCTGGAAGAGGCCGGAGCAGCAGAACACGACCCCCGCCGCAACGAAGTTCCACGAGATGTAGCGCAGGTATTCGCCCGCCACGGCGATGACGCCGGGCTCCGACGTGAAGATGCGCGCGAGCGCCTCCGCCTTCCATTGGGCCGCCACGGTGAGGACCGCCATCACGACCGTCGTATAGAGCAGCGCCGTGCGCAACGTTTCGCGCACGCGGCCCGCGTGGCGCGCGCCGAAGTTCTGTCCCGCCACGGCCGGCACCGAGAACGCGAGCGCCATCGCGGGCACGAAGAGCATCTGGTTGATGCGCGAGCCGATGCCGTAGCCCGCCTGCGCCTGCGCGCCGAACCCGCGGATCGCCCAGTACATGAGCCCGATGAAGACGCCGAGCATGAGGAACTCGCCGCCGGCGGGCAGTCCCACCCGCAGCATTCGTCCCCACGTCCCGAGCCGCGGCATCCATTGCCGCACGTCGAACCGCACGTAGTGCTCCAGCCGCGTGAAGTAGAACGCGAGCATCGCCACGCCGCACGCGACCGAAAGCGACGTGGCGAGGCCCGCTCCCATGGCGCCGAGCGCGCGGTCGGTGCCCCAGCCGGCGATGAAGACCGGCGCGAGCATCGCGTTCACCACCACGGTGAGCACCTGCACGACCATCGCGGGCTTCACGATGCCCGTGCCGCGCAGCCCGGAGGCCATCACGACGATGGCGAACTGCAGCGCCATGCCGGGAATGTATCCGCGAAGGAAGGCCACGCCCTGCCCCACGGTCGCTTCGTCGGCGCCGAAGAGTTGCATGTAGGGAAGCGACAGCGCGTAGCCGCCGGCGAGCGTCATCGCGGCGCACGCCAGCGCCATCGACACCGACTGGTTGAACAGGTGGTTCGCCTCGGCGCGGTCCTTGCGTCCGACGGCGTGGGAGACGAGCGCCACGGTCGCCACACCGAGGGTCTGCGTCATGGCGATGACGACGAAGAACACCGTGCCGGCCGCGCTCACGCCCGCGATGGCCGCATCGCCGAGCCGCGAGACGAAGTACAGGTCCACGAAGAAGTAGAGCGTCTGCAGCAGCAGGCCCGCGCCCATCTGCGCCGACATCGCGAGCAGGTGCCGCGCGATCGAGCCGTGCGTGAGGTCCTTCATCGCGGATACCATATCGCAAAAACCCGCCGCGAGACCCCGTGAAGAAGACCGTCGTGACGCTCAGCCTGCTGCTCGCCGCCTGTGCCGCGATCCCGCGCGATGCGCCGATCGCGGTGAGCCTCGTCACCGCCACGCCGGGCGGCGGCTTTCCGGTCTATGGCGCCGCCTTCAAGGCCGCCGTCGAGGAAGCCGATCCCGCCATCACGATCGACACACGCAACACGCGGGGCAGCGCCGAGAACATCCCGCTGCTCGAGCAGGGCCGTGCCGATCTCGGGCTGGTGCAGGGCGAGGCCGCCTACGAGGCGCTCGCCGGCATCGGCCGCGCCGCCCCATCGACCATCAAGGTCCTCTGGGCGATGTACTCGTCGCCCGGCATGTTCGTAGTGCGCGCCGACAGCCCGTGGCGGTCGATCCAGGACCTCCAGGGACAGGCCGTGGCATGGGGCGCGAAGGGCTCGGGCCTCGTGCTGCTCGCCGGGTACACGCTCGGGCCGCTCGGGCTCGACCGGGACCGCGACTTCCGCGCGATCTACCTCGACCGCGCCGGCGACGGGCCGCCCATGGTGCTCGACGGGCGCGCGGCGGCGCTGTGGGGCGGCGGGCTCGGATGGCCGGGCTTCGCGGCGATGGCCGAGTCGCCGGCGGGCGCGCGGTTCATCGTGCCCACGGTGGAGGAGGTCGGGCGCATCACGGCGAAGAACCCGTTCCTCAAGCGCATCACGATCCCCGGCGGCAGCTACAAGGGCATCGCGCGCGACCTCGTCTCCGTGGGCTCGTGGAGCTTCGTGTTCGCGCGGGCCGATCTCCCCGACGCGACGGCCTACCGGCTGGCGCGTGCGCTGCATCGAGCGGAAGCGAAACTGGCCTCGCGTCTTCCCGCCGCGCGGGAAAGCACGGCGGCGAACACCTGGCGGGCCGTGGCGAACCCTTCGGCGCTGCATCCGGGGGTCGCGCGCTACCTTCGCGAGGCCGGCATCGCGCCCTGAATTCCGGGCTTCGCGGCGCGCGATCCCGGTTTCGTCGCATCGCGCTGCGCCGCCCGGCGCCGCCTTGCTATCCTGCGCCGCATGAGGACGTTCCTCTTCATCGCCGGCCACACGATCCGCTGGACGCTGCTCGGCGTGCTGCTGGCGATCGTGCTGAAGGCCACGGCGTTCCTGCACTCGCGCGACGACTCGATGCTGGGCATCCTGGTGCCGCTCGGCATGTTCGTCGGGCTCGCCACCGCGTATTCGCACGTGCTGCGCGTGCGGCTCGTGGCGACGCGCTCGACGTTCGCCTCGCTCGGCAACCGGCACCGGCGCCAGGTCGAGATCCCGTTCGCGCCCGGCGAGGCGTTCGCGATCGTGGAGGCGGCGATCCGCGAGCTGCCGCAGGTGGAGAACGTCGAGAGCGCCGCGGACAGCCTGCAAGTGCGCGCGCGCGTCGCCCCGCAGAAGGGAAAGCGGCCCGTGCGGCGGCGCGCGCGGCGCAACGTGGTGCTGGCGACGATCACGCCGGGCGACGACACGTGCAGCCTCACGCTCGTCTGCCATCCCGAAGGGCCGCTGTGGCTGGACTGGTTCGTGCTCGACCACGGCGCGAACCTCGAGAATGTCGAGGCCCTGGTGCGCGCCGTGACGCATCGCATCGCCGCGCGCCGCAAGGGCGAGAAGGCCGAGGCGCGCGAGACCGCCACGGAAAAGGAGCTCGCCGTCGCGAGGCTCTCGCTGCTGCACGCGCAGGTCGAGCCGCATTTCCTGTACAACACGCTCGCCAGCGCCCAGGTGCTCACGCGCGCGGATCCCGCGAAGGCCGAGCAGATGCTGGGCCATCTCATCCAGTACCTGCGCCATTCGCTGCCCAGCGCGGAGGAAGCGATGTCCACGCTCGGCGAGGAGCTCGCGCGCACGAAGGCGTACCTCGAGATCCTGCGCATCCGCATGGGCGAACGCCTGCGGCTCGACATCCAGGTGCCGGAGCCGCTGCGGGGCACGCCGATGCCGCCGATGATGCTGCAGACGCTCGTGGAGAACGCGGTCAAGCACGGCCTCGAGCCGCTGCCCGGCGGCGGCACGATCTGGATCCTCGCGCGCCCGGCCGATGGCAAGGTGTGCGTGAGCGTGGCCGACGACGGGCGCGGCTTCAGCGAGGGCACGAGCGGCACCGGCGTGGGGCTGAGGAACGTGCGCGAGCGCCTGCGGCTCGCCTACGGCGATGCGGCGAGCTTCTCCATCGCCGCCAATTTCCCGCGCGGCGTCAATGCGACGCTCGTGATCCCGGCATGAAGTGCGTCGTAGCCGAGGACGAGGCGCTGCTGCGCGACGAGCTGGTCGCGTCGCTGCGCGCCGCCTGGCCGGGGCTGGACATCGTCGCGTGCGAGGACGGCGGAAGCGCCCTCGAGGCGATCGCGGAGCAACGGCCCGCCGTCGCATTCCTCGACATCCGCATGCCTGGGCTCACGGGGCTCGAAGTCGCGGCGGCCGCGGCGCAGGCGAGCCCGGACACGCGCATCGTCTTCGTGACCGCCTACAACCAGTATGCGATCGAGGCGTTCGAGCGCGGCGCCGTCGATTACCTGCTGAAGCCGGTGCAGCGCGAGCGGCTCGCCGAAACGGTGAAGCGCGTGCGCTCGCGCATCGCCTCGGGCGCCCCCGACGCCGCGGCGCTCGCCGAATTGCTGGAGCAGCTGCGCACGAAGCTGCCGCCCGAGCGCAAGGGGCCTGCGCTCGCGTGGATCACCGCGAACGTCGGAAAGGAGACGCGGCTCATCCTCGTGGACGACGTCGCCTACTTCCGCGCCGACAGCAAGTACACCGCGGTCATGACGGCCGACGGCGAGGCGCTCATCCGCAAGACGATCCGCGAGCTGCTCGACGAGCTCGATCCCGCGGTGTTCAAGCAGGTCCATCGCTCGACGATCGTGAACGTGCGCGCCATCGCGGCCGTCACCCGCGACGAGACCGGCCGCGGCACGATCCGCCTGCGCAACCGCCCCGAAACGCTGCCGGTGAGCCTGACCTACATGCCGCTCTTCAGGAGCATGTGAAGGGGGACGCGCCCGCCGGCGCGTCCCGAGGCTGGCTACTTCCTGCTGGTGGTGCTGCTCGTGCCCGATGACATGGTGCTGCCCGATGACGTCGTGCCGCTCGGCGACGTCGTGGGCGACGTCGTGCCGGGTGACGTCATGCTCGTGCCGGGCGACAGCGTGGCGGTCGCACCGGGGGTCGTCGTCACGCTCGCATTGGGCGTCGTGGTGATCGTCGTATCGTCGCGATCCGCCTCGGTCTCGGCCGCCTCGTTCTCGTCGCGATCCCCGGCGCGCTGGGCGTTGCGCTCATGCGCCGCTTCGGCCGTCGTGCGGCCCTGCCCCACCGGAAGCCCCGAATGCTCGGCGCCCGTCGTGGAGTGCTCCAGGCTCGAGGAAGATCCGGTGCCCGAGCTCAGGCTGCCCGTGGCGGAGCCGAGGCTGCCCGACGTGCCGGAGTGCATGCTGCCGGTGGTGCCGGAGCTCATGCCGCCGGCCGCTGTGCCGCCGGCGCCACCGCCGCCGCCACCGCGCGCCGCGAATGCGCCCGTGCTCGCGAGCGCGAGCGTCGCCGCCGTCACCGCCAGTCGAATGGAAAGTCGTTGCATAGGTCCTCCTGTCGAAAACGAATAGGACGGACCCCGGCGCCTCGCATCGGTTTTACGGCGTGCGTGAGCCTATTGGCGGGTGAGCGACGGGGAATATTCGCGCGGTGCCGCGGTCGCGCACGCTTGTCGCTCGATGAAGACGGAATCGCCGAATTCGTGCGTGCGGTATGCGTTCGTCTCGAGCGCGCGGTCAGCTTCGCGCAAGGTGCGTGCGCCGGCGAACGCACGCAGCAGGTCGTGGTGGCTCGAGCCGCGCTCGTGCGTCCCCGAGAGGACCGCATCCACCACGCGCAGTCGCGTGCCGCGCCCGATGCGTTGCGTAGCGATGCCTTCGCCGGCCCGCACCGCGCCATCGATCGAGGCCGCCGACTCCAGCGCGCGCACGACGCTCGTGCCCACCGCGATCACGCGAGCGCCCCGGCGGCGCGCGCGTGCGATGGCGCGCGCCGTGCTTTCGGGCACGCGATAGGGCTCGTCGAACGGCAGGAGCGCGTCGAGAGCCGCGTCGCCGGTGGAAGAGATGCCCGCGGCGTGCGTGAGCGTCGCGAATTCGATGCCCTCGCGGCGCATTCGCGCGAGCGACCGCCAGTCGAGCGCGAATCCCGCCGACGGCGCCTCGAACGCGGCCGGCACCGCGGCGATCGGCGTCCACACGTCCCAGAGCGCGAGCTCGGGCTCGATGTACGCGTACTGGATGGGCCGTCCATGGGCCGCGAGCCCGGACCAGACCTCGGCCGGCGTGCCCTCGAAGCGGATCGTCGCGAGGCGCGGCGACGCGCCCAACGCCATGACGATCGCCGCGAGCGGCCCCAGCTTGAGGACGTCGCCCACGCGCATCGCGGGCGGCGGCGCGCGATTCTCGGTCGGCGTGCGATGGTCGCCTTCGCCGAACACGACCGCGAGAAACTCGCCGAAGTCGTCCGGCGACAGCGACCGGCGCTGCGCGAGGCGAACCTCGATGGCGCGACCGCCGGGAATGTGGACGCCGCGCAGGCTGGCGGGCAGCGTCATGGCATCGTTCGCGATCACGAGG
>DASTGG010000274.1:0-2301 GCA_035719385.1 Usitatibacter sp.
AACTTGCCGTTGTCCCACACTTCCAGCAGCTGACCGGTGAACGCCCCGTTGTGGTCGCCGTCGAGGGAAGTCTGGTTGTCCTGGCACCCGGAGATGAGGATCAGCGCCGGGCGGAACTTGCCGGCGATGGCGCCGAGGCGGTTGCTGCTCGCGAGGTCCACGTGCGAGAGCGCTTCGTCGGGATCTGCGGTGGGCCTGCCGCCGCTCGCGGCGAGCACCTCGCGCTGCAGGGAATCGTAGAACGCCCGGTTCTGCTGGTAGGTGCGCTGCGCCACGTCCGGCGGCAGCATGCGCGACCGCACCCGCGCCTGGCCCGGCGCGGGCGGCCCGGCGCGAACCACCGTTCCGCTGTGGCAACTGTCGGACAACACCAGGATGCGCACGCCCGCGGCGAACTTGCCGAGCTCCAGGTAGAGCTCGTCGTCGATGAGCTGGCCATCGTGCAGGCACCAGGTCTCGTCCAGCTTGTCGGTTTCTTCCCCGGTCACGTCCGGGACCTGCCCGCCGTGGCCCGAATAGCTGAGCAAGAAGAAATCTCCCGCGCGCAGCTCGCGGGCGGCCTCGCGAATGCCACCCAGCACGGCGTCGCGCGAGGCGTCGCCCGTGAGCAGCAGCGTGGCCGCCATGCCGCGGGCCTGGGCGATCTTCGCCATGTCCTTCGCGTCGAACTCGCAGGCCGCCAGCGGTCCGCTCCAGCCCGCGTAGTGACCCGGATCGACGGCGTTCAATCCGACGTGCAGCGACATGGCTTTCGGTGCGGCGCTGTTCACCATGGTGATCCTCCTCTTGGTGGAAGGAAGGCCAGCATAGGCCTGCGCCGCCGCGACGTCCCTACACCGACAGGTGGGAGCAAACAATTGTTGCTAGCATTTGCCGCTCGCGGTTCGCCGAGGAGGAGCCCATGCTGGAGAACATCCGCCGCATCGCCGTCTGCGTCGCGTTCGCCGCGACGCTGCCCACCGCGGCCCGTGGCGCGGACGATCGCGACGCCCTCTCGGGCCTTCGCGAGGTGAAGGTCGTGTTCGACGTGAAGGAGGGCGACGGCAAGGCGCTGCTCAGCCGCCTAAACACGATCGAGGAGACGCGCCAGTCGCTCATCAAGCAGGGCGTGACGCCGCATATCGTGGTCGCGTTTCGCGGGCCGGCCACGCGGCTGGTCCAGACGGACGTCGAGAAGATCAAGCCGGAGGACCGTCCGGTGGCCACCCAGATCGCCGCGAAGCTGGCGGACATGCGCGGCGCCCAGGGCGTCGACGGCATCGAGCAATGTTCCGTGGCCATCCGCCAGCAGGGCACGAAGCCCGAGAACGTCGTGCCGGCGGTGAAGGTCGTAGGCAACAGCTGGATCTCGCTCATGGCTTACCAGGCCAAGGGCTACTCGTACATCTCGCCATGACGATTCGAGCTTTCGTCCTCGCCTCGCTCGCTGCGGCCGCGCTCGCTGCCGGCTGCGTGAGCACGCAGGAAGCGGCGGCGCCCCCGGCCGCGCCCGTGCCGCGCGCATTCGATGCGGCGCTCGTGGCGCGTGGCGCTGCGCTCGCGGCGATCGGCAACTGCCGCTCCTGCCACACGGCGCCGGACGGCAAATCGTTCGCGGGAGGCGTGCCGTTCACGACGCCGTTCGGCACCGTGTACTCCACGAACATCACGCCGGACCCGCAGACCGGCATCGGCCGCTGGACCGAGGCCGATTTCATCCGCGCGATGCGCGAGGGCGTCGATCGCGGCGGCCGCCACCTGTACCCGGTCTTCCCCTACGACCACTTCACGCACGTCACCGACGACGACAACCGCGCGATCTACGCGTACGTCATGACGCGGCCCGCGGTGCGCGCGAAGAACCGGCGCAACGAGCTCATGTTCCCCTTCGACATCCGCGCGACGCTCGCCGTCTGGAAGGCGCTCTACTTCAAGCCCGGGCCGATACGCGAGGACGCGGGGATGGGCCGCGAGGCGAAGCGTGGCGCGTACCTCGTCGAGGGGCTGGGCCACTGCGGCGGCTGCCACACGCCGCGCAACGCGGCCGGCGCGGAGATCCGTGCGCGCGAGCTCGACGGCGGCGAGGCCGAGGGCTGGCACGCGTACGCGATCAACGAGAAGACGCAGGCGCCGGTCAAGTGGACGGTCGATGCGATGACCGCCTACCTCAGGCGCGGATGGCACGACGAGCATGGCATCTCGCGCGGGCCGATGGCGGCCGTGACCGACGATCTTTCGGCGGTCCCCGAGTCTGAGCTGCGGGCGATCTCCAGCTACCTAGCAAGCCCACGCCGATCCGCGCTACCAGTGCGGACGGTGAAT
>DASTGG010000275.1:0-7301 GCA_035719385.1 Usitatibacter sp.
GCATCCCGCGAAGGTGGTGTCGCTCGGCGACGAGGTCGAGGTGATGATCCTCGAGATCGACGAGGACCGCCGCCGCATCTCGCTCGGCATGAAGCAGTGCATGCCGAACCCGTGGGAAGAGTTCGCGATGAACCACAAGAAGGGCGACCGCGTGAAGGGCGTGATCAAGTCGATCACCGACTTCGGCGTGTTCATCGGCCTTCCGGGCAACATCGACGGCCTGGTGCACCTCTCGGACCTCTCGTGGAACATGGCCGGCGAGGAAGCCGTGAAGAACCTCAAGAAGGGCGACGAGGTGGAGACGGTGGTGCTGTCGATCGACGTCGAGCGCGAGCGCATCTCGCTCGGCATCAAGCAGCTCGAGGGCGATCCGTTCGGCAACTACGTGACCACCCACGACAAGGGCAACATCGTGAAGGGCACGGTGAAGGCGATCGAGTCCAAGGGCGCCGTGATCGAGCTCGAGAAGGACGTCGAGGGCTACCTGCGCGCCTCCGAGATCGCCCGCGACCGCGTCGAGGACGTCTCGAAGCACCTGTCCGAAGGCCAGCAGATCGAGGCCGTCATCATCAACATCGACCGCAAGAGCCGCTCGATCCAGCTGTCCATCAAGCAGAAGGACGCGGCCGAAGAGTCCGAGGCCCTCAAGAAGCACGCGGCCGAGTCGAGCGCCAGCGCCGGCACCACGAACCTGGGCGCGCTCCTCAAGGCCAAGCTGGGCGGCAAGGACCGCGAATAAACAACAGGAGCCAACCTTGGAAGGGGAGAACCGCGCCATGACCAAATCGCAGCTCATCGAGCTGTTGAGCGCGCGCCACAGCCAGCTCGCGCCGAAGGACGCGGAGCTCGCGGTCAAGACGATGCTCGACGCGATGTCGCAGACCCTCGCGTCGGGCAATCGCATCGAGATCCGCGGCTTCGGCAGCTTCGGCCTGAACTACCGTCCCCCCCGCACCGGGCGCAACCCGAAGACGGGGGAGAAGGTGCAGGTTCCGCGCAAGTACGTTCCCCACTTCAAGGCGGGGAAGGAGCTGCGCGAGCGGGTGGACTACCACGAGGGCTGATGGCCCCTTTCCGGCGTATCCACGGCAGGCTTCGGCCTGCCGTTTTTTTTCCCTTTCGTTTCGCCGCGCCGTTTCCGCTCGAGCCCGCAGCGCAGCGTAAAATGGAAGGCCTTTTGCCCGTCCCGACCGCCGCCTGAATGCAGCCCATCATCTGGATCGTCCGCTTCCTCGTCGTGGTGATCCTGGTGTGGTTCGCCGTCAAGAACGTCGATCCGGTGACGATCAACGGATTCCCCGGGCAGACGTGGGAGGCCCCGCTCGTGTTCGTGCTGCTGGTCGTGTTCGTGGCCGGCGTGGTGATCGGGTTGCTCGCGTGGATCCCGACGATCGTGCGCCAGCGGCGCGAGATCCAGCGGCTGCGCAGGGCCGCGCAGCAGCAGGCCGCGGTGGCGGCCATCGCGCCGGTCCAGGAAGTGCGCGACGTGACGGCGACGGACATCCATGGAATTTGAGTTCTGGTGGCTGCTCGCCCTCCCGGTGTTCTTCGGGATGGGATGGATGGCCGCGCGCGTGGACCTGAAGTCCCTGCTCTCGGAATCGCGCGCGCTGCCGTCATCGTATTTCCGCGGCCTGAACTTCCTGCTGAACGAGCAGCCCGACAAGGCCATCGAGTCGTTCCTGCAGGTGGCCAAGGAGAACCCGCAGACCGTCGAGCTGCAGTTCGCGCTGGGCAGCCTTTTCCGCCGCCGCGGCGAAGTGGACCGCGCCATCCGCATGCACCAGGACCTCGTGAACCGCGAGGACCTTCCCGAGGAGGAGCGGCGCCAGGCCTCGTTCGAGCTCGCGCAGGACTACTTCAAGGCGGGCCTGCTCGACCACGCGGAGCAGGTGCTCGCGAAGATGGCGCAGGTCGATCCCTCGGCCGAGGTGCATCGCCACCTGCTCGACATCTACATCCAGGAGAAGGACTGGGAGAAGGCGATCGATGCGGCGCGCAAGCTCGAGGTGAGCGCGAAGCGCAACTACCAGAAGGAGATCGCCAACTACTACTGCGAGCTCGCCATCGGCGAGCAGCTGCACGGGCGCCAGGACCGCGCGCAGCAGCACCTCGGAAAGGCGCTCGAGGCGAACCGCAAGTGCGTCCGCGCCAACATCCTGCGCGGCGAGTGGCTCGCGCGCGCGGGCCGGCACGAGGAAGCGATCGCCGCGTGGAAGGCGATCGAGTCGCAGGACCCGGCCTACTTCGGCCTCGCCGCCGAGGGCATGCTCGAGAGCTACAAGGGGCTGGGGCGCCTGGGCGAAGGCCTGTCGCTGCTGCGCGGCCTGCAGCACCGCTATCCCGGCCTCGACCTCCTGAACGTCGTCTACCAGGCGACCGCGGAGCACGAAGGCGACGACGCGGCCTGGCGGCTGGTGCGCGACGAGGTGCGGCGCAATCCGACGCTGGTCGGCCTCGACCGCCTGATCGACGCGGAGATCGTGCGCGCGCCCCCGGAGCGGCGCCAGGACCTCCAGCTCATGAAGAACCTGGTGCATTCGCACGCGCAGGCGCTCGCCGTGTACCTGTGCGAGAGCTGCGGCTTCAAGGCGCGGCAGTTCTTCTGGCAATGCCCGGCCTGCGGCGGCTGGGAGACCTTTCCCCCGCGGCGCACCGCCGAGCTCGACACCGCCGGGCGCCATCTCGCGAGGATGCAGATTGGACAATAAGCGCGTCATCGTTCCCCTCGACTTTCCGGACGCGGCGGCCGCGCTCGCGCTCGCCGCGCGGCTCGATCCGGCGCTCTGCCGCGTGAAGGTGGGCAAGGAGCTCTTCACCGCGGCGGGACCCGACGTGGTGGCGAGGCTGCAGGACCGCGGCTTCGACGTGTTCCTCGACCTCAAGTACCACGACATTCCCAACACCGTCGCGGGCGCCTGCCGCGCCGCGGCGCGCCTGGGCGTGTGGATGCTCAACGTGCACGCGAGCGGCGGCGAGGCGATGATGCGCGCGGCGCGCGAGGCGGTGGAGGGCGCGGCCCGCCGCCCGCTGCTCACCGCGGTCACGATCCTCACGAGCCTCGCCGATGCCGATCTCGGCCGCATCGGCTTTCGCGGCACCGCGGCCGAAAACGTCGAGCGCCTCGCCGCGCTCGCACGCGGCTGCGGGCTCGACGGCGTCGTGTGCTCCGCGCAGGAAGCCGCGCTCCTGCGCCGTGCCAACGGCCCGGCATTCAAGCTCGTCACGCCCGGCATCCGCCTGCCGGACAGCAAGCCCGACGACCAGTCGCGCACCGTGACGCCCGCCGAGGCGCTGCGCCTGGGCGCCGACTACCTGGTCATCGGCCGGCCGATCATCCAGTCCCGCGACCCGGTCGCGACCCTCGAATCGATCCGCAAATCGCTGCAGGAAGGAACACCCGCATGAAAGTGAGCATCATCGGCACCGGCTACGTCGGCCTCGTCACCGGCGCGTGCCTCGCCGACATGGGCAACCACGTGATGTGCCTCGACGTGGACGAGCGCAAGATCGCCCGCCTGCGCCAGGGCGAGATCCCGATCCACGAGCCGGGCCTCGACACGATCGTGCGCAACAACATGGACGCGGGGCGCCTCGCATTCACGACGCAGGCGAAGGAAGCCGCGAACTATGCCGTGATCCAGATGATCGCCGTCGGCACGCCGCCGGGCGAGGACGGCTCGGCGGACCTGCAGTACGTGCTCGCCGCCGCGCGCAACGTCGCGCAGCACATGGACGGCCCGCGGATCATCGTGGACAAGTCGACCGTGCCCGTGGGCACGGCGGACCGGGTGAAGGCGGCGGTCGCCGAGGTGCTGGCGAAGCGGGGCGCGAAGCACACGTTCTCCATGGTGTCGAATCCCGAGTTCCTGAAGGAGGGCGCCGCGGTCGAGGACTTCATGCGGCCCGACCGCATCGTGATCGGCGCCGAGGATGCGGGCGCCATCGCCGCGATGCGCGAGCTCTACGCGCCGTTCCAGCGCAACCACGAGCGGCTGCAGGTGATGGACATCCGCTCGGCCGAGCTCACCAAGTACGCCGCCAACGCGATGCTCGCCACGCGCATCTCGTTCATGAACGAGCTCGCGCTGCTCGCCGAGAAGCTGGGCGCCGACATCGAGCACGTGCGCATCGGCATCGGCTCCGACCCGCGGATCGGCTACCACTTCCTCTATCCGGGCGCCGGCTACGGCGGCTCGTGCTTTCCCAAGGACGTTTCGGCGTTGCTGCGCACCGCGGCCGAGAACGGCATCGACCTGAAGGTGGTGCGCGCGGTGGACGAGGCCAACGAGCGGCAGAAGGGCGTGCTGGTTTCCAAGATCGAGGCGCGCTTCGGCCACGAGCTGAAGGGCCGCCGCTTCGCGCTCTGGGGCCTCGCGTTCAAGCCCAACACCGACGACATGCGCGAGGCGCCCAGCCGCGTGATCATCGCGGCGCTGCTCGAGCGCGGGGCGACCGTCTGCGCCTACGATCCCGTCGCGATGGAGGAGGCGCGGCACCTCTACCAGGGCGAAGGGCGCGTGGCCTTCGCCAAGGACGCGATGGCCGCCGTGCAGGGCGCCGACGCGCTCGTGATCGTCACCGAGTGGAAGATCTTCCGCAGCCCCGACTTCGACGAGGTCCGGCGCGCCCTCAAGGAGCCGGTCATCTTCGACGGCCGCAACCTGTACGAGCCGTCCGTCGTCGCCGGCCACGGCCTCGACTACTACGCGATCGGCCGCCAGCCGAAGGCCGCCGCCACCGTAGCCGCATGAGCCGGCGCGTCGCGCTGCCGGATTTCTCGCGCGCCCGCGTGCTGGTGGTGGGCGACGTGATGCTGGACCGCTACTGGTTCGGCGACGTGAGCCGCATCTCGCCCGAGGCGCCGGTGCCCGTGGTGCTGGTGCAGCGCACCGAGGAGCGTCCCGGCGGCGCGGCGAACGTGGCGCGCAACATCTCCGCGCTCGCGGGCGGGGCGCGGCTGCTCTCCGTCGTCGGCAACGACGAGGCCGGCGATTCGCTGGAGGAGCTCCTGCGCGGCGAGCACGTGAGCGCGTCGCTGCGCCGCGACCCGCAGCTGTCCACGACCGTGAAGCTGCGCGTGATCGGCCACCAGCAGCAGCTGCTGCGCATCGACTTCGAGCGCGCCCCCAGCCACGAGGTGCTCGACGCGAAGCTGGGCGATTTCGAGCGGATGGTGGACGAGGCCGACGCGATCGTGCTCTCCGACTACGGCAAGGGCTGCCTCATGCACTGCAGCCGGATGATCGAGGCGGCGCGCCGCCGCGGCAAGCCCGTGCTCGTCGATCCGAAGGGCTCGGAATACGCGCGCTATCGCGGCGCGACGCTGCTCACGCCCAACCGCAGCGAGTTCCGCGAGGTGGCCGGCCGCTGGAAGGACGAGGAGGACCTCCAGCGCCGCGCGCAGAAGCTGCGCGCCGATCTCGGCCTCGACGCGCTCATCGTCACTCGCAGCGAGGAGGGCATGACGCTCTTCACCGCCTCGGAAAGCTTCCACGAGCCCACGAAGGCGCGCGAGGTGTACGACGTGAGCGGCGCGGGCGATACCGTGATCGCGGTGCTCGCGCTGATGGTCGCGGCCGGGGCCGACCTGCATGCGGCCATGCGCGTGGCCAACCATGCGGCCGGCATCGTCGTCGGCAAGCTGGGAACCGCGGTCGTGCACCGCGACGAGCTCGAAGCGAGCCTCTCCAACGATTCCTGAGGGCAATCCATGGCGATCATCGTGACCGGGGCCGCGGGCTTCATCGGCTCCAACCTCGTGAAGGCGCTCAACCAACGCGGCGTGGAGGACATCGTCGCCGTCGACAACCTGAAGCGCGCCGAGAAGGTGGCGAACCTCGCCGATTGCGAGATCCTCGACTACCAGGACAAGGAGGACTTCATCGCCGCCGTGCGCGACGGGCGCATGCGCGAGGACGTCACCGCCGTGCTGCACCAGGGCGCCTGCTCCGACACGATGGAGACGGACGGCCGCTACATGATGGAGAACAACTACCGCTACTCGCTGGACCTCATGGACTGGTGCGAGGCGCGCGAGATTCCGTTCATCTACGCCTCATCGGCCTCGGTGTACGGCGGCGGGCGCACGTTCCGCGAATCGCGCGAGCACGAGGCGCCGCTCAACGTCTACGGCTATTCCAAGTTCCTGTTCGACCAGGTGGTGCGCCGGCGCGGGGCGGGCGAGCGCGCGCAGGTCGCCGGATTCCGCTACTTCAACGTCTACGGGCCGCGCGAGGCCCACAAGGGGCGCATGGCGTCCGTCGCATTCCACTTCTTCAACCAGTACATCGGCACCGGGCGCGTGCGCCTGTTCGAGGGCAGCGGCGGTTACGAAGCGGGCGAGCAGGTGCGCGACTTCGTGTCGGTCGAGGACGTCGTGCGCGTGAACCTGTTCTTCCTCGACCATCCCGAGATCTCCGGCATCTTCAACGTGGGCACGGGGCGCGGCGAGACGTTCAACGCGGTCGCGCATGCCACCATCAACGCGATACGGCGCTCCCGCGACGAGCCGGAGCTCTCGCTCGAGCAGCTGCGCGCCGCGGGTGCCATCGAGTACATTCCCTTTCCCGCGCAGCTCGCCGGCAAGTACCAGAGCTACACGCAAGCCGACATGGGGGCGCTGCGCGCGGTGGGCTACGACACGCCATTCCTCGGCGTGGAGGAGGGCGTGGGCCGTTACGTCGCGGCGCGCCTGAGGGCCGGAGAAGCGACATGAGGAGGGCAATCGCCTTGCTGCCGCTGCTCCTCGCCGCATGCGCCACGGACGCGACGCACGCGCCGCCGCCGGCGGCCGCCAACGGCTATCCGCTGCGTAACGCGGGATTCGAAAGCCCGCCGCGGCCCGGCGAACGCTGCCCCGCGGAATGGGGCTGCACGATGCACGCGGACCCGGACGCGTTCCGCTTCCGGCTCGACGACACCGCGCCCGCGGAGGGCCGGCGCAGCCTGTGCATCGAGCGCGTCACGGCGGAGCCCTGGGCCGTCGCCTCGCAGTCGGTGCCGGCGCAGGCGCTGCGCGGGCGCAAGGTGCGCTTCTCGATCGCGATGCGCGGCGAGGGCCTCGCGGGCCCGGGCGCGGGCCCGTGGCTGATGGTGAACGGAATGTCGGGCTACATGCTCCTGCACGAGGAGCGCGTCGCGAAGATCGGGCCGCAGTGGGAGCGGCGTGCGATCGAGTTGCTGGTACCGCCGCAGGCCGAGGCGCTCGAGGTCGGCGCCACGCTGCAGGGCGCGGGCCGCGTGTGCATCGACGACGCCCGCCTCGATCCTGCGTAAAATTCGCCGATGGACCGCACACT
>DASTGG010000276.1:0-10797 GCA_035719385.1 Usitatibacter sp.
GC
This sequence comes from Usitatibacter sp., assembly GCA_035719385.1. Taxonomy (GTDB): domain Bacteria; phylum Pseudomonadota; class Gammaproteobacteria; order Burkholderiales; family Usitatibacteraceae; genus Usitatibacter. The sequence continues at coordinate 3 of DASTGG010000276.1, forward strand.
CACGCACCTCGAGCTCACGATGATCCACGAGGCCATGATCCTCGAGTACTCGGGCCGGCACCTGGCGGTGATCGAGGCGGCGTCCTGGCTCAAGCTGCTCCTGTACTTCTCCCTCATCGCGTGCGTGTTCATCCCGTGGGGAACCGCGACGGCCGACGCGGGGCCGGGCGCCTTCGCGCTGGGCGTGGGCGCGTACGTGGCCAAGCTCGCGGGACTCGGTTTCCTGCTCGCGCTCTTCGAGGCGGGCACGGCGAAGATGCGCGTGTTCCGCGTATCCGATTTCCTCGGCGCGGCGCTGATGCTGGGCTCGCTGGCGGCGCTCCTGCTCTTCGTGTCGAGGGGGCTCTGATGGACCGCCTCGCGCTCGACGTCGCCCACCTGCTCGCCGGCAGCCTGGTGCTGGTGAGCTTCATGCTGCTCTACCAGGACCGCATGTTCGGCCTGCTCAACATCTTCGCGCTGCACGCGTTCGTCGTGTCGCTCTCGGTGGCGTGGCAGGCCTACATCCAGCTCGCGCCGCACCTCTACATCACCGCCGGCATCGCGCTCGTCGTGAAGGCGATCGTGATCCCCGTGGCCCTGCACCGCATCATCGTGAGGCTGGGCATCCACCGCAACATCGAGACCGTCGTGGGCATCGGCCAGACGATGATCTTCGGCATCGGGCTGGTGGCGCTGTCGATCCTCGTGATGCTGCCGATCACCGCGGAAGCGGGCACGCTCACGCGCGAGGACCTCGCCTTCTCCCTCTCGGTGATCCTGCTGGGCCTGCTGATGATGATCTCGCGGCGCAACGCGCTCGGCCAGATCATCGGCTTCATGTCGATCGAGAACGGCCTCATCCTCGCCGCGACCGCCGCGAAGGGCATGCCGCTCGTGGTCGAGATCAGCGTCGCCTTCTCGATCCTGGTGGCGCTGATCGTGATCGGCATCTTCCTCTTCCGCATCCGCGAGCGCTTCGACACGGTGGACGTGCACGCGCTCGAGCGCTTCCGGGGCGAGCAGCCATGAGCGGCGCCGGCGAGCTGTCGCTGCGGCTGATCCTCGCCGTGCCGCTGGTGAGCGCGGCGCTGCTCGCGCTCGTGCCCGACAACCGCGCCACGGGACGGCTGAACGCCCTGGCCTCGCTGCTCACGTTCCTCGGCTCGACCGTCCTCTTCTTCGAGCGTCCGCAGACCGGCCCGTTCCTCATCGTCGACGAGGTGAACGTGGTGTTCGTGGTGCTGAACACGTTCGTCGCATTCACCACCAGCGTGTTCAGCGCGAGCTACATCGCGCACGAGCTCGAAAGCGGGCGGCTCACGCCGGCGTACCTGCGGTTCTACCACGCGATGTACCAGACGCTCACCTTCGCGATGAACCTCGCGCTGCTGTCGAACAACGTGGGCCTCATGTGGGTCGCCGTGGAGCTCGCCACGCTCACCACGATCCTCATGGTCGGCATCTACCGCACGCCCGCGGCCCTCGAGGCGGCGTGGAAGTACTTCATCCTCGGCAGCGTGGGCATCGCGCTCGCGCTCTTCGGCACGATCCTCGTGTACCTGGCCGCGCGCTCGGTCGTGGGCGAGGGGCTGGACGCGATGGCGTGGAGCGTGCTCGTGCAGCGCTCCGCCGCCTTCGATCCGCACCTGCTCAACCTCGCGTTCGTCTTCCTGCTGCTGGGCTACGGGACCAAGGTGGGCCTGGCGCCCCTGCACGCGTGGCTGCCCGATGCCCACGCCGAGGGCCCCACGCCGATTTCCGCGGTGCTCTCGGGGCTGCTGCTCAACGTCGCGCTCTTCGCGGTGCTGCGCTTCAAGATGATCATGACCGCCAATCCCGGCGCGCTCGCGCCGGGGCCGCTCATGGTCTCGCTCGGCCTGCTCTCGGTGATGTTCGCCGCCTTCATGCTCTACCGCCGGCACGACATCAAGCGGCTGTTCGCGTACTCGTCGATCGAGCACATGGGCATCATCACCTTCGCCTTCGGCATGGGCGGCCCGCTCGCGAACTTCGCCGGGCTGCTGCACATGACGCTGCACAGCCTCACCAAGTCGGCGATCTTCTTCTCCGTGGGCCACATCGCGCAGATCAAGGGCACGCAGACGATGTCGCAGATCCGCGGGCTGACGGTGTCGCATCCGCTGCTCGGCTGGGGGCTGGTGCTGGGCGTCCTGTCGATCGGCGGCCTGCCCCCGATGGGCATCTTCATGACCGAGTTCCTCGTCGTGACCTCCACCTTCGCGCGCCAGCCATGGCTCGCGGTGGCGCTCGCGCTGTCGATGCTGGTGGGACTGGGCGCGCTGCTGTTGCGGCTGAACGGGCTCGCGTTCGGCGAGCCGCACGGCAAGAACGCCGTGTCGCACGCCTCCTTCACGCCGCTCTACGCGCACTTGGCCCTCGTGCTCGTGGCGGGGATCTACCTGCCGCCCGCGATGGTCGCGTGGTTCAACCACGTCGCCGGGCTGCTGGGCTGAACATGTCGCCCACGCAGAAGCTGCGCACGCTGCACGCCGTCCTCGCCGAGGGCGAGGCCGCGGCGCGAATTCCATGGCCGCGCGTGGTGGTCGGCCGCGAGGCCTGGCGCGAGGCGGTTTCGCTCCTGCGCCTGGGCGACTGCACGCTGCTCGGCCTGTGGGCCGCCGACGGGGCCGTCCACATGGCGGTGATGGACGAGGCGAGGTCCGAGCCGGCGGTGCTCACCATCGCGTGCGAAGGCGGCGCCTATCCCTCCGTCGGCCACCTGCACCCGGCGGCGATCCGGCTCGAGCGCGCGCTGCAGGACCTCTCGGGGGTGAAGGCGGACGGCCTGCCCGATCCGCGCGCATGGCTCGACCATGGCCGCTGGCCGCTGCGCCATCCGCTGGGCGGGCGCGAGCTGCCGATCGAGGCCGCGCCCTATGCGTTCCTGCCCGTGGAGGGCGCGAGCCTGCACCGCATTCCCGTCGGACCCGTGCACGCGGGCATCATCGAGCCCGGCCACTTCCGCTTCACCGCCAACGGCGAGACGATCGTGCGCCTCGAGGAGCGCCTGGGCTACGTGCACAAGGGCATCGAGTCGCTCATGGCCGGCGCGACGATCGAGCGCGGCGCGATCCTCGCCGGCCGCGTGTCCGGCGACAGCACCGTTGCGTACGCGTGGGCATTCGCGCGCGCCGTCGAGGCGGCGTGGCGGTTCGAGGTGCCGCGGCGCGCGGCAAGCCTGCGCGCGATCATGGCGGAGCTCGAGCGGCTGGCGAACCACCTCGGCGATATCGGCGCGATCTGCAACGATGCGGCGTTCGCCTTGCTCAACGCCCAGTTCGCCTACCTGCGCGAGCAGGTGCTGCGCGCCTCACAGCGCTGCTTCGGCCACCGGCTCATGATGGACGCGATCGTTCCCGGCGGCGTGCGGGCGGACCTGCCCCAGGACGGCGCGACGACGATCAGGGACCTGCTCGCCCTGCTGCGCAAGCAGTTCCCGGAGCTGGTCGAGCTCTACGACAATACCGTGTCGCTGCAGGATCGCACCGTCTCGACCGGCATTCTCGATCCCAGGCTCGCGAAGCAGTTCGGCGCCGGCGGCTTCGTGGGGCGCGCCAGCGGCCGTCGCTTCGACGCGCGCCGCGCGCCCGGCTACGTGCCCTATGACGAGCTCTCCTTCGACGTGCCCGTGCGCGAGGAGGGCGACGTGGACGCACGCGTGTGGATCCGCATCGCCGAGGTCGAGCAGAGCCTCGCGATCGTCGAGCAGCTGCTCGACCGCCTGCCCGTGGGCGCCATCGCCGCGGCGCTCCCGGCGAGCGCGTCGCCCGCGGAAGGCATCGCGCTGATCGAAGGCTTCCGCGGGGACATCCTCGCCTGGATCGCCATCGGGGCGGACGCGAGGATCGTGCGCTGCCACCTGCGCGATCCTTCGTGGTTCCAGTGGCCGCTGCTCGAGGCGGTGATCGAGGGCAACATCGTCGCGGACTTCCCGCTCTGCAACAAGTCGTTCAACTGCTCCTACTCGGGACACGACCTCTAGGCCATGCGACGCCTGCTGCTGAAGAACCTCGTGCGCGGCCCGCTGACGGAGCCCTCCCCCGGCGCCGGCGACGCCGCGCTGGCCGAGCTCGCCTCGAAGGTGGAAGCCGAGGCGAGGCGCCGGCTGGGCCGCACGCTCAGCCTCCGCGAGGTGGACGCCGGCTCGTGCAACGGCTGCGAGCTCGAGCTGCATGCGATCAACAACATCGTGTACGACCTGGAGCGGTTCGGGCTGCGCTTCGTCGCCTCGCCGCGGCACGCGGACGTATTGCTGGTGACGGGCCCGGTGACGACCAACATGCGCGAGGCGCTCGAGCGCACGTACGAAGCGACGCCGCATCCGAAATGGGTCGTCGCCGTGGGCGATTGCGCACGCGACGGCGGCGTGTTCGCGGGCTCCTATGCGTGCGTGGGTGGCGTCTCGAAGGTGGTGCCGGTGGACCTGCACATCGGCGGCTGCCCTCCCTCGCCGGTCGAGCTCCTCAGGGGATTGCTGGCGTTGCTCGAAACGGTGGAGCGCGACGACTCGCCTCCCACATGAGCAATCCGGCCGACGCTACGGCTTCTGCTTCAGGACATCCTGCACCTTGGCGAGGTCGAGCGGGACGCATTGGGCGATTTGCAGCGGGTATGCGGAGCCCTTCGTCACGGCGAGCCGCAGCTGCTCGCAGGAAAGCTGGTCGCGGTTGACGGTGATCTTCAGGGTCGGCTTGGGCGCACCCGTCTCCGTGAAGACGAGCACCAGCAGCCAGACGATGGTTTCGTTCATTGCCAGTGCTCCGGATCGGGTTCAAGCGTGCAGTGCGTGCCCGAGCGCGCGCAGCGCGGCTTCCTGCACCGCTTCACCGAGCGTCGGGTGCGCGTGGATCGTGTACGCGACATCCTCGAGGCGCGCGCCCATCTCCAGCGATTGCGAGAACGCCGCCGCGAGCTCGGACACGCCCGCGCCGACCGCCTGCCATCCCACGACCAGATGGTTGTCGCGGCGCGCGACCACGCGCACGAAACCGTCCGCCGATTCCAGGGTCATCGCGCGGCCATTGGCGGCGAACGGGAACGACGCGCTGGTGCACTCGAGGCCGGCGGCCTGCGCGCCCCCGGGCGCGAGGCCCGCGGTGACCACTTCGGGATCGGTGAAGCATACGGCGGGAATCGCGGCCGGGGCGAAGCGGCGGCGCTTGCCCGCGATGATCTCGGCCACCATCGCGCCCTGCGCCATCGCACGGTGCGCGAGCATCGGCTCGCCGGCGAGGTCGCCGATCGCCCACACGTTGCGCATCGAGGTGCGGCATTGGTCGTCGATGCGAACGGCGCGGCCGTTCATGTCGAGCCGAAGCTTCTCCAGCCCCCAGCCCTCGGTGCGCGGCCGGCGGCCGACGGCGACCAGCACGCGATCGGCCGCGAGCGTGATTTCCGCGCCGTCCGCCTTCCTCACACGCAGGCCGGCGCCTTTGGTGGCGGGTCCCACCACGGTCGAGCCGGCATGGACCTCGATGCCCAGGCGCTTCAAGGACGCGGCGACGGGCCTCGCGAGCTCTTCGTCATAGGCGGGCAGCACGCGGTCGAGCGCCTCGACGACCGCCACCTCCGCGCCGAGCTTGCGATAGGCGATGCCGAGCTCCAGCCCGATGTAGCCCGCGCCCACGACGGCCAAACGCTTCGGCAGCGTCGCCGGCGACAGGGCCTGGGTCGAGGAGATGACGTCGCCGCCAAACGGCAGCCCGGGCAACGCGACTTCCTGCGAGCCCGTCGCGAGCAGGAGGTGCTCGCAGCGGATGCGCACGCCGCCGCCGGCGCCCGCCACCTCCACGGTCTTGCCATCGATGATCGCGGCCCATCCGTGGATCACCTGCGCGCCGTTCTTCTTCAGCAGCGCCGCGACGCCGCCCGTGAGGCGGCGAACGATGCCGTCTTTCCACTGCACCGTGCGCGCGACGTCTATCTGCACCGACGGGACCGTGATGCCGAGCGGCGAGCCGGCCGTGTACGCGCGCGCCTTCGCGAACTCGCCGGCCGCGTGGATCATCGCCTTGGACGGGATGCACCCCACGTTGAGGCAAGTGCCGCCGAGGTACTCGCCCTCGACGAGCACCGTCGGCACGCCCAGCTGCGCCGCGCGGATCGCCGCCACGTACCCGCCGGGCCCCGCGCCAATGACGAGGAGGGTCGTTTCGCGCGTTTCCATCAATCGATGAACAGCGTGGCCGGCGCCTCGAGGAAGCCACGCAGCGCCTGCACGAATTGCGCCGCGCGCATGCCGTCCACGATGCGATGGTCGAACGACGAGGACAGGTTCATCACCAGCCGCGGCACGACGGCGCCGTTGCGGATCACCGGTCGCTCGACCACGCGGTTCACGCCGACGATCGCCACCTCGGGATGGTTGATCACGGGCGTGGTCACGATGCCGCCCAGCGGCCCGAGGCTCGTGATGGTGATGGTCGAGCCCGTGAGCTCCTCGCGCTGCGCCTTGCCGGCGCGTGCGGCTTCCGCCAGTCGCGCAATCTGCGCCGCGCACGACCACAGGTCGCGCGCCTCGGCATGGCGCACGACGGGCACCACGAGCCCGTTGTCGGTCTGCGTCGCGATGCCGATGTGCACCGCGCCGTACCGGGTGAGCTGGCCGGCCTCGTCGTCGTAGCGCGCGTTCACCTCCGGAAACTCCGGCGCCGCCCGCGCGATCGCCCGCATGAGGAAGGGCAGCAGCGTGAGCCGCCCGCGATCGGCCTCGTGGCGCGCGTTGAGCTGCGCGCGCAGCGCCTCGAGCTCGGTGACGTCGACCTCCTCGACGTACGTGTAGTGCGGGATGTGCCGCTTGGACTCCTGCATCTTCTCGGCGATCTTGCGGCGCAGGCCGATGACGGGCACGACCTCCTCGCCATGGCGCTCGACGCCGGAGGCGACCGCGGGCACCGGCGCCGCCTGGCCCGAGGCGGCATGCGCGTCGACGTCCTCGTGCAGGATGCGTCCGGCGGGTCCGGAACCGTGCACGAGGCGCAGGTCGACGCCGAGGTCCCAGGCGTGACGCCGCACCGCGGGCGAGGCGATGGGTTTCTCGCCGGGACGGCGTGACGCGACGGCGCGCCGTGCAGGCGTGCCCGCGGGCGACGGCGCCGGCTCCGCGGCGGGCGCGGGCTTCGCGCTCACCGGCTGCGGCGCGGACTTCGCGGCCGCGGAGGGCGGCGCTTCGCCCTTCACGTTGCCGGCGCCCTCGACCTCGAGGCGGATGAGCTCGGAGCCGACGGCGAGCTTGTCGCCGGGCTTGCCGTTCAGCGACAGCACCTTGCCGGCGACGTGCGATGGAATCTCGACATTCGCCTTGTCGGTCATCACGTCCGCGAGGCCCTGCTCGGCGGCTACCGTCTCGCCCGGCTTCACGTGCCAGGCGACGAGCTCGACCTCGGCGATCCCCTCGCCGATGTCGGGCACGCGGATCACGTGGATGCCCATCGCCCTAGGGCTCCATGACGCGCTTGAACGCTTCGCCCACGCGCTTCGGGCTCGGGAAGTAATCCCACTCCTGCGCGTGCGGATACGGCGTGTCCCAGCCGGTCACGCGCTCGATCGGCGCCTCCAGGTGGTAGAAGCAGTTCTCCTGCACGATCGACACGAGCTCGGCGCCGAATCCCGTCGAGCGCGTGGCCTCGTGCACGACGACGCAGCGTCCGGTCTTCATCACCGAGCGCAGCAGCGTGTCGTGGTCGAGGGGCCAGATGCTGCGCAGGTCGATGATCTCCGCGTCGATGCCGGTCTCGTTGGCCGCGGCCTCGGCCACGAACACCATGGTGCCGTAGGTGAGGACCGTCACGTCTTCGCCCGCGCGGTAGATGCTCGCGCTCTCCAGCGGCACCGTGTAGTAGCCCTCGGGCACCTCGCCCAGCGGATGCTGCGTCCACGGCACGATGGGATTCTCGTGGTGGCCGTCGAACGGCCCGTTGTACACGCGCTTGGGCTCGAGGAAGATCACCGGGTCGTCGCATTCGATCGACGAGATGAGCAGGCCCTTCGCGTCGTACGGGTTCGAGGGCATCACCGTGCGGATGCCGCACACGTGCGTGAAGAGCGCCTCGGGACTCTGGCTGTGCGTCTGCCCGCCGTAGATGCCGCCGCCGCACGGCATGCGGATCACCATCGGCGCGGTGAAATCGCCGGCCGAGCGGTAGCGCAGGCGCGCCGCTTCCGACACGATCTGGTCGGACGCCGGGTAGAAGTAATCGGCGAACTGGATCTCGGCCACCGGCCGCAGCCCGTAGGCGCCCATGCCGACCGCGATGCCGACGATGCCGCCCTCGGAAATCGGCGTGTCGAACACGCGCGAGGTGCCGTACTTGGCCTGCAGCCCCTCGGTGCAGCGGAACACGCCGCCGAAGTAGCCCACGTCCTCGCCGAAGACGACCACGTCGGGGTCGCGCTCCAGCATCACGTCCATCGCGGAGCGCAAGGCCTGGATCATCGTCATCGCCGGCATGTCAGAGCCCGAGCTGCTGGCGCTGCCGGCGCAGGTGCTCCGGCATGTCCTCGAACACGTCCTCGAACATGGAGGCCGCGCTGAACACGTGGCCGTCGGCGAGCGTGCCGAAGCCCTCGGCTTCCTTCTGCGCGGCCACGACCTGATCCTCGACCTCCTTCTCCATCCTCGCGTGCGCCTCGTCCGACCACGCGCCGATCGCGACGAGATGCTGCTTCAGCCGCTTCACGGGGTCGCCGAGCGGGAAATGGTCCCAGTCGTCGGCGGGGCGGTACTTCGACGGGTCGTCGGACGTCGAATGCGGGCCCGCGCGGTACGTGATCCATTCGATGAGGGTGGGGCCGAGGTTGGTGCGCGCGCGCTCGGCCGCCCAGTGCGACGCGGCATGCACGGCGAGGAAATCGTTGCCGTCCACGCGAAGCGACGCGATGCCGCAGCCGACGCCGCGCGCCGCGAACGTCGTCGCCTCCCCGCCCGCGATCGACTGGAACGAAGAGATGGCCCATTGGTTGTTCACCACGTTGAGGATCACCGGCGCGCGGTACACGTGGCCGAACGTGAGCGCGGTGTGGAAGTCCGCTTCCGCGGTGGCGCCGTCGCCGATCCAGGCGGACGCGATGCGCGTGTCGCCCTTGATCGCGGAAGCCATCGCCCAGCCCACCGCCTGGATGAATTGCGTGGCGAGGTTGCCCGAGATCGAGAAGAAGCCCCGGTTCTTGTACGAGTACATCACCGGCAGCTGGCGTCCCTTGAGCGGGTCGCGCTGGTTGGACATGAGCTGGCACATCATCTCGACGATCGGCGGATCGCCCTGCGCGAGCAGCAGGCTCTGCTGGCGGTAGGTCGGGAAGCACATGTCGCCCTGGCGCAGCGCCATGATGTGCGCCGCGCCGATGGCTTCCTCGCCGAGGCTCTGCATGTAGAACGAGATCTTCTTCTGGCGCTGCGCGACGAGCATGCGCGCATCGAACGTGCGTGTGAGCACCATCGCGCGCAGGCCCTTCCTGAGTATCGCGACGTCGAGCTCGGGATTCCACGGGCCCACGGCGCGGCCCTCGCCGTCGAGGACGCGCACGAGGCTGTAGGCGAGATCCTCGGTCTGCGCGGGCGTGGAATCGAGCGGCGGGCGCCGCACCGCCCCCGCGGGCGAGACGTGCAGGTATTCCCAATTCGACCGGCGGCCGGGACGTCCGGCCGCTTCGGGTACATGCAGGCGCAGCGGCTTGTAGTGCGGCATTTATTCAGGAGCGCGGCATGCGTGACGCGCAGTGCGCGGTTTCGGCCACATGGTACTCCCAGACAGAGGCAGCTTCGCCGCGCATGAGTTCCACCCGATCCAGGTCAAAGGCCGAGGGCGACCCACACGGGTGCATGATCGCTCGGCTTCTCGCGCCCGCGATGCTCGCGGTCGACGCCGGTGGCCTCGAGCTTGTCCGCGAGGCCGGGGCTGAGCAGCAGGAAGTCCATGCGGAAGCCGGCGTTGCGGCGGAAGGCGTCGGCATTGACCCAGTACGTGTAGATGCGTTCCTTCGGATGCAGGTGGCGCGTCGCATCGATCCATCCCTGCGCGAGAAGCCGCTCGTAGGCCGCGCGCGTTTCCGGCTGCAGCACCGCATCGAAGCGCCATGGCCATGCGTTGTAGATGTCGGCGTCCGTGGGCACCACGTTGAAATCGCCCGCGAGGATGGTGGGCCGGCCCGCATCGAGCAGCCCGCGCGCGTAGCGGTCCAGGCGCTCGAACCACGCGAGCTTGTAATCGAATTTCGGGCCCGGCTGCGGATTGCCGTTGGGCAGGTAGATCGAGGCCACGCGCAGGCCCTCCACGTCGGCCTCGAGGTAACGCGCCTGGCCGTCGCTGTCGTCGCCGGGCAGGCCGCGTCGAATCTCGACCGGCTTGCCGCCCCTGGCGAGGATCGCCACGCCGTGGTGCGAGCGCTGCCCGTGCCACACGGCGCCGTAGCCGGCGGCTTCGAGCGCCTTGAACGGAAACCTCGTGTCGTCGGTCTTGATCTCCTGCAGGCACGCGACGTCGGGCGCGGTTTCGGCGAGCCACTCGAGCAGCCGCGGCAGGCGGCCGTTCACGCCGTTGACGTTGAACGTGGCGATCTTCATCGTGTGGCTCCTCGAGGAGTTTGTCTCGAATGCGGGCCGGAAGTTTTCGCACGCCGTACACTAGCGGCCGGAGGAAATGGACGTGGGTACCAGGCTCGCTGTCTTGCTGCTCGCCGTTCTCGGCGGATGCGCCACGCAAACGGCGCGGCAATCGGCGCTCGATCGCATCGATACGATCGTGGTGATCTACGCCGAGAACCGCAGCTTCGACAATCTTTACGGCACCTTCCC
>DASTGG010000277.1:0-3986 GCA_035719385.1 Usitatibacter sp.
CGCGCACCGACACGCGCGGTGATTTGTCGCGGGAGGAATAGTCCGGTTGGAGGTGCGGCTTATCGATCCGACGGCACCCGTCAACTTCAGCGGCCGCGTCGGGTTCATCTCCGCGGCATCCCTGGCTTCGATCCCCTGGGAGGCCGGCCGCCGGCGCGACGGTGGGCTCCGGGAGGCCCGCTCCTTCCTTGTAGGACCGTGCCTACGGCGCCGGGCGGGAGCATGTGCTATTACGGAATCTGCGAGATACTTTTGCACAATACATATCGCTGTACGATATATGGACAGGACCCGGATCCCGGCACCACGAGGAGGACTTCCAGCATGAGCGCGATAGCACAAGGCAGGACCTACGAGCAGTCCGCGACCAACCGCTGGCTGCAGCTGTTCATCGGCATCGCCTGCATGGCGATGGTCGCGAACCTGCAGTACGGCTGGACGCTGTTCGTGAACCCGATCGACACGAAGTACCACTGGGGACGCGCGGCCATCCAGGTCGCGTTCAGCATCTTCGTGATCACGGAGACGTGGCTCGTTCCGGTCGAGGGGTGGCTCGTCGACCGTTTCGGGCCGCGAATCGTCGTGCTGGCCGGGGGCGTGCTGGTGGGGCTCGCGTGGGTGATGAACTCGTTCGCCGCGTCGCTGCCGGTGCTCTACGTCGCGGCGGCGGTCGGCGGCATCGGCGCCGGCGCCGTGTACGGCACCTGCGTCGGCAATGCGCTCAAGTGGGTCCCGGACCGCCGCGGGCTCGCCGCGGGGCTCACCGCCGCCGGCTTCGGCATGGGCTCGGCGCTCACGATCCTGCCGATCCAGGCGATCATCAAGGCGGACGGCTACGAGACCGCGTTCCTGTACTTCGGCATCGGGCAGGGCCTCGTCGTCTTCCTGCTCGCCTTCGCGCTCACCGCGCCGCGCAAGGGCGAGGTGCCGGAAGTGGCGAAGGTGGCGCTCTCCCGCCGCGATTATTCGTGGCAGGAGATGGTGAAGAGCCCGGTGTTCTGGGTGATGTACGCGATGTTCATCCTGATGGCCGCGGGCGGCCTGATGGCGACGGCGCAGCTCGGCCCGATCGCGAAGGACTTCAAGATCGGCAGCGTTCCGGTCTCGCTCGTGGGCCTCACGCTGCCGGCGCTCACGTTCGCGCTGACGATCGACCGCGTGCTGAACGGCCTCACGCGCCCGTTCTTCGGGTGGGTGTCGGACCACATCGGGCGCGAGCCGACAATGTTCATCGCGTTCGCGCTGGAAACCGTCGGCATCATCGCGTTGAGCCAGCTCGGGCATGACCCGGTCTGGTTCGTGATCCTGTCCGGCATCGTGTTCTTCGCCTGGGGCGAGATCTACAGCCTCTTCCCTGCCACGTGCACCGATACGTACGGCAGCAAGTTCGCGACGACGAATGCGGGGCTGCTGTATACCGCGAAGGGCACGGCCTCGCTGCTGGTGCCGCTGGCGAACCTGCTCACGAAGCACATGGGCAGCTGGAACGCCGTGTTCTACGTGGCCGCGGCGATGAACGGTGTGGCGGCGCTGATGGCCCTCGGCGTGCTGCGCCCGATGCGCCTGCGGCTCATCGCGAAGGATCGCCAGGCCTGAGGCAGGCGGCGGCGCGGAGCGCGCGCGAAGAGGCGCACGCGCCGCCGATCGGGCCGCGGCGACAACCGCGTCGACTCGCAATGCAGCGCGAGCGGCTCAGCGCGGCAGCGGCGATTCCTCTTCGAGCTCCACGGTCGTCGTGGCCGGTGCCGGCCCGCCCAGCGAGAGCGCTGCGGCCCACGGATGGGCCGCCAGCGCCTCGCCGCGCAGGTGCTCCCTGAAGTCTTGCGGCGGCGCCAAGGCGGCGCCCAAAAGGATCCGCTCGAAGAACTGCGTGCTGGGATCCGCGCGAAGCTCGCGGATCATGCGCGTTATACGAAGGTGTCCCAAGGGACCCTCCCCCCTGTGAAACGCTCGCGCGGCATGCCATCCGATTTTGTCGGCGGCCGGCCCGCGAGACCCTGCGGAATTATCCTTGTGTGACGCCCCCCCGGCATCGCGAAAGATGCTGCGCCGCGCGCGAGAAGAGCGTCAACGAAAGAAGGTTAACGCGCGATAAATCCCTCATTGCAAACGAAACCGGCCCCGAGGGGCCGGTCTGCATTCGCGCCACGCGCGCGCACCGGGGCGCTATTGACACGACATGGACCGGACGGCTTAGCCGAGCCCCGTGCCAGACGGCGAACGACGCGGCACCGCGCCGGTCAACCGGGTGGAGGTGTCCCCCATGCTGCTCCGCGCGGTCTTCGCGGCCGTCATCGCCCTGGCCGCGATGCCCGTCTTCTCCACACCGCAGTTGAACGATGCCACCGACATGTGGCTGTCTCCCGGTGAGGCAGGCTGGGGCATCAACTTCTTCCACCAGGGCGATACGCTGTTCGCGGCGCTGTTCGTCTATGGGCCGGACCGGCAACCGAAGTGGTACGTCGCGTCAAATCTCATCGGCAGCGGCGACCGCGCCGCGACGTACACGGGACCCTTGTTCGAGGCGACGGGCCCCTACTTCGGCGCTGCCTTCGACGCGAGCACCGTCGTACGTCGCCAGGTCGGCACCATGAGCGTGCAACTCGGCCAGAACCAGGCGACGCTCGATTACACGGTCGACGGCGTTCACGTCACGAAATCGATCCAGCGCTTCGCCTTTCGCTCCACGAGCTTGAGCGGCCAGTACATCGGATTCGAATTCCAGCCCGCGAGCGGAAGCCGCGCGGAGGTGCGGCACGACGTGAACATCGTGATCGACGACGACGGCACGCACGTCCACATGGCGACCGACAGCGATTCAGAGCCGTCGTGCTCCTATGATGGGCTGAAGAGCCAATCGGGCTCGCTGGCGCTCGTCCAGGGCAGGTTTTCGTGCGGCTCGCAGAGTGGGGATTGGAGCATGCAGGTGGACGTGACTCCGCACGGATTCACCGGCGGCTTCGCCGGCAACGGCATCACCGGCAACGACATCGCCGGGGACGACGGGCGAATCGCTGCGTCCCGCCGCACCGCCCCTGTCATGGACGGCAACGGCTGGCGCGACGACCTCTGGTTCGCGCCGAACGAGAGCGGCTGGGGCCTCAACGTCGTCGAGCAGGGGCAGACGCTCTTCGCCACGCTGTTCGTCTACGACCAGCAACGCCAGACGCACTGGTTCGTCGCGTCGGACCTCGAGCGGTCCGGCTCCGGCTTCAGCGGCGCGCTGTACGAGGCGAACGGCTCCTACTTCGGCGCGCCGTTCGCCACGGGTGGAGTGACTCTGCGGCAAGTCGGGACAATGACCTTCGAGGTGCGCGATGCGGGCACTGCCTCGCTCACCTACACGGTCGACGGCGTTTCGGTATCGAAGACCGTGAGCCGCTTCGCCTTCCGCAAGAACGACCTGACCGGCCATTACGTCGGTCACCTCGCGGGCACATCGGAAGATCCGGGCGGCGCAAGCCACGACACAGTGGACATCACGATCAACGACGATGCCAACGGCTTCACGATGCAGACCGTCGGCCACGCGGCCCCCAGCTGCAACTACAGCGCGCCTCCTGCCCAGCAGCTTGGGGCGCAACGCTTCGTGAGCGGGACTTTCACGTGCAACAGCGGCCGGACGGGAACCTTCGACATGCAGGACGTACTGGTCACGTTCGACGGCTTCACGTCGAGGATCCTGCACCACAATGCCACGGCGCCCCAGGGCGCGGGCATCACCATCGGCCACATGGAAGGCGCGCGCCGGGACGCGAACTGAGCCCGGGGAAGAAACACCTTGCGGTGGATGGGTCGCTGTCGGATGCGCGTACATCGAGCGCGCGTATCCGACAGCGAAGGACGTGAATGGGTGGCGAGTCAGGGATTTGAACCCCGGACCAACGGATTATGATTCCGCTGCTCTAACCACTGAGCTAATTCGCCACGGGCTGCAATTATACTCGCACGCGCCTGGGCACGGTCGTGTCCGACCCCACGAACCC
>DASTGG010000278.1:0-12662 GCA_035719385.1 Usitatibacter sp.
CCTCCTGCGGCTTCCACCTGCGCGGCGACCCCGCGGTCGGCCTTCGCACGTTGCAGGTGAACGCCGCGGGCCCTTCGCAGGTGGCGGTGGAAATCCGCCGCACGCTCGCGACCGGACCCACGCGCGTCGTGAGCGATCCGAAGGATGCGCAGGCGCAGCTGCGCGTGCTCGAGGAAGCGCGCGACAAGTCGGTCGCCACCATCACCGGCACGGGCACGGTCTACGAGTTCGAGCTGAAGCTCACGGTGCGCTACGAGCTCACGGTGCCGGGCCGCGAGATTCCCGTGATCGCGCCGACCGAGACCGTGGCCAAGCGCCTCATCACCTACAGCGCCTCGGCGCCGATCGCGAAGGAAGCCGAGGAGCAGCTGCTGTACAAGGACATGCAGGTGGAGCTCGCCGGCCGGATCCTGCGCCACATCGCCGTCGCGCGGCGGGAGCTGTAGCCGGTGAGGATCGCCGTGCGCCAGCTGGACGCGCAACTTCGCAAGGGCGTGGCGCCGCTCTACACCGTCCACGGGCCCGAAGCGCTGCTCGCGCTCGAAGCGGCCGACCGCATCCGCGATGCCGCGCGCAAGGCCGGCTGCACCGAGCGCGAGGTGTTCTTCGCGGAGCCGGGCTGCGACTGGAACAAGCTCGGCGCGAGCGCGGCGAACCTGTCGCTCTTCGCCACGAAGCGCCTCGTGGAAGTCCGCGTCCCCACCGGGAAGCCGGGCGCCGAGGGCGGCCGCGCGATCGAGTCGTGGTGCGCGAAGCTGCCGCCCGACGACGTGACGCTGGTGCTGCTGCCGGAGCTCGAGTGGCAGCAGCTCAAGAGCAACTGGTTCTCGGCGCTCGATGCGAACGGCGTCGTCGTCGAGGCGAAGGCCGTCTCGCGCGAGGAGCTGCCGCAGTGGCTGGCCGAGCGGCTCGGGCGCCAGGGGCAGCGCGCCTCCATCGAGACGCTCGAATGGCTCGCCGACCGCGTCGAGGGCAACCTCCTGGCGGCCAAGCAGGAAGTGGAGAAGCTCGCGCTGCTGCTGCCGGCGGGCGAGATCGGGCTCGAATCGATCCGCGAGGCCGTGACCGACGTTTCCCGCTTCGAACGCGACCAGCTCCTCGACGCGATCCATGCCGGCGATGCCGGGCGGATCGCGCGCGTGGTGGAATGCCTCGAGGCCGAGGGCGAGCCGCTGCCGCTGCTGCTCTGGCAGCTCACGGAGGAGCTGCGGCTCATGATGGCGATGCGCGCGGGCCAGCGGCCGCGGCGCTTCCTCACGCCCGAGCGCAGCTCCGCTCTGCAGCAGACGGCGCGGCGACATGCCGCAGCCAGTTTCGACCGGGAACTCTTGCGAGCCCACCGGATCGACCGCATGATTAAAGGCGTCGAGACGGGCGATCCGTGGGATGGTGTCATCGACCTGGCGCTCGGGATCGCCGGAAGGCCGGTTCTCGAAAATGCAGCATAGACAATTGGATCCCGGATGGCCGTCGCGAAAGCGACACCCGGGATGACGACATGCCCAACGACCTCAACGCCTCCGCCGACGTCCGCGCCCTCGTGCTCGCCATGGGCGCGCGCGCGCGCGCCGCGAGCCGAGTCCTGTCGAAATCCTCCACCGGCGCGCGCAATCGTGCGCTCGAATGCGCGGCCCAGGCGCTCGTCGATCGCGAGAAGGCGATCCTCGCCGCCAACGCGCAGGACGTGAAGGGCGCCCGCGCCGAAGGCTCGGACGACGCCTTCGTCGACCGCCTCAAGCTCACCGCCAAGGCGATCGAGGCCATGGCCGAAGGCCTGCGCCAGGTCGCGAAGCTTCCCGACCCGGTCGGCGAGATCACCGGCCTTTCGGAGCGGCCCTCGGGAATACAAGTGGGACGCATGCGCGTTCCGTTGGGCGTCATCGGCATCATCTACGAGTCGCGCCCGAACGTGACGGCGGATGCCGGCGGCCTGTGCATCAAGTCGGGCAACGCCTGCATCCTGCGCGGCGGGAGCGAAGCGCTGCACTCGAACCAGGCGATCGCCGCGTGCCTCGCGCATGGGCTCAAGCAGGCGGGCCTCGCGGAGGATGCCGTGCAGCTGGTCGGCACGCCCGACCGCGCGGTGGTGAGCGAGCTGGTCGCCATGGACAAATACGTCGATGCCATCGTGCCGCGCGGCGGCAAGGGACTCATCGAGCGCGTGGCCCGCGACGCGAAGGTGCCGGTGATCAAGCACCTGGACGGCATCTGCCACGTGTACGTCGACGACCGCGCCGACATCGCGAAGGCGGTCGCGATCGCGGACAACGCCAAGACGCAGCGCTACGGCACCTGCAACACCATGGAGACGCTGCTCGTGGCCCAGGGCATCGCACGGGAGGTGCTGCCGAGGATCGGCGCCATCTACGCCCAGAAGGGCGTCGAGATGCGCTGCTGCCCGGAATCGAAGGCGATCCTGGAAAAAGCCGGCATCACCGGGATCAAGGACGCGACCGAGCAGGATTTCCGCACCGAATGGCTCGCGCCGGTCGTCTCCATCACGACGCTGCCCGGGCTGGACGAAGCCATCGCGCACATCGCCGAGTACGGCTCCCAGCACACGGACGCGATCGTCACCGAGGACTGGACGCGAGCGCGCCGCTTCCTGCGCGAGGTGGACTCGAGCTCGGTCATGGTCAACGCCTCGACGCGTTTCGCCGACGGGTTCGAATACGGCCTGGGCGCCGAGATCGGCATCTCCACCAACAAGCTGCATGCGCGCGGCCCCGTGGGCCTCGAAGGCCTCACGTCGCAGAAGTGGGTCGTGCTCGGCGACGGCCACGTGCGCGGTTGACGTGGCCGAGGAACGCGCCGGCAGGATCGAACGATCGGCGATCGGCCTCTTCGGCGGCACCTTCGATCCGGTCCATTTCGGCCACCTGCGGCTCGCCACGGAGCTGGCCGAGGCGTTCCGGCTCGACCGCGTGATCTTCCTGCCCAACGGGCTGCCCTACCACCGCGGGCGCGACGCGCACGCGACCACCGAGCAGCGCCTCACGATGCTCAAGCTCGCAGTTCAGCGCGACGCGCGCTTCGACATCGACGAGCGCGAGCTGCGCCGCGAGGGCGCCACCTACACGTACGACTCGCTCGCCGAGATCCGCCGCGAGCGCGGCCCGCAGGTGCCGCTGGTCTTCCTGCTCGGCTCCGACGCCTTCGCGAAGATCGACACGTGGCACCGCTGGACCGAGCTCTTCGACCTCGCGCATTTCGCCGTCGCCGTGCGCGCCGACGACGCGCAATGGTTCTCGAAGGGGCCGGGCGCGTTCCCGAAGGAAGTGTGGCCGCGCATCACGCTCAACCTGCGCGAGATGCTCGGCGCGCCCGCGGGCAAGGTGATGACCTTCTCGATGACGCCGCTCGCGATTTCCTCGACCGCCATCCGCGCGCTCGCGGCCGAGGGCGCCTCGGTGCGCTACCTCGCCCCCGACCCGGTGGTCGATTACATCCGCACGCACAACCTCTACGCACCGGCTCCGGAAGTCCGCCCGGAAGCCGCGCAATCCTCCCGATGAAGAAAGCCCTGAGCACCGCCGCCAAGAAGAAACTCGTCATCGCCGCCCTCGAGGACATCAAGGCGCACGACATCCTCGCCATCGACGTGCGCAAGGTCACGCCGATCTTCGACTGGATCATCATCGCGAGCGCCGATTCCGGGCGCCAGACGAAGGCGCTCGCGCGCAACGTGCGCGACAAGCTGAAGGAAGCGGGCTCCACGCTGGTCGGCACCGAGGGCGAGGAAACCGGCGAGTGGATCCTCGTCGATGCGGGCGACATCGTGGCGCACGTGATGCAGCCGGCGGTGCGCCACTTCTACAACCTCGAGGAGCTGTGGGGCGAGGGCAAGTTCGACAAGGTCGTGAACTCGTCCTCGCCGGTGGAAGCCGCGCGCCGCAGGAAGCCGACGGCGAAGAAGAAGAAGAAGAAGGCCGCCACTCCGCGCAAGAAGCACGCGGCGTCCTCGCGCAGGGCGGCATAACCGCTCGTGCGCGTGACGATCCTGTCGGTGGGGCACAAGATGCCGGCGTGGATCCAGGACGGCTTCAACGAGTATGTGCGCCGCATGCCGCCGGAAATCCGCCTGGAGCTCGTGGAGCTGAAGCCGGAGGAGCGCGGCGGCGGGCGCGATGCGCAGCGCGCGAAGGCGGCGGAAGGCGAGCGCATCCTCGGCGCGCTGCCGAAGGAGGCCACGCTGCTCGCCCTGGACGAGCGCGGCCGCGCCATCACCACGCAGGGGCTCTCGGTCATGCTTTCTCAATGGATGCGCGACGGCACGCATCCGGCCTTCGCCATCGGCGGCGCGGACGGCCACTCCGATGCGCTGCGCAGCCGCGCCGACAAGCTCGTGTCGCTCTCGCCGCTCACCTTGCCGCACGGGCTCGTGCGCGTGCTGCTCGCCGAGCAGCTCTACCGGGCGTGGTCCATCCTCGCCCGCCATCCCTACCACCGCGAATGACGCCGATCGTCTTCCTCCCGGGGTTCGACGGCGATGCCCGCCTGCGCCAGGACTTCATGAACGAGCTCGGCCGGCAGCATCGCGTGCGCGGCGTGAGCTATCCGAACCGCAAGCTCGGCACGCTGGACGGTTACCGCGAGCACGCCATGGGCCATGTGCCCGTGGACTGGCAGCCGTTCCTCGTTGCTGAATCCTTCTCGGGACTCGTGGCCGCCCGCTGGGCGAGCGTGGACCCGCGCGTGAAAGGCGTGGTGCTGTGCGGGTCGTTCGCGCGCAATCCCGTGAGCGTCGCCGCGCGCCTCGGCGCCGCGCTCCCGGCGCTGGTGAAGCTCACGCCCTGGCTTTCGGCGCCCTTCGCGCGCGCCTCGGGCGAGCCGCTGCGCGTGCGCTGGTCCGCGGCCTATACGCGCTCGCTCGCTTCCCTGGACGACGAGGTGGTCGCCGAGCGGCTGCGCCTGATCGCCGCCGAGGACGTGGGGCGGCAGCTCGCGGCGCTCGCGGTACCCGTGGTGATCGTCCAATTCGAGGGCGACCAGGTCGTCGGCAGCGCCGCGCAAGCCCATTTGGAGTCTGTCTGTCACAATGCGCAGGTCCTGCGCCTGCCGGGACCGCATTTCGCGATCGAGACCAAGCCGCGTGAGTGCGCGCAGGCCATCGGGGAGACGATTCGCGCCCTCGCACCGAAGACGGCATGAACAGGGAGAGAGATGATCTACCTTGCATCGAGAAGCCCCCGCAGGCGAGAGCTTCTGACGCAGATCGGGGTCAAGTTCGAGCCGCTGCTCTTCCGTGAGGGCTCGCGCGCGGATGCCGATACGGACGAGGCGGCGCTGCCGGGAGAACAGCCCGACGACTACGTGCGCCGCGTGACGCAGCTGAAGGCGCAGGCGGCCTGGCAGCGCGTGGTCATGCGCCGCGGCCTGCAGAGGAAGCCCGTGCTCGCCGCCGACACCACCGTGGCGCTCGCCGGCGAGATGCTGGCGAAGCCCGCGGACCGGGCCGATGCCGAGCGCATGCTGCGGCTGCTGTCGGGCACGCAGCACCGCGTCCTCACGGCCGTGGCGATGCAATTCGAGAGCCGTTTCGAGATCGTGGTGAGCGAGTCCCTGGTGACGTTCGCGCACCTGGACGACGCGCGCATCCAGGCGTACGTGCTGTCCGGCGAGCCGTTCGACAAGGCGGGCGGCTACGGCATCCAGGGCCGCGCCGGCGCCTTCATCGAGCGCATCGAGGGCAGCTACTCCGGCGTGATGGGGCTGCCGCTGCACGAGACGGCGAACCTGCTGCGCGCGTTCGGGGAGAACGCGCCCTGAGACGATGAACGAGCAGATCCTCATCAACGTCACGCCGCAGGAGACGCGCGTGGCGGTGACCGAGCAGGGTGCGGTCCAGGAGATCCACATCGAGCGCGACTCGAGCCGTGGCCTCGTGGGCAACATCTACCTCGGCAGGATCTGCCGCGTGCTGCCGGGCATGCAGTCCGCCTTCGTGGAGATCGGCCTGCCGCGCGCCGCCTTCCTGCACGTGGCCGACATCTGGGGCGCGCGCAACGGCACCGGCGCCGAGCGGCCGATCGAGAAGATCCTCTCGGAAGGCCAGACGCTGCTCGTGCAGGTGATCAAGGATCCCATCGGCAGCAAGGGCGCGCGGCTGTCGACGCAGATCTCGATCGCGGGGCGGCTGCTCGTGTACCTGCCGCAGGACCCGCACATCGGCATCTCGCAGCGCATCGAGGACGAGAACGAGCGCGAGCACCTGCGCGAGAAGCTGCAGGCGCTGATCCCGCCCGGAGAAACCGGCGGCTTCATCGTGCGCACCGTCGCGGAGGCGGCGACCGAGACCGAGCTCGCCGCGGACATCGAGTACCTCATCACGCTCTGGAAGCAGATCCAGCAGGCGGCGCAGACCGCGGCCCCGCAGGCGTCGCTCTACCAGGACCTGTCGCTCGCCACGCGCGTGCTGCGCGACCTCGTGACCGATTCCACGGAGCGCATCATCGTCGATTCGCGCGAGACGTTCCTCAAGGTGCAGGACTTCGCCGCGCGCTACACGCGCCAGGCGCTGCCCATCCTCGAGCACTACAACGGCGAGCGGCCGCTCTTCGACCTCTTCGGCGTCGAGGACGAGATCGAGCGGGCGCTGGCGCGGCGCGTCGACCTCAAGAGCGGCGGCTACCTCATCATCGACCAGACCGAGGCGCTCACCACGATCGACGTGAACACCGGCGGCTTCGTCTCCGGCCGCTCCTTCGACGACACGATCTTCAAGACGAACCTCGAGGCGAGCCAGGCGATCGCGCGCCAGCTGCGGCTGCGCAACCTCGGCGGCATCATCATCGTGGACTTCATCGACATGGACAGCGCCGAGCACCGCGACGCCGTGCTGGCCGAATTCCGCAAGGCGCTGTCGCGCGACCGCACGCGCGTCACGGTGAACGGCTTCTCGCAGCTGGGGCTCGTGGAGATGACCCGCAAGCGCACGCGCGAGTCGCTCGCGCACGTGCTGTGCGAGCCGTGCCCGGTGTGCGCCGGCCGCGGGGAGCTCAAGACCGCGCAGACGGTGTGCTACGAGATCCTGCGCGAGATCATGCGCGCCGACCGGCAATTCAGCGCCAAGGAGTACCGCATCCTCGCCTCGCAGAAGGTGATCGACCTCTTCCTCGACGAGGAGGCTTCGAGCCTCACGCAGCTGGGCGACTTCATCGCCAAGACCATCTCGATGCAGGTCGAGACGGCCTACACGCAGGAACAGTACGACGTGATCCTGCTGTAGAAATAAATGGGGTCAGACTCCTTTTTTCGCAATTCAGGTTCAACTTGCCAACGCAGAACCTGAATTACGAAAAAAGGAGTCTGACCCCATTTATTTTCTTCTATTTCTGCGTGGTCCTCTGCAGGATGCGCTTCGCTTCCTGCAGGCGGCGGATCGACTCGGCGGTGCGCTGGCTGGTCTCGGGACTCGGCTCGATCTTCTGGGTCGCGTCCGGACGGAACGAGGCGTCCAGCGGCTCGATCTTCTGCGTGCGCTCGGGATCGTCGAGCTTCTGCGTGCGGTCGGCGCCGGGCGGCATCGGCTGCGTGGAAGTGGGATCGTCGCGCGGCGGGCGCTTCAGCTCGGACATGAGGTCGTCCGAGACGAGCGGTCCCGCGGCCGTGGCGGCGGCGTTGGCGGCGGCGAGCTTCATCGTCTCGACCATCTCCGGCGCGAGCGTCCTTTCCGGGCCCCGCGCCGCGGCGGCCATGAACCTGTCCGGCACCACGGCCACTTCCTCGGCGCCCATGCGCTCGATGAGCGCATCGATCATCGCGCGCTGCTTGGCGAGCTCGGCCTCGGCGGCACGCAGCTGCGCCATCTGCTCGTTGATCGTGGTGGTCTTCTCGTTGATCTTCGCGAGGTTGTCGAGCCGCGCCTGGAGCTGCGCCTTGTGGTCGCGCATCTGCGTCTCGAGCGGCATCGTCACCGCGTGGACCCAGCGCTCCGCCTGGTGCCTCGCGTCGCTGTAGATCGCGCGCGCCTGCTTGACCAGCGTGTTGTAGAAGTTCTTCACCATGAAGGACTTCTCTTTCCCGAGGATGTTCACGGGGTCCTTCACGAAGGCCTGCGTCTCGTGCACGAGGAGCTTGAGCTTGGTGCGGTGCGGGTCGAGGTCCAGCGACGGCAGCGCCATCGGCTGGAAGGCGAACTTCTGCGTGAACGTGCCGTACACCGCCTGCATGAGGCCCTTGATGTCCTCGGACGCCGCGAACACGGCCTCGAAGTCCTCGCTCATCTGCTTCACGAGCTGGCTCATCCCGCGCTGCAGCGTGACGGTGGTCCACGAATCCTTGATCGCCTGCTGCTCCTGGGCCAGCGTCTGCTCGAGCCTCGCCTTGTCGAGCATGCCGACGAGCGCCGTCTTCCTCGCGTTGAACTGGACCTGGTTCACCTTGTACTCGGCGAGCGCGGCGTTGTAGGCGTTCTTCTCGGCCGCGATCTTCGCCCAGATCTTCGCCACGACGTCGCGGCTCTTGCCGGCGAGCCCGCCCAGCTCGGCGATCTCGGCAGCGTTCGCCTGCTGCTTCTTGAGGATGGAGGTGCGCGACGAGGCCATCATGCCGCCGATCTCGTTCTGCACCGCCTTGCACAGGATCTGCCGCTTCATCGGCACGACCTGCTCGGCGAGGAAGCGCTCGAGCTCCTCGATGCCGCTCCTGGCGAGGAGCGCCGCATCGTCGCGGATGCGCGCGAGCAGCGCCTTCTGCGCCGAGATCGCGAAGATGCGCTCGCGCGGCAGGTCGAGGTGCTGCGCCGTGGTGTCCACCATGCGCGATATGGCCGCATCCACCTCGCCCGCGGTCTTGAGCTCGTCCCACATGAGGTCGATCTTGTTGAGCACCGCGATCTTCTGCGGCAGCCCGGGGCGGACGTAGCGCTCCCAGATCTCCAGGTCGCTCTTCGTGACGCCGGTGTCGATCGAAAGGAGGAAGAGGATGGCATGGGCGTTGGGCACGGTGCTCACGGTGAGCTCCGGCTCCATGCCCAGCGCGTTCAGGCCGGGCGTGTCGAGGATCGAGATGCCGTTCGTGAGGAGCGGGTGCGGGTAGTTGATCATGGCGTAGCGCCACGCGGGCACTTCCACCAGCTCTTCCTCGCCGGGCGTCTCGCCCTTGTCGTTCGCCATGGGCGCGAGGCCCAGCATGCGCGCCTCGAGCGCATAGACCTTCTTCGTGTCCGCGAGCGCCTTCAGCGCCTTCTTCATCTCCTCGGCCGAGGCGACGTTCAGGCGGATCTTGCTCCACTCCATCGGCATGTTCTTCAGCTGCGAGATCGACTCGTCGCGATAGCGCGTCTCGACCGAGAGCAGCTTGAGGTACGGCTCCTCCGCGGGGTCGTGGAAGATCTCCGTGGGGCACATGGTCGTGCGGCCCACGTCGGAGGGCAGCAGCCGCTCCCTGAACGAGGAGAAGAAGAGCGCGTTGATGAGCTCCGACTTGCCGCGCGAGAACTCCGCGAGGAAGGCCAGCATCAGCCGGCCCTTGTTCAGGTTCTCGAGCAGGTCGAAGAAACGGATGGACTGCTGGATGTCGAGCTGGTTACTGGCCTCGAGCCAATCCTTGTACGCATTGACGGCCTGCGTGAGCCCGTCGCGCCATTGGTGATAGCGCGCGATCTCGTTCTCGAAACGGTTCGATAGCAGGGCGTCCATGCCGATCCAGCCACGTAGGGATGGAGGCAGTGTAGCCGAGATGCCCCTTGCGCCTGAGTGATGTTCCGCACACAAAAAGCCGGCTCGAAGCCGGCTTTCTTTTCGATTGAAACCTGGCGTGCGTTCAGGCGCTCGCCGGCGCGGCCGGCCCGGTTCGCACCCGTGCCGGCGCGCGAGGTCCGGGGCGCCGTCGCAGGGCGAACGCCCTGCCGGTACCGCCGCCCGCCGAAGCCTCGGCCCTCCGGGCGATTTCGACGAATCGCCGGCGCCAGGCGGCGGGACGGCCGGAGGTGAAGCGGATGTCCATGGCCTCCGGCCCTAGGCGACGACGCGGAAGGCCTCGCGCTCGGACAGGACCAGCCCGCGGGTGCCGAGCAGCGTGGCGCCGACCAGGGTCGCGACGGACCCGAAGAAGGCCAGGGTCGTGAGCAGGAAGAAGAAGGTGATCATGTGCGGCTCCGGGGTTGCGCTTCGATGGAGCCACTCTAGGCGCCCGGCCCGGGACGCGCGACGCAAAAGCGACGAATCGCGGAAATCGCGGCGCGAAGCGCGCTAAAGGAGCGCCTGCGAGAGCATGACGATCCCGGTGTGCTCCAGCCAGACGACCACGAAATTGAGCACCAGCTGCAGGAAGATGAGGACGAACACGGGGCTGATGTCCAATCCGCCGATGGGGGGAATGACGCGGCGCACGGGCTTGAGCAGCGGGCCGGCGAGGGCATCGAAGAACGGGGCGATGGGATGGTACCGGGCGAACCAGGACAGCACGGCCTGGATGATGATCGCGCCCATGAAAATGTAGATCGACAGGCGGATCAATTTCACGAAAGCCATGAAGAGCGCGACCGACAGGACCGCCGGGCTTTCCACCGGCGAGACGCTCCTCAGCAGCCAGAGCAGGACGAGCTGCAGCAGGAACTCGAACAGCAGCGCCACCACGAACGAGGCCAGGTCCAGCAGGAACAGCCCCGGGATCACGCGCCGCAGCGGCTTCACGGCGAAGTCCGTGAGCGCCATGGAGAAGTAGGCGATCGGGTTGCGTGCGGGCGCGCGCACCGCCTGCATCCAGAAGCGCAGCAACGCCGCGAGGATGAAGAGCGAGGCGAGGGCGTCGACGACGAAGGCGATGGCCTGCGCGAGCATGGGGCTTCAGTCCTTTCCGAAGGCCGCGCCCAGCTCGCGCGAGCGTTCGCAGGCGGCGGCGACGGCGTCGACGAACGACTGCTTCACGTGCTCGCCCTCGAGCACCTCCAGCGCGCGCTCGGTGGTCCCGCCCTTCGACGTCACCTGCGCGCGCAGCGTCGCCGGGTCCACGCCGCGCTCGATGGCGAGCTTCGCCGCGCCGACGAACGTCCACAGCGCGAGCGACCGCGAGGCGCCCTCGGCGAGGCCCAGGTTGCGCGCGGCGGCCTCGAGCGCCTCGATGGCATAGAAGACGTAAGCCGGCCCGCTTCCGGACACTGCGGTCACCGCGTCCAGGTCGCCCTCGTTCTCGAACCAGACGGTGGCGCCGACCGCCGAGAGCAATCCTTCGGCGGCCTGGCGATCCTTCTCGGGCACGCCTTCGGGAGCATGCAGGCCGGTGATGCCCGCATGCACCAGCGCCGGCGTGTTCGGCATGGCGCGCACCAGGCGCTTGCGCCCGCCCAGCCAGCGCGACAGGTCCCCGAGGCGAATGCCCGCGGCGATGGAGACGAACAGCGCGTTGCCGCAGGCAGCGGCCACCTTTTGCGCCGCCTCGCGCATCTGCTGCGGCTTCACCGCGAAGACGACCACCTCCGCATCCGCCATCTCGGGCCCGGGGGATTCGAAGCAGTGCACGCCGAACTGCGACAGCAGCCGCACGCGCACGTTGGAGTCCACATCGACGACCATGACGTCGCTCGCGCGCACGCCCTTGGCGAGCAGCCCGCCGAGGATCGCGGTGGCCATGTTGCCGCCGCCGATGAAGACCAGTTTCATGGCTTCCTTCTCTCGCCGAAGATGGCGGTGCCGATGCGCACCAGCGTGGAGCCTTCCGCAATGGCCGACTCCATGTCGCCGCTCATGCCCATGGAGAGCGTATCCAGCGCCAGCCCCTGCGCGCGGATCTCCTCCAGCGTGCGCCGCAGCGTGGCGAACTGCGCGCGCTGCCGCGCCGCATCCGCGGTGAAGCTCGCCATGCCCATGAGGCCGCGCAGCCGGATGCCCTTCATCGGCGCAACCTCGCGCGCGAGCGCGAGCGCATCGGCGGGATCCACGCCGCCCTTGCTCGCCTCGCCGCTGATGTTGACCTGCAGGCACACGTCGAGGTCGCCGCGCTGCGCCGGCCTCGCCTTGGCGAGCGCCGCGGCCACCTTCGCGCGGTCCACGCCATGCACCCAGTCGAAATGCATGGCGACTTCCTTCGCCTTGTTGGTCTGCAGGTGGCCGATGAAATGCCAGCGCGCCGGCACATCGCGCAAAACGGCCATCTTCGCAATGGCCTCCTGCACATAGTTTTCGCCGAAATCACGGCAACCCGCGGCATGGGCTTCGCGAATCGCCTCCGCAGACTGGGTTTTGGACACCGCGACCAGCGTCACCTCGCGCCTATCCCCTTGTAACGCTTCGGAAATGCGCCGGCGGACGTCTTGCAGGTTCGCGGCGATTGTGGACATAATCGATTCGACTTTCCGAGGCGCATTCTAACTCACCAAAAAGCGCCGCCCGCGCTCCGCGCCACCAGCTTTCAGGGACACGAATGGATATTGCCGAGCTTCTCGCCTTTTCGGTCAAGAACAAGGCGTCGGACCTGCACCTGTCGGCGGGGCTGCCGCCGATGATCCGCGTGCACGGCGACGTGCGCCGCATCAACGTGCCGCCGCTCGAGCACAAGGACGTGCACGGCATGGTGTACGACATCATGAACGACTCGCAGCGCAAGGTTTACGAGGAGACGCTCGAGTGCGACTTCTCGTTCGAGATCCCGAACCTCGCGCGCTTCCGCGTGAACGCGTTCAACCAGAACCGCGGCGCCGGCGCCGTGTTCCGGACGATTCC
>DASTGG010000279.1:0-13998 GCA_035719385.1 Usitatibacter sp.
GCTCGCCTGGATGGACCGCGAGCCGCTCTCGGTCTCGGGCCGCTACTGGCTCAAGCACGGCACGCACACGGTGCGCGCCGCGATCGAGGACCTCGACAACAGCCTCGACCTCGACACGCTGCTGCCGCGGCCCGCCGAGACGCTGGAATTCAACGACCTCGGCCACGTGCGCATCGCCGCGGCGCAGCCGATCGTCTTCGACCGCTACGCCGAGAACCGCACCACGGGCAGCTTCATCCTCATAGACGAAGCCACGAACCACACCGTCGCGGCCGGCATGATCGCCGCGGCGTAGCCGCCATGATCGAGCTGCCGTATTCGACCTCGGGCTTCGCGGTGGGCGCCGTCATGCTGTGATCGCGGGTGGCAAGCGGGTAATCCGGCAAGACGTCCCGTGGCTTGCGTTGCTGGGGATCGCACCCATCGAATCGGGTCGTTTTCCCCAATGCGGCCGACGGAGCCCTTTGATCCAGGACATGGCGCAAGCGGAAAACACAATGGAATCCGCCCATTGCCGGCCGGCGACCGAACGGGCATGTCCGTTGCTCCATTGAATGGAATTCCCGCCCCCCGGGAACCGAAGCGGCCACCATGGACGAGACGACCGTCAGGGTCTTCCGGTACGAGTATTTCGACACGCACACGCGCTGGTGGGAGCGTGGGCCGCGATATGCGACGGCCGAGCGCATCGCGAAGATGGGCGCCGTGCTGCTCGGGTCCACCGGGATCTTCGTGGCCGCGCACCAGGTGGGACTGGACGGGTTCGTGTGCATGCCCGCGGGCGCGAAGACCGAGTGACGCGCGGCCGTCCCGCGAGCCCGCACGCGCAACGCTCGCCTACATCGCGAGATTGCGGCTGATCTGCCAGGTGCCCGCGGCGTTCCTCTTCCACACCGTCACGTAGTTGCCGGCGCTGTGCAACAGCTTGCCGTCGCGCTCGACCTCGACGTCGGCGTGGCCCCATTCGTAGATCATCGGGCCGGGCGCGAGCACCACGCCGTCCTGCACCAGGGTGCCGCGCACGAAGCGCACCGCGCCTTCCAGCCGCTGCGCATAGAATTTCTCCACCGCTTCGCGACCCTGGATGGCCTGCCCGCTCGGGCCGACCAGCACACCGTCGTTCGCATAGAAGCTCGCGATGGCCTTCGCGTCCTTGCGCTTCATGGCCGGCGCCCAGTCGGCGTTCGCCGCCTCGATGGTGGGGCGCGCCGCCGCAAGATAGTCCTCCGGCGCGGGCGCGGTTTCCGCGGCGATGGCGGCGCCGCCGAGCAGGCCGCCCGCCAGCACCGCGCATCCAAGGATCGAGTTCGACACTGCACGGCCTCCGGTCGTCGAATGAAGTCCCGATTCTAGAACGCGCCGCGCAACGGCCGCGCGCACGCGCATTCGCCAGGCGGTCGCGATGCAGGCGAAGCGCATCACGACTGGCCGGTCCGCATTTCCACCTCCAGGTGGTCCGCGAGTCGCGACGATGCCGTGCCGCCCGGCCCGTAGTACTGGGCAGGAATGTCGCGAAGCGACTTGAGCAGGCAACGCGGGAAGATTCCCCAGCCGCAATGGTAGGCGACGACATAGCGCACGTCGTCGAGGCTCGCCAGCCCGCCGCTCCGGAGCAACGACCGCGGGCAGCGCAACGCGATGCTCCCGTCCGCATTGCCATACCCGTCCTCGCCGATGAATCGCAGCTCTCCGACCGGCTGCGCCATCGCCGCGCCCACCTTGTGCACCAGGTAATGGTTGTCGCTGCCGATGACGGCGGGAAATTCGCCCCTGCGCCGCGGCGGCTCGCGAACGGGCGGCGTGCGCACGGTTTCCCGGGCCGTCTCGTCCCAATATCGCCCTTGAAGCGCCTGCCAGGCGGCGCTGGACTGGCTGTTATCGAGGCGAATGCGTTCACGCGCAGCCCACTGCAGCACGGCGCGCACATCGCCGGCCCTGCCCCATTTCGCCCTCTCCGCCACGATCTCGCCGGAAGCCCTGTACGCCGCGTGGAGGACCGACGGATGGACGATGTCCCAGTCCTGGTCCAGCGACAGGCGGGGCGCGGCGCCCGCGATCGCATCGAGCCAGGCAACGGTGACCGGGCCGTCGAGCGGCACGTCGAAGCCGATCTTCTCGAGCAGCTTCACGAAACGCAAAGTCCCGTGCAGTCGCGATCCCGGCTCGAGCCCCCGCCACAGCGGCGCCCATGTCCCGGGTTGCGTCGCGGCCACGAAGCGCCACGCCGTCTCGCCCATTCCGCGTCGCCGGAACCACTGCTTCAGCTGCGGGAGGGGATCGTGGCGCAGGCGATCGGCCGCGCCCTGCAGCATGAAGAGCAACAGCGGCATCAACCGGGCGTTGGCGA
This sequence comes from Usitatibacter sp., assembly GCA_035719385.1. GTDB lineage: Bacteria > Pseudomonadota > Gammaproteobacteria > Burkholderiales > Usitatibacteraceae > Usitatibacter. The sequence goes on from DASTGG010000279.1 coordinate 2,348, forward strand.
CGGACGCCTCGTGGAAGGCTTCCTGGTTGCGCCACACGAGCTGGTATTCGCTCGAATCGGGGTGGGAGCGCCACGAGCATGCCTTGCGCGCGAGACGATGCACCGTGCGATCGAGGGCGAGCTCGCGTACGAGGGTGGACTCGGCCAGCGCCCGGTATCGCGAATCGCTGGTGAGCCGGGAATGCACGCACGCCATGACGAGACGGCAGGCCTTGGGATAGCCGTCGTCGTACGGCACGGAGACCTTTTCCTCGTAGGGCCACCGCCAGAGGATGCGATCGGCGAGCCCCTCGAGGTCCATGCCGAGCAGCGGGTACTCGAGATCGAACGCGTGCGCGGCTTGGAGCACGCCGTCGCGGCCCACGAGACCGCTCGTGAGCATGCGGCGCTCGCGATCGACATCGAAATACCAGACGTCCAGCACCCAGAGCCGTGTGCGCCCTCGTGAGCGCTGCGCGAAGATCGGCGCGTCGAGGCGCGCATCCAGACGCCGCCAGATGATCTCGGCCGCGCGCGAAATGTTGCCGATCCCTCGCGGACCGCGTCGCGGAAGGCGCCCGGGCGGCACCTTGAACGGCTCGTCCGTCCACGGGACGCGATTCGGCGGAAGGAAACCGGCGGCCTGTCGCTGCTTGCTCATGCTCTCTCCTGCACCCCGGTCGCGAAAGCGCGGCCGGCTCCGGGGCGGGAGAGCGAGGCGACGCTTTAGCAGCATTTATGGGTCGCCCTGCAAGTTGTCGGATTAACTCGGCGACGTACGCAACAAAAAACCCGCCTGCGTGCAGCCAAGGCGGGTTTCACGACCGCTTTAGCTGGATTTGTAAAGCGCCCGCAAGCTGATGCTCAAATCGGCGCTGGATGCACGGTATCTGTGGGGTCCACCCGCGGAATTCAAGGGGACCTCCCGAGATTGTGACATGCCGCGGCGCCGCGCCATCGCCCCGTCGAACGCTCGACGAGCTGGCGCGCTTCTCAGTGCCGCATGCTGTCGGGAACCTTCCCGCCGTTCTCCGCGATCTTGCGCATCACCGCCTTGTGCAGGGCGATGTTCTGCTCCGCGCTGCCATCGGCGCCGGCGTGCACGTCGAGCTCGTTCGCGAGCTCCTTGCGCGCATTCAGGCTCGAGTCGAGGTCGAGCAGCTTGAGCAGGTCCACGATGGAGCTGCGCCAGTTGCCGCCGCCGCCCTTCTGCGATGCGAGCCGGCTCAACACGGCTTCCACATCGACGTTCTGCATGGCGGCTTGGGCCTGCGGCTGCGCGGCCTGCGATGCGGGTGCGCCCTGCTGGCCGGGCGCTGTCGTCGTCCCTTGCTGCGCCGCTGCGGTATTCGAATACTGGCTTTGCTGACCGGCCGCGGGAGTGGTGCCCGCGCCGCCTTGCGCATGTCCGCGCAGCTTGTCCATGATCGCGCTGAAAAGTCCCATCGTCTTCTCCAAGGTCATCAGCCGAAGCGGCTGGAACGTTGGGCAGCGCGCAACCGTGCGCGTTGCGCGCGGCGGATCGATGCGGCTGGTCCGAATGGCTGCGGGAAATGGTCCTCCTCGCGGGTGCACGTGGCTCGAGCTGGCGGAGATAGTAGTATTCCTCGGGCTCTTGACCGGGAGAATCGACCGTGCTGCCCTGTGATGGCCCCGCCATCTGCCCGCCCGAAGGCGCCCCGCCGCGAACGACGCTCGAGAAGCTGCTGAGGTTCGCCGCGGTCGGCACCATGCTCATGACCGTGCCGCAGGTCTGGAGCATCTGGACGACGAGCGGCGAAACCGGAGTGTCGCTCGTATCGTGGGTGGCCTACCTGCTCTCCTCCCTCGCATGGCTCGCATACGGCATCAAGAAGGCGGATGCGACGATCTGCTTCGCCAACGCGGGATGGGTCGCGATGGACCTCGCGATCCTTGCGGGGATCCTGGCCAGGCATTGACCCGCGCCCGATGACCCGGAGGTTTCATTGATCACCCTGATCGGCATTTCCGGCAGCACGCGGCGCGCCTCGCTCAACGGCGCCTTGCTTCGCGCCGCTGCGGCCGCCATGCCGCAGGACGCGGAGCTGCGCATCGAGTCCATCGCGCAGATCCCGCTCTACAACGGCGACGAGGAGGCCGCGCACGGAATTCCGCAGCCTGTCCAGAGGCTCAAGGACGCGATCGCGGGGGCGGATGGACTGCTGCTCGTCACGCCCGAATACAACAACAGCGTCCCTGGCGTGGCGAAGAACGCCATCGATTGGCTCTCCCGGCCGCCCGCGGATATCGCGCGCGTGTTCTCCGGAAAGCCCGTCGCGATCGCCGGGGCCTCGCCGGGCGGTTTCGGGACGATCCTTTCGCAGAACGCGTGGCTGCCCGTCTTCAAGACGCTCGGCGCGGACCTGTGGTCGGGCGGGCGGCTGCTCGTGTCACGCGCCGGCAACGTCTTCGACGAAACCGGCGCCGTGAAAGACGCGGCGACCCAGGAAGGCATCCGCAAATTCATGGCGGGTTTCGTTGCTTACGCCCGCGCTCGTCGGCGAGGCTCCAGCGCCTAGGGAAGCATCATGTCTTCGCGTCATCGGCGGAGCGGGCGACAGGCGCATGCCAGCCGCGATAGATCGCCATGAGGCGAAGGAAGATGCACACGCAGACCCCCAGCGCCATCGCGTAGTGCGCCGGGACTCGCATCTCGTGTCCCGCCGCCACGATCGCGCCCGCGCTGAGCGCGGCCAGCGCATAGATGTCGCCCTTGAGCACGAACGGGACCTCTCCCGCGAGCACGTCGCGCGCCATCCCGCCGCCGATGCCGGTGAGCATCCCGAGGAGCGCCGCCATCACCGGGTGGATGCCGAACAGGATCGCCTTTTCCGTTCCGACGACGGCGAAGAGCGCGAGGCCGAGCGCATCGAAGAGCAGGATCTTGCCCTGCAGCGAGCGCCCGCGCGGATACCAGTAGAACGTCACCATGCCGCCCGCGATGGCGATGACGAAATAGTGCAGGTCGGTGATCGCCACCGGCGGCAGCGCCCCGATCAGCAGGTCGCGCATCACGCCGCCGAACACCGACACCACGAACGCGAGCAGCAGGACGCCGAAGATGTCGAAGCGTTTCTGCACGCCGACGAGCCCGCCGCTCAGGGCGAACGCGAACGTTCCGATCCAATCGACCGCCTGGATCAGCTCGTTCAGGAAGAAGGCGTACTTGGCGGCCACCGGCGCTATCTCATCGAGGACGCATCCTGTCTGCGCGCGTTGACGACGGCAACGGGGACTGTCGGTCCATGCCACTCTCCGGTGGGAGAGTGGTCGGGGTGAGAGGATTCGAACCTCCGGCCTCTACGTCCCGAACGTAGCGCTCTACCAGGCTAAGCTACACCCCGAGGGACAAAAGGGCGCCAGCGGCGCCCCCAGAGAATCTCTCCGCGAGTCAGAACTTTCTCTCGACGGAGAAGTGGGCCAATTGTAGCAGAGAGTCGCGGCAGGCGGAATGCGGCAGGTGCTCCAGCCGCGCCGTGGCGATGGCCGCTTCCTCGCGCGCCCGCCGCCGGGCGTAGTCCAGCGCCCCGGTGCGCCGGATGGTCTCCACGACCTCGGCCAGGTCGTGCTTGCCGCCCTCCTCGATCGCCTTGCGGATGCGCGCCCGGTCGCCCTCGCTGCCCGCCTTCATGGCGAAGATGAGCGGCAGGGTCGGCTTTCCCTCGGCGAGGTCGTCGCCCAGGTTCTTGCCGGTCTCGTGGAGGTCGCCCGAGTAGTCCAGCACGTCGTCGATGAGCTGGAAGGCCGTTCCGAGGTGCATGCCGTATTCGGCGAGCGCGGTTTCCGCCTCGGGCGGGGCGCCGCCGAGGATGGCGCCCACCTGGGTCGCCGCCTCGAAGAGCTTGGCCGTCTTGTAGCGGATCACGCGCAGGTAGTTTTCCTCGTCCGTGTCCGCGTCGTGCACGTTGAGCAGCTGCAGCACCTCGCCCTCGGCGATCACGTTGGTCGCGTCGGCGAGCACCTTCATGATCCTGAGGCTCCCCGCGGCCACGATCATCTGGAAGGCGCGCGAATAGAGGAAGTCGCCGACGAGCACCGAGGCGGCGTTCCCGAACTCGGCGTTGGCGGTCTTGCGCCCGCGGCGCAGGCTCGACTCGTCCACGACGTCGTCATGGAGCAATGTGGCCGTGTGGATGAACTCGATCACCGCGGCCAGCTCGTGCCTCGCCTCGCCCTCGGCCCCGAACGCGTTGGCCGAGAGCAGCACCAGCGTGGGCCGCAGCCGCTTGCCGCCGCTGCCGATGATGTAGTCGGCGACGGTGCGGATGAGCACCACGTGGGAATCCAGCCGGCGGCGGATCACTTCGTCCACCCGGGCCATGTCGGCCAGGATGGGCGCGCGAATCGAATCCAGCGTGACCGGGGCGAGCGTTTCGTTCATCGGGGCGGGGGCTTGGACGGGGCCCGCGACGCCTGAACGTGCCCGGGACAAGTCTTTGACCTAACGAGGTATTTCCGGTATTATAGCGAGTTCCCCCGGGGGACTTTCGGATTTAGCGCAAGAGCGCTCCACGGGGTAGGCAAGTACTCGACATCAACTGGAGTCCACAATGTACGCGGTCATAAAAACCGGCGGCAAGCAGTATCGCGTTGCCCCCGGCGAAAAAATCAAAATAGAACAGATACCGGCAGACGTTGGCGCTCAGATTGTCCTCGACCAGGTCTTGATGGTTTCGGACGGCGACGCCGTGAAGCTCGGTAATCCCCTCGTGTCGGGCGCGAAAGTGTCCTGCACGGTTCTATCCCACGGGCGCGGCGCGAAGGTGAAGATCTTCAAGATGCGTCGTCGCAAGCACTACCAGAAGCACCAGGGCCATCGCCAGAACTACACGGAAATCCGCGTAGACGCGATCGCCTAAGGAGAGAGACAGCAATGGCACACAAGAAAGCAGGCGGCTCTTCCCGCAACGGCCGCGATTCCGAGAGCAAGCGCCTGGGCCTCAAGGCCTTCGGCGGCGAGCTCGTGAACGCGGGCTCGATCCTCGTTCGCCAGCGCGGCACGCAGTTCCACGCCGGCCCGAACGTGGGCATCGGCAAGGACCACACGCTCTTCGCGATGGCCACGGGCCACGTGAAGTACGCGAAGCACGGTCCGCGGCAGAAGAACACCGTGTCGATCGAGCCGGTCCAGCAGTAACGGCCCGTCGCACGACGAAGGGGCCCCGTCTCGCACGGGGCTTTTTTGTTTCTGCCCGCCATGCCCGACATCGCCCTCTTCCTCGCCGCCTCCGCCGTGCTCACCATCGCGCCCGGGCCCGACATCCTCTGCGTGCTCACGCGCGGCGTGGCGCAGGGACGCAAGGCGGGCATCGCCGCGGCGCTCGGGTTCGCGAGCGGGTGCATCTTCCACACGTTCCTCGCGGCGGCGGGCATCGCCGCGCTGATCCGCTCCTCGGAGATCGCGTTCGACGTCGTGCGCTACGCGGGCGCGGCGTACCTCGCATGGATCGGCGTCCAGGCGCTGCGCCACCGGTCCTCGTTCTCGCTGCAGGCGACGGGCGAAGCGCGCTCGCTCGCCACCATCTACAAGCAGAGCGTGATCGGCAACATGCTCAACCCCAAGGTGACGCTCTTCTTCCTCGCGTTCCTGCCGCAGTTCGCGAACGTCGAGGCGGGGCACGTCGGCCTGCAGATGGCGCTGCTCGGCGTGATCTTCATGCTGCAGACGATCGTGATCTTCGGCGCCGTGGCATTGTGCGCGGGCTGGATCGGCGCCTGGATGCGCCGCAAGCCCGCGATCGGCGAGCGCCTCAACGTCTTCGCGGGGCTCGCCTTCATCGCGCTCGGCATCCGCGTGGCGCTGCCGGACGTCAGATGAAATTCTTCGACGAAGCGCGCATCGAGGTGATCGCCGGCAAGGGCGGCGACGGCTCGGCCTCGTTCCGCCGCGAGAAGTTCGTGCCCCGGGGCGGCCCCGACGGCGGCGACGGCGGGCGCGGCGGATCGATCTACGCCGTGGCCGACGCGAACATCAACACGCTCATCGACTATCGCTACACGCGCATCTTTCGCGCGAAGCCGGGCGAGAACGGCCGCGGGCGCGACCAGAACGGCCACGGCGCCGAGGACATCGTGCTGCGCATGCCCGTGGGCACGGTGATCCGCGATGCCGACAGCGGCGATGTGATCGCCGATCTCGCGAAGGACGGGGAGCGCGCGCTGCTCGCGAAAGGCGGCGCCGGCGGCCTCGGCAACCTCAACTTCAAGTCGAGCGTGAATCGCGCGCCGCGCCAATTCACGCGCGGCGGCACCGGCGAGCAGCGCAACCTCGAGCTCGAGCTTCGCGTGCTCGCCGACGTGGGCCTGCTCGGCATGCCGAACGCGGGCAAGTCCACGCTCATCCGCGCGGTGTCCTCGGCGCGGCCGAAGGTGGCCGACTATCCGTTCACGACGCTGCACCCGAACCTGGGCGTGGTGCGCGTGGACATGAACCGGTCCTTCGTGATGGCGGACATTCCCGGCCTCATCGAGGGCGCGGCCGAGGGCGCGGGCCTCGGGCACCAGTTCCTGCGCCACCTGCAGCGCACGCGCCTGCTCCTGCATCTCGTGGACATGGCGCCCTTCGACGGCTCGACCGACCCGGTGGCCGAGGTGAAGGCGCTCGCCGCCGAGCTCAAGAAGTACGATCCCGAGCTCGCGAGGAAACCGCGCTGGCTCGTGCTCAACAAGGCGGATCTCCTGGAGGCCGGCGAGCGCGACAAGCGCGCCGCGGCGATCGTGAAGAAGCTGCGCTGGACGAAGCCGTGGTTCGTGATCGCCGGCATCAACGGCGATGGCACACAGGAGCTCACGTACCGCGTCATGGAATTCCTCGAGGAACAGCGGCGCGAGGCCGCGAAATGAGGACGCCGCTCGTCAACGCCCGGCGCATCGTGGTCAAGATCGGCTCGAGCCTGCTCACGAATGCCGGCGCGGGCCTGGATCGCGAGGCGATCGCCGATTGGGCGCGGCAGATCGCCGCGCTGCACCGGCGCGGCATCGAGACGCTCGTCGTCTCCTCCGGCGCGATCGCCGAAGGGATGAAGCGCCTCGCGTGGAAGCGCCGACCGCACGCGGTGAACGAGCTGCAGGCGGCGGCGGCCGTGGGCCAGATGGGGCTCGTGCAGATGTGGGAGTCGTGCTTCGCGGAGGTGGGCCTGCACACGGCCCAGGTGCTGCTCACGCACGAGGACCTGGGCGACCGCCGCCGCTACCTCAATGCGCGCACGACGCTCAAGACGCTCGTGGGGCTCGGTGTCGTGCCGGTGATCAACGAGAACGACACCGTGGTCGTGGACGAGATCCGCTTCGGCGACAACGACACCCTCGGCGCGCTCGTGACGAACCTCATCGAGGCGGACGTGTTCGTGATCCTCACCGACCAGAAAGGCCTCTTCTCGGCCGATCCGCGCAAGGTGCCCGGCGCGACGCTCATCGAGCGCGCGAACGCGGGAGACCCCGCGGTCGAGGCCATGGCGGGCGGCGCCGGCAGCGCCATCGGGCGCGGCGGCATGCTGACCAAGGTGCTCGCGGCCAAGCGCGCCGCGCGCAGCGGCGCCCACACCGCCATCGCCTGGGGCCGCGAGAGCGACGTGCTCTCGCGCCTCTTCTCGGGTGAGGCCATCGGCACGCTGCTCGTCGCGGGCACGGCCCCCGTCACCGCCCGCAAGCAATGGCTCGCCGACCACCTGAAGCCCGCGGGCCGCATCGTGCTCGACGCGGGCGCCGTGAAGGCGCTCGTCGCCGACGGCAAGAGCCTGCTCGCCATCGGCGCGACGGCCGTCGAGGGACACTTCGAGCGCGGCGAAGTCGTGAGCGTGATCTCGCACGACGGGCACGAGATCGCGCGCGGGCTGGTCAACTACGGTGCGGCCGAAACGGCGAAGATCCTGCGCAAGCCCACGGCGGAGATCGAGTCGATCCTGGGCTACGTCGCGGAGCCCGAGCTCATCCACCGCGACAACCTCGTCGTCCTCTAGCCGCGAAATCGGGCAGAATCGGTCTTTTTCGCGGCCTCGCCGCCCCGGCCATGAAATCCCTGGTGGATCGCGCGAAGAAGCTCATCGTGGAGCCGCGCAGCGAATGGAAGGTCATCGCCGCGGAGCCGCACACGCTGCAGGAGCTCTACACCGAGTACGTGATGATCCTCGCGGCGATTCCCGCGGTCGCCACGTTCATCGGCCTTTCGATCATCGGCTACCCCGGGTTCCGCATCGGCATCGGCGCCGGCGTCGCCTACATGGCGCTCCATTACCTGCTGTCGCTGGGCACCGTGTACGTGCTCGCGCAGCTCGTCAATGCGCTCGCGCCGAGCTTCGGCGGGGAGAAGAATTTCGGGCAGGCGTTCAAGGTCGCGGCATTCGCGCCGACGGCCGCATGGCTCGCGGGCATCTTCAACATCCTGCCCGCCCTCTCGATCCTGTCGCTCGCCGGCCTCTACAGCCTGTACCTGCTCTTCACGGGGCTGGGGCCGGTCATGCGCACGCCCGAGGACAAGACGGTGCCGTACACCGTCGTGGTGATCCTCGCGGCGCTCGTGCTCTACGTCGTGGTCGCCGTGATCGCGAACCTCGCGGTCCCGTCGCAGGTGCGCGGCTTCTAGACCGACCCGGGGACGCACCCCGGGGACGCACCCCGGGCCCGGGCTGCCTCAGCCTTCGGTAACCGGCGCGGCGACGACCACCTCGCCGCTGCCCGCGGCCACGCGCGGCCGCGATGGCCGGCGGCGGCGCCCGTAGGGCGACATCCCGATCACGCGCGGCGGCACGTCGAGGAACGAGGCGAGCTGCTCGAGCCCCAGGCGATAGACGTCGCGCTTGAAGTCGATCACCGCCTCCAGCGGCACCCAGTAGTCGTGCCAGCGCCACGCGTCGAACTCGGGATGGCCGCTCGCGCGCAGGGAGATGTCCGTGTCGCGGCCGACCAGCCGCAGCAGGAACCAGATCTGCTTCTGTCCCTTGTAGGTGCCGCGCCATTCGCGCTTCACCCAGTGGTTCGGGACGTTATAGTGAAGCCACTCGCGCGTGCGTCCGAGGACGCGAACGTGCTGCGGCTCGAGGCCGGTTTCCTCGTTCAGCTCCCGGTACATCGCCTGCTCGGGAGTCTCCCCCAGCTTGATGCCGCCCTGGGGGAATTGCCAGGCGTGCTCCTTGATGCGCTTGCCCCAGAAGACCTGGTTGCGGTTGTTGACGAGCACGATGGCGACATTCGGGCGATAGCCGTCCCGATCGATCATGGCGGTCACCATCCAATCCGTTCAGTTGAGACCATTTTTCCACAGATTCCGGGGACTGGCGAGGGCGTCGGGCTCCGGCGACGGGCCGTGTAGAATAGACGGCCCGAAATCAAGCACTTAGGCAGCCACCGGATGCGCGCTAGTCAGTACTACCTCGCCACCCTCAAGGAGGCCCCCCAGGAAGCCGAGCTGGCCAGCCACAAGCTCATGCTCCGGGCGGGCCTCATCCGCAAGCTGGGCTCCGGGCTCTACAGCTGGATGCCGCTCGGGCTGAAGATCGTCCGGAAGGTGGAGACGATCGTGCGCGAGGAGATGAACCGCGCCGGCGCCCTGGAGATGCTGGCCCCGCCGATCCAGCCCGCGGAGCTGTGGCAGGAAACCGGCCGCTGGGAGCTCTACGGGCCGATGATGCTGCGCATCAAGGACCGCGGCGAGCGCGAGTTCTGCTATGCGCCCACGGCCGAGGAAGTCCTCTGCGACATCGTGCGCAAGGAGATCCGCAGCTACCGGCAGCTCCCCGTCAACTTCTACCAGATCCAGACCAAGTTCCGCGACGAGATCCGGCCGCGATTCGGCGTGATGCGCGCGCGCGAATTCACGATGAAGGACGCGTACTCTTTCGACGCGGATTTCGACGGGCTGAAGAAGAGCTACGACGCCATGTACGACGCGTACGTGCGCATCTTCACGCGCCTGGGCCTGGAGTTCCGCGCCGTGGCCGCGGACACGGGCGAGATCGGCGGCACCGGCTCGCACGAGTTCCAGGTGCTCGCGCAGTCGGGCGAGGACCGCATCGCGTATTCGAAGGAATCGAGCTATGCCGCGAACGTGGAGCTCGCGGAGGCGCTCGCGCCGAAGCAGCCGCGCGGTCCGGCCACGCAGGCGATGCAGAAGGTCGCCACGCCCGGCGTGCACACGTGCGAGGCGCTGAGCGGGTTCCTGAAGCTGCCCATCGAGAAGACGGTGAAGTCGATCGTCGTGATGCACGACCCGGAACGCGAGGACAAGGGTGCCGAGGCGCGCATGGCGATCCTGCTCGTGCGCGGCGACCACATGCTGAACGAAGTGAAGGCGTCCAAGGTTCCGGGGCTTCGGCCCTTCCGCTTCGCCACCGAGGCGGAGATCCGCGCGCGCCTGCATGCCTCGCCCGGATCGCTCGGTCCCGTGGGGCACGACGTGCGCGTCGTGGCCGACCGCACCGTCGCGGCGATGAGCGATTTCGTGACCGGCGCCAACGAGGACGGCTACCACTTCACCGGCGTGAACTTCGGGCGCGACCTGCCCGAGCCCGAGATCGCCGACATCCGCGACGTGGTCCCCGGCGATCCCTCGCCCGACGGCCACGGCACGCTCGACATCGCGCGCGGCATCGAGGTGGGCCACGTCTTCCAGCTGCGCACGGCGTACACGCAGAAGATGGACGTGACCTACATCGACGAGAAGGGCGCCACGCGCCCCATGGAGATGGGATGCTACGGCATCGGCATCACGCGCATCGTCGCCGCCGCCATCGAGCAGAACCACGACGAGCGCGGCATCATCTGGCCCGACCCGATGGCGCCCTTCGTCGTGGCGATCGTGCCGCTCGGCTATCGCAAGAGCGAAGCGGTGAAATCGGCGGCGGAGAAGCTCTACGCGGAGCTGTCCGCCGCGGGCGTCGAAGTGTTCCTCGACGATCGCGACGAGCGCCCGGGCGTGCTGCTCGCCGACCAGGAGCTCGTCGGCATCCCGCACCGCATCGTCGTGGGCGAGCGCGGCCTCAAGGAAGGCGTGGTGGAGTACCAGCATCGCCGCGATGCGGCCGCCACGAAGGTGCCGCTCGCCGAGGCCGTCACGCACGTGCAATCGCGCTTCCACCATGCGAAGGGCCACAAGGTCGCTTGAGTCGTTCATCGCCGGCGCCGCGCTCTGCGTCGCGGCGACGGGGGCCTTCGCCGGCGCGCAGCAATACGAGGTGCTGTCGGCTTCCGTGCGCGCCTCGCTCGCGCGCGCGGTGAACGAGCGCGGCGACGTGGACACGCAGGACCTCGACACGCGCGCGTGGGTGCGCGCGATGACGCAACGCCTGTCGGGACGCATCGGCGACGAGCGCGCCACGCGCGAGTTCCTCGCGCTGGTGCGCTACGAGGCGATGCGCGCCGGCCTCGATCCGCACCTCGTGCTCGCGGTGATCGACGTCGAGAGCCATTTCCACAAGTACGCCGTGTCGCGCGCCGGCGCGCGCGGCCTCATGCAGGTGATGCCCTTCTGGGTCGACCAGATCGGCGAGAAGGGACAGAACCTGTTCCAGGAGCGCATGAACCTGCGCTACGGGTGCACGATCCTGCGCTACTACCTCGTGCAGCGCGAGCACGGCAACCTCGCCAACGCGCTCGCGCGCTACAACGGCAGCCTCGGGAAGGCCGACTACCCGTCGCGCGTGCTGAAGGCGTTGAGG
>DASTGG010000280.1:0-5438 GCA_035719385.1 Usitatibacter sp.
GCGTCGAACCGCCGCACGACCGAGCTCCCGCTGCGCGCCTCCAGGCCGCGAATCAGCGTCGCCTCGTCGTTCATCGAGGGATCGATGCGCAATGCTTCGATGTGCGACCCGGGCAGCTGGAACTGATAGCGCTGCCGGCCCTTGAGCAGTGGACGCCTCACCGTGGCATCCTCGCGGAATCCGCGCCCGTCGTTGAAGTACACGACGACCTGCCCGTCGGAGCCGGTGCTTTCCATCTCGAATTGCAGGACGAGCTCGCCGTTCCGGTTCAGCGCGACGAGCACCACCACGATCGCCAGGGCCAGCAGCGCGAACGGCACCGCGCCACGCCCCCCTGCGCCCATCAGCCGCTTCCAGGACACCTCAGACGACCCCACGCCGGCGCAGCTCCCGCACGATGCGCTCGGCGGCCGCTTCCGGGCTCTCCGCAATGGTGTCGATGGTGATGTCGGCGTGCTCGGGCCGCTCGTAGGGCGAATCGATGCCGGTGAAGTTCTTGATCTCGCCGCGGCGCGCCTTCTTGTACAGGCCCTTCGGATCGCGCCGCTCGGCCTCCGGCAGCGACACATCGACGAAGACCTCCACGAACTCGCCCGCGGGAAAGAGGCCGCGCGCCATGCGGCGCTCGCTGCGGAAGGGCGAGATGAATGCCGCGATCACGATGAGCCCCGCATCGGCCATCAGCGCCGAGACCTCCGCCGCGCGACGGATGTTCTCGACGCGCGCCGCGTCGGTGAAGCCGAGGTCCTTGTTCAGCCCGTGGCGCAGGTTGTCGCCGTCGAGCAGGTACGTGTGCGCGCCGAGGCTGTGCAGCTTCTTCTCGACGAGGTTCGCGATGGTGGACTTGCCCGCGCCCGAGAGCCCCGTGAACCACAGCGCGCATGCCTTCTGCTTCTTGAGCGCGGCGCGGGCGGCCTTGTCCACGGCGATGGCCTGCCAATGGACGTTCTGCGAGCGGCGCAGCGCGAAGTGGATCAGCGCGGCGCCCACGGTGCGATTCGTGATGCGATCGATGAGCGTGAACACGCCGAGCTGGCGATTCGACAGGAAGGGCTCGAACCCCACCGGCTGGTCCAGCTCGATCTCGCAGACGCCGACCTCGTCCAGCTCGAGCTCGCGCGCGGGCAGGCGCTCGAGCGTGTCCATGTTGATCTTGTACTTGAGCGGCGCGAGCGTCCCGAAAAGGCGGCGGGCCGCGTGCTGCACGGCGTAGCTGCGCCCCGGCAGCATGGGCGCATCGTCGAGCCACACGATGGTGACCTCGAACTGGTCCGCGACCTGCGCCGGCGATTCCGCCGCACACAGCAGGTCGCCCGGACTTGCATCGACATCGTCGTCGACCTGCACGCCTTCGAGCCATTCGAGGATCGAAGGCCCGGGGTACCACGGCATCCGGCCCCTGGGCTCGACCACGTTGTCGCCCTCGAGGGCCGAGACGGGCACGCACGTGAGGTTGGCAAGCGGCAGGGCCGCGGCGAAGTCGCGATACGCCGACTCGATCGCGCGAAAGGCGTCCTGCGAGTAGCCGACGAGATCCATCTTGTTCACCGCCAGCAGCACGTGGCGGATGCCCATCAGCGAGACGAGGTAGCCGTGGCGCCGCGCCTGCGCGAGCGATCCGCGCGTCGCATCCAGCAGGATGATCGCCGCCCCGGCATTCGCCGCGTGCGCGATGATCCCGGGCGTGTCCCGCTCGTCGCCCGGCGTCTCGGCCACGATGAACTTGCGCCGGTCCGTGGCGAAGGCGTGCGGCTCCTCGTGACCGGGCTGCGCATCGTGGAGCAGGCGCTCGATGAGCGTGCTCTTGCCGTCGCCCGCGCTGCCGCACGTCACGAAGCGCAGCAGGGCCTTGTCGTCGTGGCGCAGCCGCTCTTCGGCGCCGGGGTGGGGGTGCGGCATGGAGGGGGAATGATACAATAATTCACATACTTACGATGAACGAAAGCCCGACCTTGCGCGCTCCTCGCGCCCGCGGCGCGCGCCGCGGGAAGGCCCGCTGATGTCCCCCGATAGCGTCGTCAGCGTCCACGACCTGGGCAAGCGCTACGAGATCTACGACAAGCCGCAGGATCGGCTGAAGCAGAGCCTTTGGGGCCGCCGGCGCCAGTACTTCCGCGAATTCTGGGCGCTGCGCAACGTCTCGTTCGACGTCGCGCGCGGCGAGACCATCGGCATCATCGGCCGCAACGGCTCCGGCAAGAGCACATTGCTGCAGATGATCGCGGGCACGCTCGCGCCGACCACCGGGCAGGTGCAGACGCGTGGGCGCGTGGCCGCGCTGCTCGAGCTCGGCAGCGGCTTCAACCTCGATTTCACCGGGCGCGAGAACGTCTACCTCAACGGCGCGATCCTCGGCCTCACCAGGCAGGAGATCGACGAGCGCTTCCCGCTGATCGAGAGCTTCGCGGGCATCGGCGACTTCATCGACCAGCCCGCGAAGGTCTATTCGAGCGGCATGCTGGTGCGCCTCGCGTTCTCGGTGTCGATCAACGTCGACCCGGAAATCCTCATCGTGGACGAGGCGCTCGCGGTCGGCGACATCGGGTTCCAGATCAAGTGCATGGAGCGCCTCGACCAGCTCACGCGCTCGGGCATCACGCTGCTCTTCGTGTCGCACGACATCGGCACGGTGAAGGCCTTCTGCTCGCGCGCGATCTACCTGTCCGAAGGGCAGATGAAGGCCACCGGCAATGCGAGCGACATGGTGGAGCTCTTCCTCATGGACATCCGCGAGGCGCAGCGGCGCGACGCGGCCGCGGCCGCACCCGCCGTGCGCCGCAAGCCCTCGGTGGGGCGCCCGGACGCTGTCGCCTTCGGCACGGACCAGGGGCGCGTGGTGAACGCGTTCTTCGACGCGAACGGCGGCTCGCAGTGGGCGTGCTCCACGGGCGATCCCGTGAGCATCACGCTCGAGGTCGAGTACGACGAGACGGTGAAGAACCCGGCGGTGAGCCTGGTGCTGCACGACCACCGCATGCTGGATCTCTCGGGGCGGTACTTCCGCGTGGCGGGCGAGCGCGGCGACGACGGCCTTTCCCACGCCACCGTGCGCTTCACTTTGCCGGCGATGCTCAACAACGCGACGTACTACTTCTCGGTGCGCCTCGAGGACCGCGCGAGCGACGACCTCTTCTTCCCCATCGACAAGCAGGCCGGCGTGCTGCAGCTGCACGTGACGCGCCCGGCGGGTCGCCATTTCCTCGGCCTCATCGAAACGCCGATCGAGTGCGAGCAGTTGCGGCCGGCGACGCCGGGCACGGCGATTCGCACGGGAACGTGACGCCCTAGAACGGCTCGTACCCGAAGTCTGCCGCGGTCTGCGCGCAGATGCCGCGAATCGCCGCCAGGTCTTGCGCATCGAGCACGGCACGATTGCTGCGCGGCGATGACGCCTTCCAGGCCGGCATGGGCGCATCGAACATGCCGGGGACGGCAGCGAACACGCGCCTCACGGCCGCGGCCGGATCGGCGACCACATCCTCGTAGCGAAGCACCGCGATGCGGTCGCGGTGCTCGAGCACGATCTCCGCGAGATATCGCCACATCAGCGCGCGGCGCAGGGGAAGGTGGCTCGTCGCCGCCATCTCGGCCAGCCGTTCGCGTTGCAGCGCGGACATCATCGGATCGCCGCTGTGCCCCAGCACCTGTCCCTCCAGGTCGGCGTTCGCCAGGTGCGCGAACGTGGACTTCCACGAGGCGATGGTGTCGAGCGGATGGCGCACGCACGCGACGATTCCCGCATCCGGAAGCGCGCGATGCACTTGCGGCAGCCGCGCGAGGTACGCGAGCGTGTTCTTCGTGCCGACGAGGAAGTCCGGGCGCGTGACGACGGCGCGGTACTCCTCCACGGTGTCGATGCGCGCGGTGTCCTCGATGAACTCCCCGTTGTGCAACTTGTTGCGGATGGGCTTGCCGTCGAGGACGTCGCGGCGCAGGTCGCGGTAGTAGAGCGCGACGCCGTGCGGAATCTCGTGCGCCTGCAACGGCGCGAAGATTTCCGGCGGCTCGTTGACGATGACGCAGTCGCCCAGCTCGTGCAGCAGCTTGCACAGGTAGCTGGTACCGCTGCGGGGAATGCCGGTGACGATGAGCTCCGGAGCGGGCGTGTCCTCGCGCACCTCCACGGCACGCGGCGCGAGAAGCATGCTCCATTCGGCATGGGCCTCGAGCACGGCGCGGATGCCGGGATGCTCGGCGAGCAGGCTCGAGAAGAGCGCAAGCAGGCGCGGCTCGCGGCGGATGACCTGCGGATAGTGGTAATGGCAGAAATACGGCGCCTCGCCGCGCAAGGGGCGCAGGTGGGCCGGGTAGTTGAAGCGCTCGTCGAGGCAGTCCACCGAAAGGCCGCGCTTCGCGATCGCCACGGAAAGCGCGACCTGGTCGAGCCACGGGCGCTTGCGCGCGACGGCCGCGCTCGCATCGATGGCGCGGGCGCATTCGGCCCATTCGCGGGCGAGGCCGCTCGCACGATCGCAGGCGATGAATCCGGCGTTGAAGTACGGCGGCATGGACTGGCGTGACACGGTGGCCGTCACGCGCCATGCGGGCAGCGTCACGCCGCACGCCTGGTACGCCGCATCCCATTGCGAGAGGTCGGAGGCAATGCCCACCAGGTCGCCCGGCTTCACGTTGACCGCCGCCTCGCCGAAGCGCGCAGGGCCCGCGAAGTCGCGAAGGCACAGCATGTCGCTGTCCATGAAGACCCGCTTGTCGGCGGTCGTCTCGATGCCGAGGCACGCGATCTTGTTCGCGATCGGGTACGACGGGTCGATCGGGTTCTCGATGGCGGCGAAGCGCACGCCCATGCGGCGCAGCGCATCCAGCGTCGCGGCACCGGGCTTGCCCCACGCGGATTCCGGTTGCGGAATCGCGGCGACGAGCTCGTGCTCGCAGCGCAGGTGGCGACGCAACGACGCGGCGAGCAGGAGCGCCTTGGGCTCGAGCTCACCCGCCTGGCAGACGAAGGCGAAGCAATATCTCATCGATGAGGGAAGGCGCGAAAAGAAAAAGGGCGGCTCGCGCCGCCCCTTTCCCTGATGCTGCTGCCGTGTTGCTTAGTTGCCGTTGGTCGACGTGTCGCCACCGACGTTCACGAGCGTGCCGTTCGGCGTGCGGATCATGTTCTGCGCACGCAGTTGGCCCGCCGGGATTTCGCCGATGATCACGAGCTTCGCACGACCCGTCCAGCCGGTCACGCCGAACGCCGCCGCGAGTTGCGAGGACGACATCACGAGCGTGCCCTTCGCCGCGAGGGCGGGCGACAGGACCGTGTCCGCCGCGCCGAGCGTCGTGCCATCCTGCCCGATCAGCGTGCCGGTCACCTTGCCGTCCAGCGTGCCCATGTTGGTGATGCGGATGAACGTCTGGTCCGGGTTGGCCGGGTCGGTGACGTTCAGCGCGACGGTGCTGGCACCGTTACGCACGACGTCGCCCAGCGG
>DASTGG010000281.1:0-6030 GCA_035719385.1 Usitatibacter sp.
TGTCGCCGGGCAACGTGTCGAGCGCTCAGGACCTCGGCAAGCTGGTCTCGGAAGCGACCAAGTACGACCTCATCCGCGAGTACACGACCACGGGCGCGGTGAACGTGCAGCTGCCCGATTCGCGCCGCAAGCTCACCTTCGTGAACACGAACGCGCTCGTGCGCGCCGGCGACTGGAAGATCGGCCTGTCGAAGACCGGCTACATCAACGAGGCGGGCAAGTGCCTCGTGATGCAGGCGATGATCGCCAACACGCCGATCGTGATCGTGCTGCTCGATTCCTGGGGCCGCCTCACGCGCATCGGCGACGCGCAGCGCATCCGCCGCTGGCTCGAGTCGAATCCCAGCCGCCTGGCGGGAGCCGCCCTGCGTCCGGGCTGAGTTCGCGCAGGAATGCATGACCGACGACGGCGCCTGCGGGCGCCGTTCGTTTTTGGACGCACAATGGCGCGATGACGCACGAACTCTCGCGCATCACCGCGCAGACGCTGGCCCACTACGACGCGCGCGCGGATGAATTCCGCGAAGGCACGCGCGACCACGACGTCAGCCAGAACATCGCGGCGCTCCTGCGCCACATTCGCGGCGAGCCGCCTTCGCGCATCCTCGATTTCGGCTGCGGTCCGGGGCGCGACCTCGCGGCCTTCCGGGCGTTGGGCCACCAGCCGATCGGCCTCGACGGCTCGCGCGAGCTGGCTGCGATGGCGCGCGAGCACAGCGGCTGCGAGGTGTGGGAGCAGGACTTCCTCGACCTGCGGCTTCCCGAGGGGCGCTTCGACGGCATCTTCGCCAACGCATCGCTCTTCCACGTGCCGCGCAGCGAGCTGCCGCGCGTGCTGCGGCAACTGCATGCGGCGCTCGTACCCGAAGGCGTGCTTTTCGCCTCGAATCCGCGCGGGCACAACGAGGAAGGCTGGAATGCGGGACGCTACGGAGTCTGGCACGATCTCGAATCGTGGCGCGCATTCCTCGAGGCCGCGGGCTTCGCCGAGCTCGAGCACTACTATCGCCCGCAGGGGCTGCCGCGCGCGCAGCAGCCGTGGCTCGCGAGCGTCTGGCGAAGGGTCGCGCAACTCCCCGAAAGGACCGGCTGAAATGTCCAGGCTGCTCGTTCGAAGCTTCGGTGTCTCGGTCGACGGCTACGGCGCCGGAACGAACCAAGACGTGCGCAACCCGCTCGGCCTGCATGGCCTGGAGCTGATGGACTGGTTCCTGCGCACGCGCGTGTGGAGGCAGATGCACGCGCAGGGCGGCGGCGACACGGGCATCGACAACGGCATCGCGGAGCAGGGCTTCTCCGGCATGGGCGCATGGATCCTCGGGCGCAACATGTTCGGCCCGATTCGCGGCCCGTGGCCCGACGATCGCTGGAAGGGCTGGTGGGGCGACGAACCGCCGTACCACACGCCCGTGTTCGTGCTCACGCACCATGCGCGCCCTCCCCTCGCGATGCAGGGCGGCACGGTCTTCCACTTCGTCACCGACGGCATCCATGCCGCGCTCGAGCGCGCAAAGACTGCGGCCGCGGGCCGGGACGTGCGCCTCGGCGGCGGCGTGCAGACCGTCCGCGAATATCTCTCGGCGCGGCTCATCGACGAGCTGCACCTCGCGATCAGCCCGGTGCTCCTCGGCGCGGGCGAGAAGCTCTTCGACGGCATCGACCTGCGCGCGCTGGGATACGAGTGCGAGCGCCACGTGATGGGCGAGCGCGCGATGCACGTCTTCATCCGCAAGCGCGAATGAACACGGCCGTGACGCGCATCGACGAGATGGCCCGCGCCCTGCGCAACGCCTGGGGCGGCGCCCCGGTGCGCGTCGGCGGCATGGACGGGCCCTCCAACGTGCTCGAAGCGTACGCGGTGCAGGAACGCGTGCTGCACGAGCTCTCGGCGGGACGGCGTGCCACGGCGTGGAAGGTGAGCCCCGTGAGCGATGGAGCCGACCCGGTCGCTTCGCCCGTGCCGCCGCAGGGCGTTCATGCGAGCCCGGCCACGATTAGCGCGGACGAGCGCATCCTGCTCGGCGTGGAATGCGAGATCGCGTTCCGCTTCGGGCGCGCGCCGCGCGCGGACTTCGCCAGCTTCGACCTCGGCCTCGACGGCGTGGAAGAGGCGCTGGTGCTGATCGAGCTGTGCGAGACGCGGCTCGCGGACTGGGCGGAGGCGCCCGCGTTGTGGCGCGTCGCCGATTTCCAGTCGCACGGCGCGTTCGTGCTCGGCAGCGGCACGCGCGACTGGCGAAGCCTCGACTATGCGCGGCAGGAAGCGCAGCTTCGCGTCAACGGCCGCCCGGTGGCGCGCGCGGTCGGCGGGCATCCCACGCGCGAGCTGCCGGCGATGGTGGCGTGGGCCGTGAGGCACTGCGCACGCCGCGGCATGCCGCTGCAGGCGGGCGACGTGGTGACCACCGGTTCGTGGACGGGGCTCACCGCCGTCATGCCGGTGGAAGAGATCGTCGCGGCGTTCCCCGGCATCGGCGAAGCGCGTCTGCGCCTCGAGCACTGACCCCGGGGACGCACCCCGGGGACGCACCCCGGGGTGCGTCCCCGGGTCCTGTGACACAATCCGCCCTCATGAAAATCGCCATGATGGGTTCCGGGGGCGTGGGCGGCTTCTTCGGCGGCCGCCTCGCGAAGGCCGGCTACGACGTGACGTTCATCGCGCGAGGCGCGCACCTGGCCGCGATGCGCGAGCACGGGCTCACCATCGAGAACGAGCCGCAGGGCGACATCCACGTCCCGAAGGTGCAGGCCACGGACGATCCGGCGAAGGTGGGCCCGGTCGATATCGTCATCCTCTCCGTGAAGCTCTGGGACACGGAGGCCGCCGCGCGCGCGATCCGCCCGATGGTGGGGCCGCAGACGGGCGTCATCTCGCTGCAGAACGGCGTCATCAAGGACGACATCCTGCGCAGCGTGCTCGACGAGCGCAACGTGATGGGCGGCGTGGGCTACGTCGCGACCTACATCGCGCGGCCCGGCGTGATCCACCAGACGGGCACGATGCAGCGCATCATCGTCGGCGAGCACGACGGGCGCGAGTCGGAACGCGCGCGCGGGCTGCACAAGGCGCTGCTCGACTCCGGCGTGACGGCCGAGCTCAGCCACGACGTGCGCCGCGCGATCTGGGAGAAGTACGTGTTCCTCGTCGCGCTCTCGGGCACGACCACCGCGATGCGCAACACCATCGGCCCCATCCGCTCCAATCCGCAGACGCGCGCCTTCTTCCTCGAGCTCATGCGCGAGGCGGTGGCCGTGGGGCGCGCGCTTGGCGTGGCGCTGCCCGGGGACTTCGCGGAACAGCGCCTGAAGTTCGCCGACGGGCTTCCCGCCGACATGACCTCCTCGATGCACCACGACCTCGAGCGCGGCAACCGGCTCGAGGTCGAATGGCTCTCGGGCGGCGTCGTGAAGCTGGGCGCCAAGGCGGGGGTGCCGACGCCGGCCAACCGCGCCGTGTGCGACATGCTCGCGCTCTACGCGCAGGGGCGCCAGGCGGTGGTCGCGTGAGCGCGCCGCTCACCCTTCGCGCCATCCGCCCGGTGGCGGTCGAGGTGCCGATGAAGCATGCGCTCGGCACGAGCCAGGCGGTCGTGCGCGCGGCGCCGCTGCTGCTGGTGGATGTGGACACCGAGGAAGGCGTCACCGGCCACGCCTACCTCTTCTGCTACCTGCCCGCGTCGGCGCCCGCGATCGCCGCCATCCTCGCGGAGATCGAGCGCGTCACGAAGGGCGATCGCATCGCGCCCGCGGACCTGTGGAAGAAGCTCACCAAGCGCTTCACGCTCATCGGCGTGCAGGGCATCGTGCGCATGGCCATGTCGGCCTTCGACGTGGCGTGCTGGGACGCGCTCGCGATCGCCGCCAAGCAGCCGCTCGTGGCGCTGCTGGGCGGCACGCCGCGCCCGATCCGCGCCTACAACAGCTGCGGCCTCGGCCTCATGGAGCGCGAGGCGCTGGCCCGCGAAGCGATCGAGCTGCTCGAGGGCGGGTTCCGCGCCGTGAAGCTGCGGCTGGGCTATCCCACGCTCGACGAGGACATCGCCGCGGTGCACGCCGTGCGCAAGGTGCTGCCCGCGGGCGTGGAGATCATGGTCGATTACAACCAGGCGCTCAGCGTGGCCGAGGCGCTGCATCGCGGCCGCGCGCTCGACGCCGAAGGCATCTACTGGCTCGAGGAGCCGATCCGGCACGACGATTACCGCGGCAACGCGCGCCTTGCGCGCAGCCTCGCCACGCCGGTGCAGATCGGCGAGAACTTCTCGCTGCCGCACGGGATGCAGGAAGCGTTGTCGCAATCCGCTTGCGATTACGCGATGCCCGACCTCGAGCGCATCGGCGGCGTCAGCGGATGGCTGCGCGCCGCCTCGCTCGCGGCCGCCCACGGCATCGAGATGTCGTCGCACCTGTTCCCGGAGGTGAGCGCGCACCTGCTCGCGGTCACGCCGACGGCGCACTACCTCGAATACGTGGACTGGGCCGCGCCGATCCTCGCCGAGCCGATCGCGATCGCCGACGGCCACGCGATCATCCCCGAGCGTCCCGGAAACGGGCTCGCCTGGAATCGCGAGGCGATCGAGAGGTATCGACTGCGTTGACCGGCGCTATTCGACAAGCGCGCGTCATTTGAGCCAAGATTCGTTCCCCAACCGCCGAACAATCATCCCGACAGAGGAGGAGACCATGCAGCCCAGAGTTCGCTCCATTTTCGCCATGGCCGCGTTCGCGTTCGCCACGGCACCTTTCGCCATCGCGCAGCAGCAGCCCGGCCAGTCCGCCCAACCCGCAGCCACCGGCCAGGCGCAGACGCCGCCTGCGGGCGGCCCCAACGCGCAGGCGCCGGCGCCGGCCATCCCGCCCTCGTGGGCGCAGGGCCGCCGCCCAGAGCAGGAATCCTCGACGCTCGCGCCGCATCCGCCCGGGCTCACCGCGCTGCCCGCGAACGAGATCCCGGTCGACAAGATCAAGGTGCCGGCCGGCTTCAAGGTCACGGTGTACGCGAGCGGCGCGCCGAACGCGCGCTCGATGACGTTCGGCAAGGACGGCACGCTCTACGTCGGCAGCCGCTTCCCGGGCAACGTCTACGCCGTCACGCCGAAGGGCGAGGTGAAGGTCATCGCCAAGGGGCTGCATCGCTCCAACGGCGTGGCCTACAAGGACGGCACGCTGTACGTGGCGGAGCTGTCGCGCATCATCAAGTTCCCGAACATCGACGGCAACCTCGACAGCCCGAAGTACGACGTCGTGTTCGACAACCTGCCGAAGGACGAGGCGCACGGCTGGAAATTCCTGAAGCTGGGCCCCGACGGCAAGCTCTATTTCCAGATCGGCGCTCCCGGCAACATCGTGATGCCTCCGTACACGCACGCGCAGGTGGTGCGCCTCGATCCGGACAAGAAGGTCCTCGAGACGGTTGCGCGCGGCGTGCGCAACAGCGTCGGCATGGACTTCCACCCGGTGACCAAGGAGCTCTGGTTCACCAACAACGGCCGCGACTGGGTGAACGACGACCTGCCCAACGACACGTTGCATCACGTCACGCACAAGGGAATGAACTTCGGCTATCCCTTCTGCCACCAGGGCGACCTGCTGGATGACGAGTTCGGCAAGGGCCGCTCGTGCGACGAGTTCGACAAGCCCGCCCTCAAGCTCGGACCGCACGTGGCCTCCCTCGGCATGCGGTTCTACACCGGCAAGCAGTTTCCCGCCGAATACCGCAACAACATCTTCATCGCCGAGCACGGCTCGTGGAACCGCACGAAGAAGACCGGCTACAACGTGAGCCGCGTGGTCCTCGACGCCAAGGGCAAGGTCGTGAAGTACGAGGCGTTCGCCACCGGCTGGCTGCAGGGCGACAAGTTCTGGGGACGCCCGGCCGACGTGCAGGTCGCCCCGGACGGCTCGCTGCTCGTCTCCGACGACGTCGCCGGCGCGATCTTCAAGATCTCGTACCAGAAGTGATGCGAATTCGGGGACGCACCCCGGGGACGCACCCCGTTCTCCGCAACGCGGCCGCGTTGCAGGTCTCGGGGT
>DASTGG010000282.1:0-8952 GCA_035719385.1 Usitatibacter sp.
GCTATCACAGCAAGTCCTGGGATGCGCTGCCCGACACGCCGGACATCGTCGTCACGGTATGCGCGAGCGCAGCCGGCGAGACGTGTCCCGCGTACCTTGGACCCGCGCTTCGCACCCATTGGGGTGTGGAGGATCCCGCCAAGGCCACAGGCACCGCTGCGCAGATCGACGCGGCCTTCGAGACCGCCTATCGCATCCTGCGCGCTAGGATCGAAGCCTTTCTCGCTTCGCCGCTCGACGAACTGAAACACGACCGCGCGCGCCTCAAGGCGCAGCTCGATCGAATCGGCACCGAGGTGCCAGCAAACCATCCGGACGCCGACAGGGGCGCGCATGGCAGCGCAAACTGAAATCGCAGGCAAGGTTTCCCCGGTCGCCCCGCTCAGCGTCTTCGAACGCTATCTCACGGTGTGGGTGTTCCTGTGCATCGTGGCCGGCATCGTCGCGGGACAACTCCTGCCCGCCTTCTTCCAGGCGGTTGGCCGCATGGAAGTCGCGCGGGTCAACCTCCCGGTCGGCGTGCTGATCTGGGTGATGATCATCCCGATGCTGATGAAGGTGGACTTCGGCGCGCTGGGCGAGGTCCGCCGCCATGTGCGCGGCATCGGCGTGACGCTCTTCGTGAACTGGCTGGTGAAGCCCTTCTCGATGGCGTTCCTCGGATGGCTTTTCATCCGGCACTTGTTCGCGCCCCTGTTGCCCGCCGCGCAGATCGACAGCTACATCGCCGGCCTCATCCTGCTCGCCGCCGCGCCGTGCACCGCGATGGTATTCGTGTGGAGCCGCCTCACCAATGGCGATCCCCTCTTCACGCTCTCGCAGGTCGCGCTGAACGACACCATCATGGTGTTCGCCTTCGCGCCGATCGTGGCGCTGCTGCTGGGCATCGCGAGCATCACGGTCCCTTGGGACACGCTGCTCACTTCGGTCGTCCTGTACATCGTGATCCCCGTCATCATCGCGCAGGTGCTGCGCCGTTCGCTGCTCGCGCGCGGGAAAGACGCTTTCGAGGCCGCCATGGCACGAATCGGCCCGTGGTCGATCGCCGCGTTGCTGGCGACGCTCGTGCTTCTCTTCGCATTCCAGGGCGAGGCGATCCTGCGCCAGCCGCTCGTGATCGCGCTTCTCGCGGTGCCGATCCTCGTCCAGGTGATCTTCAACTCGTCGCTCGCGTACTGGCTCAACCGGCGGCTGGGAGAGCAGCACTCGGTCGCATGCCCTTCCGCGCTCATCGGCGCCAGCAACTTCTTCGAGCTCGCGGTGGCCGCCGCGATCAGCCTCTTCGGGTTCGAGTCGGGCGCGGCGCTCGCGACCGTCGTCGGCGTGCTGATCGAGGTGCCGGTGATGCTGCTGGTGGTGCGGGTGGTGAACTCGACGCGCGGTTGGTACGCGGCCGGCGCCGCGTAGCTACACGACCCTCACAGCCATTCGGCGACCTTCGCGCGCGGCGGCACCCCGCCCGCGTGCACCACGCGGCCGTCGATCACCACGCCGGGCGTGCTCATGACGCCGTAGGCGGCGATGCGCTGCATGTCCGTCACCTGCTCGATGCGCACGTCGACGCCCTTTTCCTTCGCGATCTCCTCGATCACGCGCGCCACGACCGCGCCCTTGTTCGAGCATCCGCAGCCGAGCACCTTGATGTCTTTCATGGGCTTTCCTCAGAACACCGCGTTGAATACGTAGCCGACCAGGAGGATGCCGGCGGCGACCACGCCCGCGAAGACGCCGATGAGGCGCACCTTCAGCACCTTGCGCAGGATGATCATCTCCGGCAGCGACAGCGCGATCACCGCCATCATGAAGGCGAGCACGGTGCCGAGCGCCGCGCCCTTGGCGAGCAGCGCCTCGACCACGGGGATCATGCCGGCGGCATTCGAATACATCGGCACGCCGATCACGACCGCGAGCGGCACGGACCACCATGCCTGCCCGCCCATGATCGCGGCCATGAAGTTCTCGGGCACGTAGCCGTGGATCGCGCCACCGACCGCGATGCCCGCGAGAATGTAGGGCCAGACCCTTCCCACGATTTCCTTCACGGACCGCCAGCCCGCGACACAGCGCTCCGACCACGTGAGCCCCTCGTGCTCGAAGCCCGCGCCCGCCGCGGGGAGGTTGCGCACCCAGTCCTCGACCCACGCTTCCATGCGAAGGCGCCCGATCACGAGGCCCGCGCCGATCGCGACCGAAAGTCCGAGGGCCAGATACAGCAACGCGATCTTCCAGCCGAAGAGCCCGAAGAGCAGCGCCAGCGCGACCTCGTTCACCATGGGCGCGGCGATGAGGAACGAGAACGTCACGCCGAGCGGCACGCCTGCCGTGAGCAACCCGATGAAGAGCGGCACCGCCGAGCACGAGCAGAACGGCGTCACCACGCCCAGGCTCGCCGCGAGCACATTACCCACGCCCTCGCGCCGGCCCGCGAGGAGCTCGCGCGTGCGCTCGGCCGTGAAGAACGTGTGCACGATGCCCATGGCGAAGACCACGAGCACGAGGAGCAGCAGGACCTTCGGCGCCTCGAAGATGAAGAAACGGAGGGCGTTCGCGGCTTGCGTGCCGCGATCGAGCGGCAGCAGCCGGAAGGCCGCCTCGGCGATGGGCTCGAGGCCGGCATAGAGCGCGATCCAGGCTGCCAGCCCCGCCACGGAGAGCACGACAGGTTTGCGTCCGGCGCCGAGGTTGCGCTGGACCGGGATATCGAGTCTGCTGTCGTGCGGCATGGCGAGACGGTCGCGCGGTGGATCGCGCGCCCGTGTCCCGATGCTAGTCCGCTACGCGAGCGCCGTGTTGCGCGCGGTCAACCGGCCCGGCCCGGCTTCACCGCCCGCACGAAGGCGCTCAGGAACTTGCCGTCGACTTCCTTGATGATCGCATCCGCCTCGATCCCGTCGGCGGCGAGGAAGCTGCGCGCGTCCTCGGCGTCGTACACGCGCGTCTCCTCGAGCTCGATCTTCTCGAAGCCCGCGGCGGAGAGCTTAGCGCGGTATTCCTCGTCGGAAAGCGCCCCGGCGACGCAGCCGACCCAGAGCTCCATGCTGCGGCGGATGTTGGCGGGCACTGCACCGCGCACGACCACGTCCGAGACGGCGAAACGGCCGCCGGGCTTGAGGACGCGGAAGGCCTCGCGCAGCACCTTGTCCTTGTCCCCCGACAGGTTGATCACGCAATTGGAGATGATGACGTCCACGGAGTTGTCGGGCAGCGGGATGTTCTCGATCTCGCCCTTGAGGACGTGCACGTTCTCCAGGCCGCTCTTGCTCTTGTTCTCCTCGGCGAGCGCGAGCATGTCGTCGGTCATGTCCAGCCCGAACGCGCGCCCCGTGGGGCCGACGCGCCGCGCGGACAGCAGCACGTCGATGCCGCCGCCGGAGCCGAGGTCCAGCACCGTCTCGCCGGGCTTGAGCTCGGCGAGCGCCGTGGGATTGCCGCATCCGAGCGAAGCCTTCAGCGCATCGTCCGGGACGGAGCGCGCCTCGTGCTTCTCGTACAGGTTCGACGTGATGGGATCGCAGCAGCTCGACGAGGCGCGGCTCGACCCGCAGCAACCCGAGCCGCCGCTCCTCACCTGGCGGGCGGCCTCGCCGTAGCGCTTCTTGACCACTTCCTTGATGTCGTTCGTCGCGGACATGGAGCTCACCTTTCGTCGGGTTAGTGATTTCGATAATACTCGAATTATGGAAATGTGCAAGCCTCCTGGCGCTGGCCGGACGCGAGCGAGGCGATGACGGCGTCGGCGACCTGGCGCGCACAGGCGCGGCGCTCCGCTTCCGGCACGGCGTTCATGCTGAAGACGTCCGTGTGCTTGCGGTAGTAGCTCAGCGCATCGAAGCGGACGACCTTCTCCTCGGGCACCAGCTTGCGCAGCACGCGCCCGTGGCACTCGAGGAAACAGCCGTCGATCATCACCGTCCTTTCGGCGGTCGCGACCCATCGGCGCATCGCCGAATGCGGCACGAAGAACGCCTCCGCGTGGCAGGCACGGGCGAGGCCGGGCGCCTCCTCCGCGACCATGTTCGCGGCCATGCGCGCGATGTCGCCGCGGATGCACGGCCCTTCGCACGAAAGCACGGGCGTGGCCCTGGCGGCGATCTGCCCGGCGGCATAGCGTTCGCCGGCGGGGCACGCGCCGGCGATGCCCGCGATGTCCAGCGTGAAATCGGGTGTGGATGGCGTCATGGCGGCCTCACGGGCGATCGTGCCTGTGGCACATGGGCGGGCAGCCGCCCCGCGCGAGCATCACCGCGCACGCCACGGCGAACAGCAGGAAGAAGGCAAGCGGCACGAGCCACCACCACGAGAATGCGCAGAACGCGGCCATATCGGCTCCTTTCGATGGGCGAGGCGGCCGGGATGGCGCGCCTTCACTCCTTTCGACGGAGCGGGCGCGCGAAAGGATACGGCCCTACTTGAAGCGGATCGGCGCGGCGCGCTCGCAGGCGAGCTCGTTGCCGGCATCGCGGCCGAGGGTGCAGCCCTTCTCCAGCTCGGCGCGCAGCCTTGCGCGACCGCGGTGCAGGCGGATCTTCACGGTCTCGAGGCTCAACCCGGTGATCTGTGCAATCTCGGCGTTCGAGAACCCCTCGATCTCGGCCAGCACGAGGACGTTGCGATAGGCGACGGGCAGGCGATCGACGAATTCGCGCACGCACGCGCTCATCTCGCGGCGCTCGGCGGCCGCCTCGGTGGAAGGCGAACGCAGCGCTTCCGGAACCGCTTCGTCTTCGCCGTCTTCCTCCTCGCCGGCGTCCGCGGCGACGGGGAGATCGCCCGCACGCTGGCGCAATCGATCGAGCGCCACGTTCGCCGCGATCCGGTAGATCCACGTCGCGAGGGCTGCCTCACCGCGGAATTCGGGCAGGTGCTGCGCCACCTTCATCAGCGCCGTCTGCGCGAGGTCCGGCGCCTCGGCGGCGCCGGCCACGCCGGTCATGTACCGGAGCACCTTGGGATGGAACTCCCGGTAGATCGTGTCGAAGGAAGGGGCGGGCGCGGACATGCGTCCGATTCTGCGGCCGTAGAACGCGGCCTCGTTGAGGATCCTCAACGATCGAGTGCTTCGGGACGAAAGAGCAAGCGCGGGGTGCGTCCCCGGGGTGCGTCCCCGGGTTTGAAGGCTTGCGGCCGTTCCATATTTCGATCAATATCGAATCATGGATACCGCCTCCGTCGTCGCCTCGCTGGGCGCGCTCGCCCAGGAATCGCGGCTCGCCATCTTCCGGCTGCTGGTCACGGCCGGGCCCACGGGGCTTTCCGTCGGCGAGATCGGCGCCGACCTCAAGGTCGCGCCCGCCACGCTGTCCTTCCACCTGAAGGAGCTCGCGAACGCGGGGCTCGTCGCCTCGCGCCAGGAAGGGCGCTTCATCTTCTATTCCGCGCGCTTCGACCGCATGAACGAGCTGCTCGAATACCTCACCTCGAACTGCTGCAGCCGCGAGGCTTGCTGCGGCCCGTCCGGCTGCGCGCCGCGCAAGGCAGCGAACCGCCGGAGCGTGCGCAACAGCCGATGAGCGGCTCGCTCGAGGACCTGCTCGCGGACGGAGAAGGCCCGCCGTTCGATCGCGGCGAACGTGCGAGCCTCCTGCGCCTGCTCCTGCAGCGTTATTCGCTGAGTCCCAAGTACCTCGGCGAGCCGGGGCCCACGCACGAAGAGCTGCAGGTCATGGCCGCCGCGGCGCTGCGCGCGCCCGATCACGGCAAGCTCATTCCCTTCCGCTTCGTCGTGGCTTCCGGCGAAGGACTCGAGCGCCTGGCCGAGCTCTTCGTCGACTATGGCCGGCGGCGCGGAAGGTCGGGCGACGACCTCGAGGCCGAACGCCGCAAGGCGCTGCAGGCGCCGGTGGTCGTCGCGGTGATCGCCCGCATCGACACGAGCCAGCCGGAAGTCCCGGCGCACGACCAATGGGCGTGCGTGGGCGGCGCGATCAGCAACGCGATCATGTCCCTGCACCTCATGGGCTACGGCGCGAAGATGCTCTCGGGCGCGCGCGCCGAGGATCCGCACATCGTCGCGGCCTATTGCCGGCCCGGCGAGCAGCTCGTCGGCTGGATTTCGACCGGCACGCCGAAGGCCGAGCCGCTGCATCGCGGCGACGTCGATCCCGACACCGTCCTCAGCCGCTTCTGAGCGCGCAGCTCAGGGCGCCTCCATCAGGCCCACCTGCTCGGCCATGAAGTCCGCGAGCTCCTCGAGGCGATCGAGGTTGAACGTGGGCAGCGGCGCCTGGAGCGGCTCGAGCGGCTCGTCGGAAACCAGCGCCACGATGTTCGGATCCTTCGGATAGCGCGTGGGCCGGCCCTTCGACGGGCGCAGCGCCTCGATCGTCGGCACCTTCACGCCGTGGAAACCTTCGGCGATCACGATGTCCACCGGCTCCAGCCGCGCGATGAGGGCGGCGAGGTCGGGCTCGCGGCGCACGGCGTTCTCGCGCATGAGCACCATGCGCTCGCCGTTGGCCATCATCACCTCGCGCGCGCCGGCCTGGCGCCGCGCATGCGAGCCCTTGCCCGGCGTATCGATGTCGAAGCCGTCGGGCGCGCGCTTGATGACGGAGACGGTGAAACCTTCGAGCCGGAACGCCTCGATGAGGCGCTCCACGAGCGGCGCCCCCTCGAGCGCCGACGAACCGACGATGGCGATGGTCTTCATCGCGCTATTGTCGCCCATGGGCGCGATGCGGGGATTCCAGGCGGAAAACGGAGTCGAGCGCGGGACGGGACGGTGGGCGATGGAGCACCTGGATCTTTCCAGCCATGCGCGACCATGGCGCGTTCAACTCCGTTTTCCGCCTGGAACCTTCTTCGCGGCGAAGCAACGCGGCGCCAGCACGAGCCCCGCCGCGAGCGCCGCCAGGATCGCCCCGATGGCGAAGCGGCTCGCCTCGCGCGCGCGGTTGCGCACCTCGCGCACCACGAAACGCTCGCCGCCCATCATCTCCTGGTAAGACGTCATGAAAGAGGCGACGCGCCGCACCTCCATCTCGTCCATCGGCGCGCCCTTCCAGCGGCGCTCGGCTTCCTGCGCGCGCAGCTTCGCCGCCTCGGAGCGATAGCGCTCCGCGTACTGTTCCGCTTCCAGCGCCACCGCGAGCGCGCGCGGCTCCATGTAGAGGGTCTTCATCGCCGGAAACACGTGCTCGACGCCATCGAGGAGCGGATGGTCGGCGCGCGGGAACACCGCCACCCACGCCGCGGATGCGGCGAGAACACCGGCGATGCCCAGGCGCGCCAAGCGCCACAAGCGCGAGCGCCAGCGTGCGAGCGCCGCGATCGCGAGCGCGCCGCCGTACGCGCACACGAGCGTGGCGCCGGTCGACAGGTCCGCGGCATACGAGAGAGCGAGCCCGGCCACGGCCACCGCGCTGCCCACGGCCCACGCGATCGCGAGCTGGCGCCGCGGCGCGGCCGCGTAGAGCATGCCGATCGCCGCGGGAATGATGAGGAAGGCGAACACGAGCAGCACGCCCGCGAGGGCGACGGAGCTGGTGACCACGAGCGCGAAGGCCGCGTAGAACGCGAACTCGGCGAGCCACCCCGCGCGCAAACGCCGCGCGAGGAGCGGATGCGCGAGCCCGACCGCGGCATAGAGCGCGAGCGCCCAGCCTACCTCGCTCCAGCCCACCGTGAGGATGTTGCCGGTGAGGATCTGGCGGATGTGCTCCGCGCCTTGCGGCGCGCGATCCACGAGCAGCAGCGCGGCGGCCGCGGACACGACATAGACCACGCCGATCTGCGCTTCCTGGCTCACGCGCCCGGACCATGCGTGCGTGGATGCGAGCAGCGCCGCGGCGACCAGCGTGAAGCCGAGCGCATAGGCGTGCGAGGCGAGTCCCTGCGGCGGGTGGCCCAGCAGGAAGGCGACCGTCGCGCCCAGGGCCGCGACCTGCGCGAGCGCGAGGTCCACGAACACGACGTTGCGGCGCAGGACGTGCAGCCCGAAGTACGCGTGGATGGCGACGAGCCCCGCGCAGGCGAGCGCCGGCAACGCGAGGAAGGCGATGGCGTCGGTCATTGCAGCGTCGCGAGCGTGCGCACGTTGTAGTCGATGAGCGAGAGGTAGTCCCGCGCGGCCGGAACGGCGCCCACGCCCGAGGCGAGAATCGCCACGCGCGCGCCGGCCCTCGACGCGATGAAGTCCGCGTCGCGCGAGGGCTCGTGCGGCTCGCGCACCACCGCGGCGACGTGCCCATCGCCCGCGGCGCGAACGAGCTGCGCGAGATGCGAGGGGCTCGCCGCGATGCCGGGGCGCGATTCGATGATCCCCACGAAACGCAGCCGGAAGCGGCGCGCGAGATACGGCCACGTATCGTGGTACGCGATGAGCGCGGGCGGGCGGCTGAGGAGGCGCTGCCATTCGCCCAGCCGCGACTCGAGCGCCGCGAGGAAGGCGAGCCGGTTCGCTTCGTAACGCCGCGCGTTCGCGGGATCCACGCGCGCGAGCGCCTCGAGCAGCGTGCCGGTGATCGCCTGCGCATTGACCGGATCGAGCCAGTAATGCGGGTTGCCGCGGCCGTGCGCATGGCCATCGCCGGCGATGCCGCCCGCGCGCACGTCGAGCAGCGCCACGTCGCTCGAGGCATCCACGTAGCCGGCGCCGCCTCGCTGGATGGCCGCGTTGCCGGATTGGCGCAGGAGACCGTCCAGCCAGAGGTCGTAGTCCGCGCCCACGCGCACGACGAGCCTCGCATCGCGGAGCATTGCGACATCCTGCGGGCGCGGCTGGAACGCCTCGCCATCGATGCCCGGCGGGATGAGCGAGGCGACTTCGACGCGATCGCCGCCCACGGCCTGCGCGAGGGAGCGCATCTCGGCGGTCGTGGCGACGATCTTGAGGGGCGCGGCGTTCGCCGCGAGCGCGAAGAGGAAGAGCGCGAGCAATTGCATGACCCGGGGACGCACCCCGTTGACGGCTGCTCCTCGTGCAACCGGCGGCGGGGGGCGTCCCCGGGTTTG
>DASTGG010000283.1:0-6463 GCA_035719385.1 Usitatibacter sp.
CGAAGAGGCCCGGCGTGTGCACGCCGAAGATCGGCTTGCCGAAGTCCAGGTTCTGGTTGAGGCGCAGCCACGTGCCATCGTTCCACACCAAGGTGGCGTTCGCGGGCAGCGCGCGCGGCCCGCCGGAATCCATCTTCTCGAGGGCGATGTCGCCGGCGACCTGCAGCCGCGCCACGGGCGAGGCGGTGCCGATGCCGACGTTGCCGGCGGCGTCGACGCGCATCGCCTCGGCCTCGCCTGCCTCGCCCTGGTTGACCATCACGACCACGGCGCCGGACTGTGCGCTGAGGTAGGTGTTCGCGTCGCCGAGCATCACGCGCAGCTTGCCGTCGCGCTTGAGCGCGAGGTCCGCGCCCGTGTTGCTCGAGCCTTTCGACTGCATGTTGATCGCGAAGGCGCCGTTGTTGTTCGCGTTGTTGGTGCTCCACGGGAAGCTCGAGGACACGCGCCCGATCTCCAGCCGCGTCTTGCCATCACCGCCGAGCGTGAGCAGCTGCGTGGGCACATCGATGCCGATGCCGACGTTGCCGTTGTCGCGCACGACGAGCAGCTTGTCGAGATCCTTGAGCTCGCCGCTGCCGGCGTCCACTTCCACGACGCCCGCGGCGAACGCGTTCGTTCCCTGCGGCTTGTCGCTCGTGGCGAAGGCCACCTGCAGGTCGAGGCCGCCTTCGGCGTTCTTGCGCCGACGCAACGCCTGCGGGACCGCGTCGCGGACGCCGTCCTCGTTGCGCAGCTCGACGATGCCGCCCGCGGCGCGCACGTCGCCGAATACGCGCATGCTGCCCTCGACCCATACGAGGTCGTTCTCCGGCGGCTTCTTCGGGTCGCTGGTGATCCTCGGCGGCTGGAAATGGGCCTTCGCCGGATCGTTCGCGCGATGGCGCAGGCGCAGGGCGCCGTCGGCCGCGAGGACCTGCTCGGCCACGACGCCGACGTATTGGCGGAACGCGCGGATGACATCGGAATCGGGCGGCTGCCCGGTGCTGCCGCTGTCGTCGCGCGGGATGAGCATCCCCGGCTGCCCCGCCTGCCTGAGCCAGCGCACGTAACCCACCGGGATCCACCATTGCGGCTTGCTGCCGCTTTCGGGGAAGACCTGGTAGGGGACCGATTCGTCGTGGAGCCTGGGCGCGCCGGCGAGGAATTGCGAGCGGGCGTTGCGCGCATCGATCGAGAAGCCGGCCACCGTCACCGGCCCGTGGGCGCCCTGCGGCGGCTCGCCCACCTCGATGGCGTAGGTCTCGATCGCGCGTGCGGTCTGGCTGCCGGCGACGCACGCCTCGAAGCCCGGCGCCGGCGAGCGCGTCGCGCCTTCGTCGTAGCGCAGCCAGACTTTCACGAGGAGCCCTTCGGGCGGCGTATCGGACTGGAAGTTCGCGAACTTGTCGACGGGAATCTTCGCGGGGGCTGCCACGACGATCACCCTTCCGTAGCCATCCCACGCGATGCCCGGAACGATCGAGGCCTCGATGTCGCCGCCGGGCAGCTTGCGCTCGCGCAGGTCGAGCCCGATGCCGATGCCCCACACGTGCGCGCCGAGCTCGTGCCGCGCGAGCTGGAAGCGCTCGTACGCGATGCCCGCCTCGAGGTCGTCGGCGCCGAGGTACTGCCCCTCGTAGAAAGTCGGCCGCTGGTTCTGGTCCATGTGCCCCTCGCTTGCGCCTAGCGCTTGCGCTTGCGCAGCTCGTTGATCACGCGATCCTGCTTGTCGAGCGCGCTCCTGAGCTCCGCCACCTGCGCCTCGAGCGCGTCGACGCGTTGCGCATCGGCGCCTGCCGCGCCCGCCAGGGCGTCGGCCGCGCCGCCGACGCCGCCCTCGGGCAGGAACTGTCGCAGCAGCGGCGCGACGACCTCGTGCAGCATCACGAAGTCGACCGGCTGGGCGAGATCCTCCGGCGTGGCGAAGGGATGCCCCTCGGGATCGCGCGCCTGCAGCGCCGCGAGCACCAGGTTCTCGACGCTCACCTTGCGCTCGGGCTGGGCGAGGGCGCTCCAGAGCTGGTTGCCGAATGCGCGCTTCGCCGCGCCCGCCAACGGCTCCTGCATCGAAGGCGCCTCCGGGGCCGCCGCTTTTCCTTCCTTCATCGCGAAATGCTTGAACGGGAACAGTTCGGCGCCCGCCTCGACGTCGCGCAGGTACCGGCCCTCGAGCGGCGTGCAGCAGATCGCCTCCAGGAAGCGGCGCAACGGGCCCTCGCCGGAGAAGGGGCTGAGAAAGGACAGCCAGTACTCGATGTTGGGAATGGTGACGAGGAACCTGCGCGCGGACAGGTTGCACACCTTCAGCACGCGGCATTGCCCGCGCGAGACGGTGACGGTGGCGAGCGGCACGCAGTCGAGCTGCGACGGGTCGGGGCAGGGCGGCAGGAAGGCGGCGCACAGGCACTTCTGCACCACGAGCAGCCCGATGTTCACGACGCGATAGGCCGCGACGTTGATCTTCTTGTACAGCTGCGCCTTGTCGCCCGAAGACGAGGGCATGTCCACCGCCGTGAGCCGCTCGGCGATGCGGCAGTCGTAGAACCCTTCGTTCATGATGAAGTCGCGCACCGCGTCGCGCAGGCTGTAGACCCAGTCGACCGCCTGCTGCGGCGTCTTCTGCTGGTCCCACGTGCCGCCGCCGAGCTCCTCGAACAGCGGCAGGATGCAGCACAGGAAGCGCTTCGCCGCCGCGCCGTACTCGCGCTTGTGGCGTTTCGAGTCGGGCGCCTTGTACGCCACGAACCGGTAGCCTTCGCAATTGAGCGTGGGCTCGCACTGCTCGGGCACCGCGCTCGCCGACGCGGGGTTCGGCGCCGGCGGCTTCGCGTTTCCGCAGCCGCAGGCATTGCCCGCCTTCGCGCCGCTGCTCCAGGCGCCTGCCGTGGCGCCGCCGCATCCGCAATTGCCGCCGCATCCGCAGTTCGGACCGCATCCGCAGGTCGTCGAGGAGGGCGTGGCCGCGCGCAATTGTGCCGTCACGCCGCGCGCCGGCTTCTCGACGTAGCACACCGCGAGGACCCAGTCGTCGGTGCCGCCGTCGCACTCGTCGAGCGCGTGGCCGAAGACGTGCGTTCCGGAGCCGGTCGTCGACGCCTTGCCGCCCGTCGTGCTGGTCGCGGCAGGCGAGGCGAAGAGGTCGGCGCAATCGTCCTGCGCGGGGCGGCATGCGTTGATGAGCGCGCAGACGTCCACGGGCTCCGGCTTGCACACGATGATGTCGTTGCCGCAGGGCGAGAGCGCATAGCCGGGTTTCACCAGCACGCCGCCCGAGGCCTGGCCAGGCCCGCACACGTTGCACACGACCTCGAGGCCGCAGGCCACGCCCCATCCCACGAGGTAGCGGTTGTGCAGGCGGTTCTTCGCGACGATGTAGTGGTCGAGGCGGTTGAGGTCCTCCTCGGTGAGCAGCTGCCCGGCGAAGAAGCGCGGCCGGCACAGGCATTCGAGTCCACCGCACGCGGGGCATACGGGAGGCTGCTTGCACGTCGGCTGCCCGTTGCAGTCGGGAAGCGCGGTGCGCGAGAAGAACGAGAGATCGTTGGCCATGGCCTAGCCCTTTTTGACGGTGAACCAGCTCTCGAAGAGCCCGCCCTGCAGCCCGAGCTTGTCCTTGGCAGGGTTGGGCGGCGACAGCGGAGGCCCATCGCCGGTGAAGAATTCCGCGCGCGCGAACTCGCCGTCGACGGCCTTGCCGGGCCTTCCGGAGACGGCATCGATCACGAAGTCGCAACGCAGCACGACCCACGCGTCCACCGCGCTCTGGTCGGGCCACTGCCCCCTCGCCAGCGAGAAGATGGGCGATGCGTCGAGGATCTTGTCCGGCAGCAGGAAGGCGATCGCGGAGCTCGTCGTTCCACCGCTCTCGTCCGCATCGGTGATCACGCCCGAGCCGGGACTCGGGTTCTTCACCGGGATCACCTCGCCCTGGATCGGGCAGCGGCACTGGAGCTGCAGCCGCTTGTTCAGCTCGTGATCGTGCTCGACCAGCACCTGGAAGACGTGCGCCGTGTCGATGCCGTCGAGGCTCACGGGATTGGTGAACGCGATCACGAACCCCGGGCGCGTCCCGCCGCCCGCCATGTGGATGCGCGCGAGCGGCGAGCTGCCGCCGTGCTTCCAGCTCAGGCGCACGATGTGGGTGAGGTCGTTGTCGAGGCCGGTACCCGCCGCCCCGGTGGCGCCGGTCGGTCCTGTAGCGCCCGTGGGGCCCGTGGCCCCGGTCGGCCCGGTGGGGCCGGTGGCGCCCTTCGGCCCGGTAGCCCCCGTCGGCCCGGTGGGCCCCGTAGGGCCGGTCGGTCCGGTGGGCCCCGTAGGGCCGGTCGGTCCGGCGGAACCCGTGCCGCCGCCGGGCTGCGTGAGGATGCAGTCGACGACGGCCTTCAGCAGCTGCACGCTCGGCAGGATGCGCCGGTCGGTGCGGTTGTCGATCACGTCCGGATCGGTGATGGGATAGGTCGCACCCGGCTGCGGATCGACGATCTTGTCGCCCACGTGGTAGTGCCTGATGGTGGCGAGCACGACGCAGTCGGGCATGTCGCAGCGGGGGCAGCCGTCGATGCTCGTGACCCACAGGTCCACGCAGTGCGCGGGCGGCGGCGGTGGAGTGGGCGCAGGCGGGTCGAGGATCACGCCGAGCTCGTACGACTCGAGGATGCGGTTGGGCGCGCAGCGGCTGTCGTCGCACCCGCACTCGTCGTAGAGGACCGGGATCTCCTCGGTCGTGCATTCGCGGTAGCGGATGCAGATCTGCAGCTCGTGCTCGCCCGTGTCGTTCTTGTCGATGAGGGCCTTGATCTCGGGAACGGTCCCGAGATCGAGGCAATCCTTGTCCATGACCACGATGTCGTTGCCGCAACAGTCGACCGCGGTGCCGGGCTCGACGCACACGAAGCGCTTGCGGCATTCGTCCTTGTCGTGCGCCACGACCTTCAGGCCGCAGACGACGCCCCAGCCGTGCAGCTGCTGGTTGTGGTGGCGCAGCTTCTCGACGAGGTAGCGCTGCTCGTCCACGAAGTCGCGCGCGAGCATCAGCTTGCCCGTCCAGTAGGCGTTGCGCGTGAACGGCTCGAAGTCGCAGGCGGGGCAG
Organism: Usitatibacter sp.; assembly: GCA_035719385.1. Classification (GTDB taxonomy): domain Bacteria; phylum Pseudomonadota; class Gammaproteobacteria; order Burkholderiales; family Usitatibacteraceae; genus Usitatibacter. Next base: position 5,072 of record DASTGG010000283.1, read on the forward strand.
AGCGCCTGGGTTGCGGAGGAAGTGTCGTGCGGCATGACGGGGTCTCCTTGACGAGGCGCGGCTCAGCGCAGGCGCGCGCCGGTACCGATGCGTCCGCGCCGGCCGATGCGGATCGCAGGAGCCGGCGCCCCGGCGATCAGCGTGGCGTTGCCGAGCTTCAGGTGGCCGAGCCGCGCGCCCTCGGGCAGGTCGGCGACGACGGCGTCGAAGCCGATCATCGACTGCACGCCGATGCGCATGCGCGGCTCCACGTACTCGACGTTCCAGCGCGCGGGCGCCGGCGTCTCGGCCCGAAGCAGGTTCTCGAGCGCCTTGCGCGCGGCGTCGTCGCGCCCGTAGCACGCGGGGACGAACACGGTGTAGCGGTTGGCATGGAAGCGGAACGGATCGTGCAGCGGGTCCGGCGTCATCGTGAGCTGCGTGTGGCCCGCCTTCGCGTTCGCGCCGAGCTGGCTGCGGTTGACGATGCGGCTTCCCCAGAGCACCGCCTGCGCGCCCAGGCGCGCGCTGCCGAGCAGCAGCCAGCGGCGCAGGCGGAAGTGCTCGAGGACGAGCGGCGGCGGCGTGTAACGCGGCTCGGGCGGCGGCGGCGCGCAGTTGAGCGGCCGGCAGCCGCACACGCGCCGCGGCTGCGCGTTGCGGCAGGCGCGCGGTGGATGCCATCCGAGCAGGATCAGCAGCTGCTCGCGCAGGCCGCGCAGCGTCCCGCGGCGATCGAGCAGCGCGCCGGCGTGCTCGAGGAACTGGCGGCGTTTCGCCTCGCTCCAGCTGCGGTCGAAGCGCACGCCGATCCACGAAGCGAGCCACGTGAGGAAGTCGACGGGCGCGCCGCCCACGCGTGCCGCCGGCGTGGAGCGCGGGTCGAAGAGCCGCGCCTCCGTGTCGACGGTGCGCTCCACGTTGCGCAGCGTCGCGTCGAAGAGCGCGAGGAAGCGGGCGGTGAAGTCGGCGCTCGTCGGCTCCGCCGCGAACACCGCGGGCAGGTAGCGCAGCGAGGTGAGGCGCGGGAACTCGATCTCGAGTGCCTGCACGACGGGCGTGGCGAGCCCGTTGCCCAGCAGCGTGAGGCGCAGCCACAGGTAGCGACCGGGCGCGCTCGCGACGAGGCAGTCGGCGCGGCCCTCACTCTCGTCGGAGGCGCCCGCGGCGATCTCGCGCACCGCCCACGTCGCGAAGCCGTCGAGCTGGTCGCGGTCGTACGGTTCGTCGGCGCAGAACGTCTCGACGCGAACGCGCGTGCCGGCGGGCAGCGCGCCGTGCACGACCACGCGATGCCACTGGCAGCGCTCCGTGCGGCTGTCGAGCGGCGACGAAAGATAGCTGCCCGAGGAAAGCAGCGCGGGCGCAAACGGCTTGGGCACCGCGCCCGGCGCGATCGGATTGCCGTTGGCG
>DASTGG010000284.1:0-7740 GCA_035719385.1 Usitatibacter sp.
CCACGCCGTACTTGCGAAAAAGTTCCTTGCCTTGGTACTCGTGGATATTCATGGTGGGGAGACCGCCGGAAAAATCGATGGAGACTACGCTACGGCCCCAGTGTATTGCGGGCCAAAGTCAAAAACCCTTGACCTAGAGCAGGTTCGGGCAGGCGCCCCGGTTAGTGGTGGTCGCCTTCCGCCGCCGGCTCGACCGGGTCCGTGCCGCGATACCACTTGGGGTAGTACTTGGCGACTACGGGCCGGGTGCCCTCGAGCGCGTGACAGCGGTCCAGCTGGAAAGGCCGTTGGCCCGGATCCTGCACCCGCTGCCCGGCGAGCGTCTGGAATGCCGCCGTCGCGAGGGCGCCGGCGAGCTCGGTGATGTGCGTGCACCCGCGCACGTCGCCGAAAAGCTCCTTCAGGTGGCGCTGGTAACCGGGCCGGATGGCAAGCCCGATCAGCTTGCGGTAATGCGGGGTGATCGCGTCGCAGTAGCCCACATAGGGCATGCCGTCCATGGCGGCCTCCGCATCCACGATCGTGAGCGCGCGGTCGATCGTGATGCGCAGCCACATCGCGTGGACGGGCTCGCCGGCGCGGCGCACGCCCGCGGCGAGCTTGAAGTCGTACGGCTTCGTATCCACGAGCCGGCCCTCGATGTCGTACAGGCCGTCGGCGCGCTTGTAGCCGTCGATCTCGATGGCGCGGCGGTGGAGCGGCTCGCGGGGTGCTTTCGGTTCAGACAGCGGCATCTAGGGTCGTTGCGGAGTCCTTGCGCGCCTGGCGGATCGCCTCGGCGAGCTGGGCCCCGGTCTGGTAGCGCTTCTCGAGATCCTTCTCGAGCGCCTTGTCGATGATAGGCTCGATCCACGCGGGCAGCGAGGCGTTGTACTCGCGAATCGGCGGATGTGGCGTGTTGGCGATGGCGAACATGAGCTGCGTCATGGACTCGCCCTCGAACGGCAGCTTGCCCGACAGCAGCTGGTAGAGCGTCACGCCGAGCGAGAAGATGTCCGAGCGCCCGTCGATCCTGCGGCCGGCGAGCTGCTCGGGCGACATGTACGACGGCGTGCCCAGCACCATGCCGGTCTTGGTCTTCGAGGAATCGGTGATGCGCGCGATGCCGAAGTCCGTCACCTTCACGGCGTCGCTGCCGGGCTCGTACATGATGTTCGCCGGCTTGATGTCGCGGTGCACGATGCCCATGGAGTGCGCGTAGTCGAGCGCATCGGCCACGCGCTCCACGATCGAGAGCACCTTCGCCGGCGGCAGCAGGTTCGGCTGCTTGGTGTAGGCGACGAGGTCCTTGCCCTTGAGGAACTCCATCGCGATGTAGCAGAGGTCGTGCTCCTCGCCCGCGTCGTAGATGGTCACGATGTTGGGATGCGCGAGCCGGCCCGCGGTCTCGGCCTCGCGGAAGAAGCGATCGCGCGCCTCCTGCAGCTCCTCGGCCTCGAATTCCTCCGACAGCGCCATCGTCTTGATGGCGACGACGCGGCCGATCTTGGGATCCTTGCCGCCATAGACCACGCCCATGGCGCCCTTGCCCAGCTCGCGCTCGATCTGGTAGCGGCCGAGCATCGGCTTTTCCGCGCCGCCGCCCGAGAGGATCATCGTGCCGGAGGCGGTGCGCGCCCCCGACGAGCCTCCGAGGATGATGGTCTCGGCGAGTTGCTTCGCGCGCGCGAGGCGCTCCCCGAGGTCGCGGAACTTCGGGTCGTACGTCGCCATGTAGCGGAACACGTTCTCCGCCTTGTTGAACTGCCGCCGGCGCTCGAAATCGAGGCCGAGGTTGTAGAGGTTCTCCATCACCTCGGCGTTCAGCGGCGCGCGGCGGAACTTGTCGAAGGCCATGTCGAGCTGGCCCTGCTGCTGGAAGGCGAGGCCGAGCATGCGGTTCGACTCGGCGCTCTCCACGTCGGCCTTTTCCTTGCCGCGCTCGGTGACGAGGTAGCGCTTCGTCGTGAGCAACGCGTGCCCGACGACGAGCAGCGTGGCCGGCAGCATGAGCTCGACCCAGAGGCCCGGCCCGGTCATGAGCCCGAGATGCGCGCCGAACAGCACGACCAGCGTCGCCAGCGTGACCGCCGCGCCCATGCCCGCCTTCAGCCGCGGCAGCAGCAGCGTGAGATAGAGGGCCACGAGGAGGTAGGCGGCGAGCCGCGCCCACGGCGCCCACGACGGCGCGACGAAGTAGTGCTCCTGCAGGATGGAGGAGACGGAGTGCGCCAGCGTCGTGACGGGATACATCTGCGCCGAGATCGGCGTCACCTGGTTCGCGCCCACGCCCGCGGCCGTGGCGCCGATGAGCACGATCTTGTCGGCGTACTTCGTCGCCGGGATCTTGCCCGAGTACACGTCGAAGAAGGAGTCGATCGGGAAGGCCGGCTGGCGGTCGCGGTCCTTGTAGAAGTACGTGTACATCTGGCCCGCGCCGTCGGTGCGGATGGTCTTGCCGCCGACGGAGACGCTTTGCCCGAGGTCGACGCGGATGTCCGCGGCCGTGAGGTTGAGGCTCCTCGCGGCGATGAGCAGCGCGAGGGAGGGGAAGCGTTGCCCGTAGTGATCGATGACGAGCGGCTCGAAGCGTGTGGCGCCGTCCGCGTCGAGCGCGCTGTTGAGGTGGCCGATGCCGGCGACCGCACTGCCGATCGCCTCGATGGGGTAGAGCGCATCCAGACCGTTGAGGAGCGTGCCGGCGTTGCCCGCCACCGCGCCCACGGCGTTGCGCGCGACGTAATCGGGCAGCGGCTTGTCCGGACGCCCCTGGGGCGGCGCGTACGACGTCTGCTGGAAGGCCATGGGCACGAGCACGTTGCCGGCCTTCCTGATGCTCGCCGCGAGCCTCGCGTCCGTGTTCAACGCGGTGGAAGCCTCGGCCAGCAGCTTGCCGATCTGCGCCACCTCGGGCGCGGGCTGCGGTCCCTGCGCTGCCGGCGTCGCGCCGCCGATGGGCGCCACGCCGGGCACGTCCTGCGGCACCGCGGCGGGATAGGCCTTGCCGTAGACATCGAGCATCCTCTCGACGTAAGCGAGGCCCGGATCCTTCTGCGGCTCGAAATAGAAGACGGTGTTGCCGATGACCTTCGCCTTCGCGGCGGCGAGCTGGTCGATCAGCTTCGCGTGCACCTCGCGCGACCAGGGCCAGCGCCCGATGTTGGCGATGGAGGTGTCGTCGATCGCGATGACGGCGACCTTGTCGCTCGGCGCCTTGGACGTCATGCGAACGCCCAGGTCGTAGGCCCAGCGCTCGAGCGCCGGGATGACGCCCCAGCCCAGCGCGAAGGCGAACAGCACCACCGCGATGGCGAGGCCGATGAACCAGTCAGCCTTCCAGAACGCCGTCTTCATTGGTTCCCCCCAGGGATGCCACCGCTCGCGACCGCGGCGGTGACACGGGGCATCTTACGGGGTTCAATTGCCGAGGTCGATGTCCTTGCCCACGCCCTGGGCGCGGGCCATTTTCGCGAGCTCGGCGGCGATGATGAGGTCCTGGATCGCCATGCCCTGCGATTCGAACAGCGTGCCCTGTTTCGCGGAGGTGCGGCCGGGCCGCGTGCCGGCGATGATCTCGCCGATTTCCACCAGGGCGCCGGGATGCAGGCGTCCCTTCTCGAGCGCGGGCAGCAGGTCGCCCGCTTCCTTCATCGCCGTGGCGCGCGAATCCACGGCGACCACGTCGCATTTGCGCAGCGCCGCCTCGTCGATCTCGCGGCGCAGGAGCGAATTGGAGCCCGCGGCGTTGATGTGCGTGCCGGGCTCGAGCCAGTCGCCCGAGAATACCGGCGCGGCCGACGTCGTGATGGTGACCACGATGTCGCTGCCGCGCACCGTTTCCTCGGCCGATGCGGCGGGGACGACGTCGAGCTTCGTCTTCTCGCGCATCTCCGCGCAGAATTTCTCGAGCTTCTCGCGGGTGCGCGAATAGACCTTCACCCGCTCGAGCCTGCGCACCGCGGCGAGCGCCTCGATCTGGCTGTGCGCCTGCCATCCCGACCCGAAGACGCCGGCGACCTTCGCATCCTCGCGCGCGAGCCATTTCGCCGCGACGCCGCCGGCCGCGCCCGTGCGCATCATGCCCAGGCGGTTCGCCTCCACCACCGCATCGAGGTTGCCGCGCTCGGCGTCGAACGCATAGACCAGGAAGCGGACGCCTTCCTTGCTCGAGGTGTACGCCTTGTAGCCCAGCACGTTGGCCGACGGCACGGCGCCTTGCAGGATGTGCAGCGCCGCCTTCGGCAGCCGCGTGCGCTCGCGCGGCACGTCGATCGCCTGCCCCGTGGAGTATTCGCGGTGCACGCGCTCGACCAGCTCTAGCGTCTTCGGCATGGTGAGCAGCTTCTCGACGTCGGATTCGCGCAGCAGGAGGGCCATGGGACGTGATTCTATCAAGCCGCCCGCGCCCGCCGCGGAACCACCAGCGGGTGCCTCATCAGCTTCTCCACGAAGTCGCTCGCCTCCGAGATCATGAAGCTGCGGAAGGCGAGCGCGGCCGGCGACAGGCGCTTCTCCTTGCGGTGCACGAGGTACCACCGGCGCACGATGGGCGTGCCGGCCACGTCGAGCGCCACGAGCGTGCGCGTGGCGAGCTCCAGGCCCGCGGTGTGCAGCGACAGCAGGCTCACGCCCATGCCGGCGGCGACCGCCTGCTTGATCGCCTCGTTGCTGTTCATCACGAGCGTGGGCCTGAAGGCGATGTCGCGCTTGGCGAAGAGCTGCTCGGCGAGCTGGCGGGTGCCGCTTCCCGGCTCGCGCGCGATGAACGGCTCCTGCAGCAGCTCGCCCAGCGCGATGTGCCGCCGGCGCGCGAGCGCATGGTCGGGCGAGGCGATGACGACGTGCGGGTTGGGCGCGAACGGGTCGGCCTGCGTCACGATCTCCGCCGGCGGCCGGCCCATGATCGCGAGGTCGATGTCGTCGCGCTCGAGGTGGCCGATGATCGTGTCGCGGTTGCACACGTCCAGGCGCAGCTGCACGTCCGCGTGGCGGCGGCAGAACTCGGCCAGCAGCCGCGGCGCGTAGTACTGCGCGGTGCTGATCACCGCCACCGTGAGCAGCCCGCCGCGCAGCCCCTTCAGCGCGGAGATCGCGTCCTGCGCCGCCTTGAGCTCCTCGTCGATCAGGTGCGCCGAGCGCATCAACTCGCGGCCCGCCTCGGTAGGACGGATCCGACGCCCGGAGCGCTCGAGCAGGGCGAGGCCGCAATCGCGCTCGAGCTCCTTCACCTGCAGGGAGACCGCCGGCTGCGTGAGGTGCAATGCCCTGGCGGCGTTCGAGAAACTGCCCTCGTCCACGACGGCGCGGAAGATGCGCAACTGCCTCAGGGTCACGTGCTTCATTCGCAGCAGTATAAGCACAGCTTATGGGCACGGCCAGTAAAAGAAATTTTCCTTTTAGGCCATGGCGCCGTAGCTTCTGCTCCCTTGGAGGGAGGAAACGGCCATGCGCGTTTGCATCGTGGGGGCGGGATCGATCGGCAGCTTCGTGGGCGCACGGCTCGCGCGCGCCGGCGCGGACGTCACGCTGGTCGCGCGCGGCGACAACCTGCGCGCGCTGCAGGCCCACGGGCTGCAGCTCGTCGCCGCCGACGGCGCGCGAAGCACCCACGAGCTGCGCGCCGTACGCTCGCTCGCGCAGGCCGGCGCGCACGATGTCGTCGTGCTCGCGACGAAGGCTCACCAGGTCGCCGACATCGTGGACGAGCTTCCGGCCGCCTGTCACGGCGACACGGTCCTCGTCCCCATGCAGAACGGCATCCCGTGGTGGTATTTCCAGGGCTTTCCCGGCGCGCATCGCGGGCGCGCGATCCAGGCGGTCGATGCCGGCGGCACGATCGCCGCGCGCATACCGGCCGAGAGCATCCTCGGCTGCGTCGTGTATCCCGCCTGCGAGATGCTGGCGCCCGGCGTCGTGCGCCACGTCGAGGGCGAACGCTTCCCGCTGGGCGAGCTCGACGGCACGCTCTCGCCGCGCGCCGGGCGCATCTCTGCGCTTTTCGCGGCGGGCGGCCTGAAGGCGCCCGTCCTCGCCGACATCCGCTCCGAGATCTGGCTCAAGCTCTGGGGCAACCTCTGCTTCAACCCGATCAGCGCGCTCACGCGGGCCACGCTCGCGGGCATCTGCCGCGACGACCACGCGCGGGCGCTCGCCGCCGGGATGATGGAGGAGGCGCGCGCGGTGGCGATCCACCTGGGCGCGACCTTCCGCGTGAGCGCCGAGCGGCGCATCGAAGGCGCCGCGCGCGTCGGCGAGCACCGCACCTCCATGCTGCAGGACATCGAGTCGCGCCGCCGCACCGAGCTCGACGCGCTGCTGGGCGCCGTGATCGAGCTCGCGGGCGTCGTGGGCGTTCCGGTGCCGCGTCTGGAGGCGGTGTACGCCTGCACGCGGCTCCTCGAACAGATCCAGACGGGCGCGGCGTCGCGGCCGGTGATGGAACAGGCGGCCGCGGCATGAAGGCGGTGATCCTCGACGGCGCCGCCACCGCGCGCGCCATCCTCGGCGAGACCGCGCATCGCGTGCGCGCGCTCGAAGCGCGCGGCGTGGTGCCCGCGCTCGCGGTCATCGTGGCCGGCGACAACCCCGCCTCGCAGCTCTATGTGCGCAACAAGACGCGCGCCTGCGCCGAGGCCGGCGTGCGCGGCGAGCGCATCGCGCTCGGGGCCGACGCCGACCCGAGCGAGCTGCTGGCGGTCATCGCCTCCCTCAACGCCGACCCGCGCATCCACGGCATCCTCGTGCAGCTTCCGCTGCCGCCGCACCACGACGTGGGCGCGGTGATCGAGGCCATCGCGCCCGGCAAGGACGTCGACGGCTTCGGCACGGCGCACCTGGGCGGCCTCCTGGCCGGGCGCCCGCATCTCGCGCCCTGCACGCCCGCCGGCGTGATCGAGCTGCTCGACCGCTACCGCATCCCGATCGATGGCCGCGACGTGGCCGTGGTGGGCCGCAGCAACATCGTCGGCAAGCCGCTCGCGATGATGATGGTCGCGCGCGGCGCCACGGTGACCGTGTGCCATTCGCGCACGGCGTCGCTCGCCGCGCACACGCGCCGCGCCGACATCGTGGTGGTGGCGACGGGCCGCCCGCAGCTCGTGACCGGCGACATGATCCGTCCGGGCGCGGTGGTGGTCGACGTGGGCATCAATCGCCTGCCCGACGGCCGCATCGTGGGCGACGTCGACTTCGCGGGCGCCGCGGCGGTCGCGAGCCACATCACGCCCGTCCCCGGCGGCATCGGCCCCATGACCGTCGCGATGCTGATCGCCAACACCGTCACCGCGGCCGAGCGCGCGAGCGCGCCCGCCGCCGCATCCGTCTCGCTCGCCTAGAAAGGTCCCCCATGTTCGATCTTCGCCCCCGTGGCGGCGCATCCACCGTCGATCCCGAGCTCTGGCGCGCCGTCGAGCAGGAGCGCCGCCGCCAGGAGCAGCACCTGGAGCTGATCGCTTCCGAGAACTACGTGAGCCCGGCCGTGCTCGAGATCCAGGGCTCGGTCCTCACCAACAAGTACGCCGAGGGCTATCCGGGCCGGCGCTACTACGGCGGCTGCGAGCACGTCGATGCCGCCGAGCAGCTCGCCATCGACCGCGTGAAGAAGCTCTTCGGCGCCGAATACGCCAACGTGCAGCCGCATTCGGGCTCGCAGGCGAACCAGGCGGTGTACTTCGCGATGCTGCAGCCGGGCGACACCCTCCTCGGCATGTCGCTCGCGCACGGCGGGCACCTCACGCACGGCGCGGCCGTGAACCTCTCCGG
>DASTGG010000285.1:0-13083 GCA_035719385.1 Usitatibacter sp.
CAGCCTCCCGTAGTGGCGGAAGTGCCCGATGCCGGGGACCTCATCGAGGCCGCGGCGCGCGCCGGCTACCTGCAGTGGGTCTTTCGCCCCGTGCGCGGCGGCCTCTGGGCCGACGTGACCCAGGACGACACGCTCGAGCAGGGCGGCTATCGCAACCCGTCGTGTCCGTTCATCGCGGCGCCCACCCGCCTCGGCGAGAATCGCGAGCCGCGGCGCGTCGTCTACCAGTTCGGGCGCAGCTCCCGGCTCGCGAGCTGATGACCATGGCTCCGCGGGGCCCGTGATGCGCCGCCGCGGAGCCGTCCTTCTCCTTTCCGCGCTTCTCGCCGCGTGCGCGACGGTGCCGCCGCTCGACCGCGAGATGCTGCGCACGGAGCGCGCGAGCTCCGTGCGCCTCGAGGGCGCGAGCGGCCCGCTCACGCACGCGCAAAGCCGCAAGGTGCTCGAGGAGCTGCGCAGGCGCTCGCCCGAGACGAGCATCTTCGACCGCCACGTCGCCGTCGAGGAGAAGCTCGCCGGCAATCCGCTCAGCGTGGGCAACAAGGTCACGCTGCTGCAGGACGGCAAGGCGACCTACGCGGCGATGCTCGCGGCCATCCGCGGCGCGCGCCACCACGTCCATATCGAGAGCTACATCTTCGAGGGCGACGAGATCGGGCAGGAGTTCGCGCGCGCGCTCGCCGAGCGCAGCAAGGCCGGCGTGAAAGTCCGCGTGATGTACGACGCCGTCGGCTCCCTCGACACGCCGCGGGAGTTCTTCCAGGGCTTGCGCGAGCAGGGCATCGAGGTGGTCGAGTTCAATCCGGTCACGCCGGGCACCGTCCTCACCGAGGGCCTGCGGCTGAACCACCGCGACCATCGCAAGCTCACGATCGTGGACGGCCGCGTCGCGTTCCTCGGCGGCATCAACATCAGCAGCGTCTATGCGCCGTCGTCGGGAAGCGGCCCGGGATCGTCGGCTCCCTCGGGCGGTTCGGCCAGGAAGAAGGCGCCATACGCCGACAAGCCGTGGCGCGACACCGCCGTGCGCCTCGAGGGGCCCGTGGTCGCGGACCTGCAGCGCGCCTTCGTCGGCATGTGGGAGCGGCAGAAGAAGGAGAAGCTCTCCGATCCGCGCCTTTTCCCGAAGCTGCAGGCCGCGGGGCCGCAGGTCGTGCGCGCCATCGACAGCTCGCCCGACGACGGCCCCAACGCCGCCTATGTCGCGCTGATTTCCGCCATCGAGAGTGCGGAGCAGAGCGTGCACCTCACGGTCGCCTATTTCGTGCCGCACCCCGAGCTGCTCGCCTCGATCGAGGAGGCGGCACGCCGCGGCGTGGACGTGCGCCTGATCCTGCCCAGCAAGACCGACAGCTGGCTCGTGCTGCACGCGGGGCATTCGTACTACGAGGAGCTGCTCGAGTCGGGCGTGCGCATCTTCGAGCGCAAGGCGCGGCTGCTGCATTCCAAGACGGCGGTGATCGACGGCGTCTGGGCCACCGTCGGCTCGACCAACCTCGACTGGCGCTCGCTCTCGACCAACGCGGAGCTCAATGCCATCGTGCTGGGCCCCGACTTCGCGGGCCAGCTCGAGCAGGCGTTCGAGGCCGATGTCGCGCAATCCGTGGAGATCACGCGCAGCGGCTGGGCGCACCGCCCGCTATCGGACCGGCTGCGTGAGGCGATGGCCCGCGCCTGGATCCTCATGCTCTGAGGGAGCGGCCGAAAGCTTCTCGCGGGCGAACTGCAGGAACGCGCTCACCACGCGCGAGTGCATGCGCTCCTTGGGATAGACCACCGACAGGTTGCGGATGAGCCGCGGCTCGAGCGGCACGCACACCAGCGAGCCGGTGCGCACCTCGTTGACGACGGTCGCGCGCGACATGATCGCGTACCCGATGCCCGTGGCGACGAATCCCTTGAGCGCCTCGGGGCTGCTCGCTTCCATCACCACCTGCAGCGCGTCGGCGGCGAGGCCGGACTTCACCAGGTAGCGGTAGATCACCTCGCGCGTGCCCGAGCCGGCCTCGCGGCTCACGTGCGCGTGCTCAGTCAGCATGGCGGGCGTCACGTGCGGCAGGCGCGCGAACGGATGCGCCGGCGTGCAGACCACCTGCAGCTCGTCCTCGCAGCAGGCCTCGCTGCCGAGCGAGGCCAGGCGCGTATCGCCTTCGATGAAGCCCAGGTCGAGGCTGCGCTCGGCGACGCGATCCTGCACCGCCTCGGAGTTGCCCACGAACAGGCGCGGCAGGACGGCCGGGTGCTTGGCCTTGAACTCGCCGAGGATGCGCGGCAGCAGGTACTCGGCGATGGTGGTGCTTGCGCCGATGGCGAGCGGTCCGCCTTCCTGTCCGCCCATGGCCTTCAGCCGGTCGTCCATCTCCGAGGACAACGCGAGGATGCGCTCGGCGTATTCCAGGGCGACCACGCCGGCGGGCGTGAGCGAGATGCGCCCCTGCGTGCGGTCGAAGAGCCGCGTGTTGAAGTGCTCCTCGAGCTGCTTGATCTGCGCCGTGACGGCGGGCTGCGTCATGAAGAGCGCATCCGCCGCCTTCGTGAAGGACAGGTGCTTCGCGACCGCGTGGAACACCTGGAGCCGCCGATCGGCCATGGACAGGTTTGCCGGGTTGGGGAAGCTATTCAAGCACAAAACGAGGGTCATGCCAGAATGTCCGCATGCGCTTCGTCATCGCACAGATGCAGCACGAGACCAACACGTTCTCGCCGGTTCCCACGCCGTGGGATGCCTTCGGGAACCAGGGGCCTTCGATCGGGCGCGCGGCCCTCGAGGCCATCCAGGGCACGCGCGTGCCGATGGCGGCGTTCATCGATCTCGCGCGCAGGGAAGGCGCGGAGATCTTCACGCCCGTGGCCGCCTGGGCGAATCCGAGCGGGCCCGTGGACGGCGAGGCCTATGACCGCATCTGCGGGCTGGTCTGCGATGCCGTGCGGCAGGGATGCGACGCGGTGTTCCTCGACCTGCATGGCGCGATGGTGGTCGAAGGCCGCACCGACGACGGCGAAGGCACGTTGCTCGAGCGCGTCCGTGCGGTGGCACCCCACACGCCCATCGCGGTCTCGCTCGACCTGCACGCGAACGTGACCGAGCGCATCGTGCGCAACTGCGACGTCATCGCCGGATACAAGACCTATCCGCACGTCGATGGCTACGAGTCGGGCGAGCTCGCGGGAAGCATCCTGCTGCGTTACCTGAAGGGCGGGATCGTGCCGGTGATGGCGTGGGGCAACCGTCCCCTGCTCGCGCACACGTTGCGCCAGAACACGGCCGAAAGCCCGATGCGCGATTTCGTGGAGGCCGCGCGTGCGGCGGAACGCGACGGCATGCTGGCCGCGAGCGCATTCGGCGGGTTCCAGCTCGCCGACATCCACGACGCGGGCATCAGCGCCGTCGTCGTGGCCGATCGCGATCGCACCGCGGCGCAGGCGGCGTGCGATGCCATTCTCGATGCGGCATGGCGGCGCAAGGAGGATTTCGTCTATCGCGGACGCCCGCTCGAAGAGGCGCTCATCGAAGCGAAGCGCCTCGGCGATCAAAGCGGCGGCCCCGTGCTGTTGCTGGACCACGCCGACAACTGCGCTTCGGGTGCCACGCAAGACACGATGCACGTCCTGGAGGCCGCGCTTCGGCTGGGCTTGAGCGGCATCGCGGTGGGCCCGGTGCGCGATCCGCAGGCCGTCGCTCGCATGGTGGAGGCGGGCATCGGCAGCCGCGTCACGTTGCCGGTCGGGGGCAAGGCGGCCATGCCCGCCATCGGGCGCAAGGGCGAGCCCATGCAGCTGGAAGGCGTCGTGCGCAACATCACCGATGGCGAGTACACCATCACCGGCCCGCAGTTCACCGGCATGCGCTGCTACATGGGCAGGACGGCGGTGCTCGATACCGGGCGCGCGCAGATCGTCGTGACCGAGCGCAACCAGGAGCCGTGGGACCGCGGCGTGTTCGAGAGCGTGGGCATCCGGCCGGAGAAGCAGCGCTACCTGCTGCTCAAGTCGCGCATGTATTTCCGACCGGTGTTCCTGCCGATCGCGAAGGGCGCGGTGTTGTGCGACGGCGTCGGTGTCGCTTCGTCCGACTGGAAGCAGTTCACCTACCGCAAGGTGCGCCGGCCGATCTACCCGCTGGACGAATGAGTGAGAGAGGAATGAACGATGGAGATCGAAACGCGCCTCCTGGAGGAGTGGAAAGCGAATAACGACTTGCTCAAGTTCTACGAGGACCTGAAGCAGAAACGCTTCGCGCACTTCCTGACGATCCAGACGGCATTCCTCGCCTTCTTTGCGTTGCTCGCGAAGGACACCTTGTCGTCCCTGTCCCTGGCGTCCCTGACAGCGCTCCTGCTGATCGCCATCCCGCCGTTCATCATTTCCTTCTACTTCGTCCGTGTCGACACGCGTAGCCGCGCGTTCGTCGACACCGCCAACACGCGCCTGCTGCTGATCGAGGAACAATGGAAGAGTCACTCTCCGCAGAGCCATTTCTCGACCTACCAGCAGATGTTCGCCGTGCTTTCACGTCATGACGAAGAGGTCATCGATGGATATCTGAGGGCGAGAGGTCTCAGGGGCGACCCCTATCGGAAGCTGGCGCTGTCGAATTCCGCGCATGCCAGCGAGCATGCGATCCTGAAGATGTTCTGGTGGCTCTGGATTGCGTTGGCGGGCCTGGCGTTTGCCGTGCATCTTGGCTGGCACCTGATCCACGGCTTCGCGTGGTGAATTGGCGCTGCCGCATCGAATCTGTAGCTGCTCCTCTACGAACCCGGCCATGTGGCGTAGGCAAAGTCCGCGATTGCCCGTCGGACAAGCGCCGTCCGGATGTCACAATGAGCGTGGCCTATACGCGCAATGCGCCGGGGAGCATGAGCACATGGGACATAGCGATGTCGAGCTGTCCGTGCAGTTCACCGACAAGGTGCAGAATGCACACGCGTACCTCGAATCGGAAATGCAGCGGCTCGGCTTGTTGCGGGAGGACGGGTGGACGATCATCCAGGTGACGCGCGAGGGCCGCGGCGGAACGGAAATGGTACTGCGCCCGTTCCACTCCAAATTGGCGGCCCCCGAAGGGCTCGAGTGCGTCGTGTGGGTCAGCGCGGAGCCGGTCGTCGATTCGGAATGCGCGCCTGCGAAAGGCGATGCTTAGGCTCTACGGTTTCTCGAAGGTCAACGCGTTCGCTCGCGGCCACACTCGCGACCTGCGCGTCCTGTGGGCGCTGGAAGAGATGCAATTGCCGTTCGAGATGGCCGGCATGGACCATCCCGCGCACGACCTGAGCACTGAAGCTTATCGCCGACTCAGTCCCTTCGAGCAGATCCCCGCGATCGACGATGACGGGTTGGTGCTGTCCGAATCCGCCGCCATCGTGGTCTACCTGGCAAAGAAGTCCGGCCGCCTGATCCCCGGCAACCGGGCCGGAGAGGCACAGGTGATGCGCTGGTGCTTCGCCGCGATGAACACGGTCGAACCGCCGCTGCTCGGCTTGATGGTCCTGGACTGGACGGCGGATGGCAGCTGCGGCAAGCACCGCGAGTTCATGGTCGGCTGGGTGAATCGAGTGCTCGGGAACCTGGACCGGTGGCTCACCGGGCGCGATTTCGTTGCGACAGACGATTTCACCGTCGCGGACATCTTGATGGCGCACGTACTCTCTGCCGGCGTCAAGGACGAGAAGTTGATTGCGCCGTATCGGGCAGTCGCGTCCTATCGGGATCGATGCCTGGCGCGCCCGGCGTGGAAGAGGACCATCGAGGCCTATTGCAATCGCGTCGAGGCGTCGACTAACTGACCGAGGCTCCATCGAGGTCGATCACCCGATCGCCGGCTTGCGGCCGACAGCCATCCGCAATGGGCTCCCAGCCATACCGGATGACCGCTTGCCCGCCGTTGTGGCACATCTGGATGCGCCTGGCACCGGGATTTCGCTCGTGCACGAAAGCCTCGATGGCCCCCGGGAGGGATGTGCGCATCTGCAGCGCACGGAGCTCCGCCTCCGGATGGTCGTCGAGGTGGACGAGCGGAACGAAAGGCACCGCGAGCATCAGCCAGTGCGAATCGAGATCGATCGCCGGCGGCTCGTAGCCGCGCTGTGCGAGCCAACGCTGCGCCCGCGCCCGCAAGTCCGGCGCGTCGTCGAGGGCGCCCCACGCCGCGGCGAGCAGCTCCGCAACCCATTGGTTGCAGTTCTGGTAGCGCAGGCTGAACGGGTACGCATTCGCGCTATAGGTCGCGGCGAGCAGGCGTAACGCGCGCGCGTTGTCGAGCGCGGCGCCCTCCAGCGTCGCGGCGTCCGCACCCGCCGGAAGGACGATCCAGACGTAGCCGATGTCCGCATCATCGGTTCCGAACACGAAGCCCGACAAGCCCTGGTCGTACAGTCGCGGCCGCTGCTCGTCGCATGCGTAATACAGCTGGCGGACGGACCACGGGGCGTTGTCGCTCGCCTTGAGGCTGACGCCGGCATGCGAGTAGCGAACGCCGAAGCGGCTGAGATCCAGGCCGGAGCGCGCTACGAGCGCGACCGTCTCGCCCGACCCGTCGAGCTCTTCCTTGATGAGCGCGGCGAACCGCAGCAACCGGTCCTGCTGTGTCGCGCTCATCGGTGCCGCGCGATCGCAAAGCCGCGACGACGCCGATGCCGCATACGCGCCCTGGGCGCAGCACCATACGGCCGCCACCAGGAGGACGCGCAGCTTCAGGATCGGACGGCCCGCGGCTCCAGCTCGCGCTGCCATTCGGCGGCCAGCACCAGGAAGAATGCGACGCGCGTATCGGCCCATGCGAATTCGTAGCCATACGGGCGTTGCCGCACGGCGACGATTTCGCCGGGTGCCGCGGAACGATCACCCAGGGCAGGTCGCGGCACGTCGAGATAGATGACGGCAGCATCGTCGCCTGCGTGGGCGACGGGCTCCATCTTCAGCCGCAGCGTGTCCGGGCGCTCGGCCGCTGCGACGTCGACGATGCGATAGTCGCCCTCGGCCGCCTTGTGCGTTGAGCTGCCACTCGAGTTCTTTAGCGAGTCGGACAGGCTGCCGATCGACGCAGAGCTCGCGCTCGAGGCGGACGAGGCGAAGCTGTCGGCCTCGCAAGGCAGCGACACGACGATACCCACGAGCAGCGCGCAGGCGAATCGGGATGCGAAGAAGATCATGCCTTCTAGTGTGGCAGGGTGACGAGAAGCTCGTCCAGTTGCGCGAACGTCTCGTCCATCATTTCCGCCGCGCCGGTGCCGGCAGCGTCCAGCGCTTCCTTCGAGGGGTAGAGCTCGCGCATGAGCAGCAGCGTCTCGCCGTCCTTTTCCTCGAAGGTCACCGTGGTGACGGGGCCACCGTCACCACCCTCCTCATTGGTCCAGACGAGGCGAGAATGCGGCGTCACCTCGACGTACCGGCCGAAGAACGCCACGGGCTCCGAGCCCACCGGGCCGAACACGAAACGGTAGCGGCCCCCGGTGCGAACATCCGCCTCCACGGAAAGAAGGGGGACGCCGAAAGGATGGGGCCGCGCGCAACGCTTATGATCGGGCTTTCGCGTGACAGACGAACGACCCGATGACCGTACACGACCTCGTGATCCGCAACGCCACCGTCATCGACGGCTCGGGCGCGCCACGTTATGCGGCCGACATCTCGCTGAAGGACGGCTTGATCGCCGCCATCGGACACGACCTGCCGCGCGGCGAAGAGGAGATCGATGCCACCGGCCTCATCGCAGCACCGGGCTTCATCGACGCGCACACGCACGACGATCGGCTGATGCTCTCGGCGCCGGACATGGCGCCCAAGGTGAGCCAGGGCGTCACCACCGTGGTCGCGGGCAATTGCGGCATCTCGCTCGCGCCCGCGCCACGTGGGATGGCGAGGCCCGTCACGCCGCCGCTCGACCTGCTGGACGATGAGGGTTCGTGGTTCCGCTTCCCCACGTTCGCGAGCTACGTCGAGGCGCTGGAGGCGAATCCTGCGGCCACGAACTGCGCGCTACTCGTGGGGCACAGCGCGCTGCGCGTGCAGACCGTCTCCGATCTGAATCGCGCTGCTACGAAGGCGGAGGAGGCGGAGATGCGAAGGCTCGCCGAAGACGCTCTCGCCGCGGGCGCCATCGGCATCTCGACGGGACTCTGGTACGAGCCCGCGCAAGCGGCGACGACCGAAGAGGTGATCGAGGTCTGCCGCCCGCTCACGGCCCGCGGCGCGCTCTACTGCACGCACATGCGCGACGAGGCCGACGACGTCACGAAATCGCTCGAGGAGACCTTTCGCATCGGCCGCGAGCTCGGGGTGCGCGTGGTCATTTCCCATCACAAGGTGGCGGGCGTGCGCAACCACGGGCGATCCAGGGAAACGCTCGCTCTCATCGACGGCTGCATGCAGCAACAACCGATCGGGCTCGATTGCTATCCCTACTGCGCCTCGTCGACGATCCTGTCGTACGACCGCACGCTGGGTGCCTCGAAGACGCTGGTGAGCTGGTCGCGGCCGCATCCCGAATTCGCCGGCATGGATCTCGAGGCGATCGCCAAGCAGATGGGCAAATCAGTGCGCGAGGCAGTGGAAGCGCTGCTACCCGCGGGTGCGATCTACTTCGCGATGGATGAAGCCGATGTGCAGCGCATTCTCGCGTTCCGCAACACGATGGTCGGTTCCGACGGGCTGCCGCACGACGCCGCCCCGCATCCGCGGCTATGGGGCACATTTCCGCGCGTGCTTGGGCACTACGCGCGCGACGTGGGCCTGTTTTCGCTGGAGACGGCGGTGCACAAGATGACGGGCCTCACTGCGCGGACGTTCGGGCTCGAAGGGCGCGGGCTCGTCAAGCAAGGCATGGCGGCGGATCTCACGCTGTTCGACGCGCAGACCGTCGGCGACGCGGCGACGTTCGAGAGCCCCATCCGCGCGGCGCCGGGCATCGATACGGTGATCGTGAACGGGCAGGTTGTGTGGCGCGACGGGCGACCGACGGGTACGAGGCCCGGGCGCGTGCTGGGATCCAGCTAAGACGGCTTGAGAGGCCACCCTGTCCGACATGAGACGATGCGAAGACAGTCGCGCGCATGCGCGATGAATGGACGTGCCCGGCAACGTGCCGGGCTCGGCATCCCCACCTGAAAGTCGCCATGCTCAAGCTCGACGGATTTTCGAAGGTCAACGCCGTCGCACGCGGCCACACTCGCGGCCCGGCGTGGGTATCGTCGAAGTGTTCGCCGTGCCGTGACGCACCACCTGGGACATGCGATCGACAGGCTCTCGCGAAGGACCTAATTCGACATGGAGGTCGTCAATGGACTCGAGCTCCCATCACCGCCTTGTTTTCGCCCTCGCCGCCTGCGCCGTCGCCTTCTGCCCGCAGGCCGGCGCGCAGATGCCGGACATGAAGGCCGCGGAACGCTGGGCCAAGGTCGACATTGTTCACTACGAGGTCGTCGGTGAGATCGCGCTGAAGGCGCATCAGATCCCACCGGTGGACGCGGACCTCTACGCCGACGTGACCGATCGCGTGCGGCTCTCGTTCGACTTCGACAGGAAGAAGGGCGTCATCGTGGGCAAGCCCACGATCGTGAACGATGCCGGGACGGCCACGAACCTCGCTGGCGTGGACAAGGGCGAGCCGGGGAAGAAGCGCTGCCCGACCGGCAAGATGAACGGCCCCTACGAGCACTTCGACGTCGTGGAGATCCGGCAAGCCCGGCCGCGCGACGCCCTCGAGCTGGTGGGCAAGCGCATCCACCCCGAGACCCAGGTCGCCGAGGCATGCGGCAACAAGCTGAAGACATACAAGGGCGCGACGCGCGAGGTGAAGGAGTACATTGTGGCGCCAGACCCGCAGATGCTCGCGTACGGCAAGATGATGAACAAGCCTCCGCTCCGGGTCTCGGAGGACGGCAAGTCGATCGTCATGACCGCGTTGAACAACAAATGGGTGTGGACGTTCACGCCGAGCACGAAGTGAAGCGCGGTACGGCTTCTTCGGCGCCTTGTACTCGACTTCCTTCTGCAGCGGTTTCCAAGCTCACGCCGCGCGACGGCTGTTGAAGCGGGAAGCCCCCTTGCGGGGGCTTCCGGTCGGTCGACGAGGTCGCAGCTCCCGTCCGATCTGTCAGCGGCGCGACGCGATCGTGAAATTGGCGTCGCTCGTGTCGGTGTAGCTGGCGTTGCTCTTGCTGGTGACGCGGATGCTGTAGTCGGTACCGCTCAGCTTGCCACGCGGCGTCCACGTCAGGGTACCGACGCCGCTCGTGCCGATCGAGACGCGGCTTGCGATCTTCTTGTCCACGACGCCGCCTTTGAGCAGGTCGATGTTCACATAGGTCCCTTCGTTGACTGCATTCGTATACGTCCAGCTGATCGTGTACTCGGTCCCGACCGTGAACGCCTCTCCGCCGTTCGGCGCAGTCACTGCGATCACGGAATTGAAGGCCGCCGTGCAGCTCGTGGCGGCGGTCATCTGTACCATCCCATCGCCGCAGTGTTCGGCGCCCGACCAGCCCGCAAAGACGGAGCTTGCACTCGCAGCGGCCGTAAGCGTCACCCAGGTGCCGTCGATATAGCTCTCGCTGCAATCCGCTCCGCAGCTGATACCCGCGGGAGCGCTGGTCACTGTTCCCGTGCCTGTGCCCGCCTTGCTTATCGATAATGCATAGGTGGGCTTGAGGTTGAAGATGGCCGTGCAGCTCATCGCACTGATCACCGTCACGTCGCCGTCCGAACAATCCGCATCCCCGGACCAGCCCGCGAAGACGGAGTCTTCAGAGGCAGTGCTCTCGAACCACACCCAGGTGTCCTCGTAATAGTCCTCGCTGCAGTCGGATCCGCACGAGATGCCTGCGGGATGACTGACCACGGAGCCCGTTCCCGTTCCGGACTTGCTTACGGACAGAGTGTGGGTGGGCTTGAGGTTGAAGGTGGCCGTGCAACTCCTGGCGCTGTCCATCGTCACGATGCCGTCCGAACAATCCGCATCGCCGGACCAGCCCGCAAAGAGGGAGTTTTCACCGTCAGAAGAAAAAAGCATCACCGAGGTGCCCGCGTTATAGCTCTCGCTGCAGTCCGATCCGCAGTCGATGCCTCCGGGGGGCCTGCTGGTCACGATGCCCGTTCCCGTTCCGGACTTGCTGACGGAAAGATCGTAGACGGTTCCAACGGCGAAGGTCGCCGTGCAGCTCTTGGCGCTGTCCATCGTCACCACGCCGTCCGCACAGTCTGCATCTCCCGACCAGCCGGCAAAGGCGGAAACCAAATCGGCAAACGCGTGAAGCGTCACCACCCTGCCCGCGAAGTAGTCCTGACTGCAGTCGGCCCCGCACGTGATGCCGGCGGGACTGCTTTTCACCGTGCCTGTCGCTGCACCTGCCTTGTTGACGGACAGCGCGTATTGAGTCGTCCCCAGCTGGTCCTGAAAGGCGATCGTGTGAAGAGTTCCGACCGGGCCGATCAGGGTGCAGTACTGGGTCATGCGATCGCACCGGTACAGATCGCGCGTGCCGCTCTGGCTCCAGGAGATCGTGTAGAAGAGGTCGGTGAGCCAATCGAATTTCCCGTGGTGCGTGTCGCCGTAGTCGTAAAAACTTTCCTCCAGGGTCGCCGCACCGGTGCTCGTGTCGACCCGATAGGTCAGGCCTTGATACAGGACCAGGTATAGCTCGCCAGCGCTGTTGAAGCTCAGCCCGTGGTCGCCGGTCCATATCCCGGAATCGCCGACGATCGTGGCGACGCCCGTGGTCTTGTCGATGCTGACGAGATCGTCGCTGTCCTCCGTCCAGCCGTACATCTGGCCGCCCGGATTGACGGTGATAGCCGCGACGTGCGACACGTTGCTCCATCCAGTGCCCACCCGTGTGCCGGCACCCGTGGTGATGTCGATCTCGATCAGCCCGATGAAATTCGGATCTCTCGGGCTCGTCCCTCCGTAGAGCCTCCCGCTGGTGGGATCGAATGCGAGACCGTTGACGCGATAGCCGACCTCGCCGATGTAGTCGATGACTGCGCCCGTCTCGGGATTGAGCTGGACCAGGTAGCTGGTGTTGTAGCAGGTGGTTTCAGTGGGACAGTAGCCCTGCCATGGATTCCAGGAAGAGCCGCCGTACCCGATTGTCCCGAACAGTGGGGTCGCGCCGGCGGCGCTGATCATCAATGAACAAAGTGCCGCCAGAAGCCCGGATATGATCTTCACGATGTCGGTACCTCTCTCGATTCAAGAGCGGGAAATCCCCCTTGTATCCGGCCGCGCCCAAACCATCGTGCCCGCCAAATGCAGCGCAAGCGATGCATTGACGAATCAGGGTGTTGGTTAGGTTGGTTGCTATGCTGAGGACGACGATTCAGATGGTGCTGCCCGCGATGCATTCATGATCTGCCATCTGAAAAAGTTCGTATTGACGTTCGGCAGCCTGATACCCAGGACATCTGCCCCGCACGCACGCGTGTTGAAAATGAAAAGCCCCGCTTCACGCGGGGCTTCATCGAGAGAGGGGCGCGTCAGGTCGCCTCCACGCGCCCCGGGCAAATGTACTACGGCTTCTTCGGCGTCTTGTATTCGGCTTCCTTCTGCAACGGCTTCCAGACGGTCTCGTAGCCGACGAATCCCTTTTCGGTCGGCGCCTTCTGGCGCGTTACATAGAAAGGCGTGTGGCCGTCGGGGACATTCTTGACGGGTTTTTGCTCGCTCATCGGGTGTCTCCAATTGGATCCCGGCCTACGCCGGGATGACGAAATATGCGCCGGGATGACGAAAAACGCGCCGGGATGACGGAAATACGCGGCATGACGGAAATACGCGGCATGACGGAAATACGCGGCATGACGGAAATACGCGGCATGACGGAAATACGCGGCATGACGAAAGGAAGCTCAAACCGGCCTCATGAGTGACGGGTCGATGTTCGGCTCCGCGCCGGTCGCGCCGCCGGCCTTCATCTCGTCTTCAGTCGCATCGCGCACCGTCAGGATCTCGAGCCTGAAGACGACCTCCCGGCCGCAAAGCGGATTGTTGCCGTCGACCGTCAGTGTCTCGTCATCCACGCGCGTCACGATGAAGCTGCGGGTCTGGCCGCTGTCGTTTTCCATCAGGATCGAGACGCCGACCTGCCG
>DASTGG010000286.1:0-2696 GCA_035719385.1 Usitatibacter sp.
GGTGCCGCTGCTCTTCGAGACCGGCAGCTACAGCGGGCGTGTCGCGCGCGTCCTCGTGGTCGATTGCCCGCCCGAGCGCCAGCTCGAGCGCACGATGGCGCGTTCGTCGCTTGCCGCCGACGAGGTGCGCGCGATCATGGCCGCGCAATGGCCGCGCTGGCGGCGCCTGCAGATGGCCGACGACGTGATCTGGAACGGCGGCGAGGCTTCGGCGCTCGAACCGCAATGCGCGCGACTGCACGCCGATTACTGCCGCCTTGCGGGCCGCCTCCATGGAAATTTGTCAACGTGACGAGAATTGCCCCAAAATCCCCGCCATTCCACGGGCGGGTCCGGTGATCACCTACGAATATCCGCTGAACGAGCGCATCAGGACCCTCCTTCGCCTCGAGGACCTGTACGACCGGGTTCGATACTTCCTCGCCAAGGACGACGCGCACGACCATCACGCGTGCCTCACGGGAATGTTCGAGATCCTGGAAGTGGCGAGCCGCGCCGACCTCAAGAGCGACCTGCTGCAGGAGCTCGACCGCCAGCGCGTGTTCCTGGAGGCGCTGCGCAGCAACCCGGCGATCTCCGAGGCGAAGCTGAACGAGGTGCTGCGCGAGCTCGACGCGGCGTTCGCGAACCTGCACGCGTCCTCGGGCAAGACGGGGCAGACGCTGCGCGAAAACGAATGGCTCATGGCGATCAAGCAGCGCGTGAGCATCCCGGGCGGCACGAGCGAGTTCGACCTGCCCTCCTACCATGCGTGGCTGCACCACGCTCCGCAGCGCCGGCGCGACGACCTGTGCAACTGGCTCAAGCCGCTGCTGCCGATGGACGCGGGCCTGTCGATCGTGCTGCGCGTGCTGCGCGAGAGCGGGCGCTCGGCCTCGCTCATCGCGTTCCAGGGCGTCTACCAGCAGACGCCGGCCGAGAAGCCGGCGCAGATGCTGCGGCTCTCCCTGGACTCCGGGCTTCCCTGCGTGCCCGAGATCAGCGCCAACAAGTACGCCCTGAACGTGCGTTTCCTGCTGCCCGAAGGCGTGCAGAAGACGCGCGTGTACGAGCAGGACGTGCCCTTCGAGCTCTCGTTCTGCAACCTGTGACCCGGCCTCCCCGCACCGCGCGCGCGGTGGCTTGCCCGGCGTGCGGCAAGCCCAGCCTTTTCGCGCCGTCCAATCCGTGGCGCCCTTTTTGCTCGGAGCGCTGCAAGACGACGGACCTGGGTGCCTGGGCGAGCGAAAGCTACCGCATTCCCGCCAAGCCGGAGGAGGAAGGCGGGCATGATCCAGATCAAAGCTAACAGGTCTTTTTCGCCGGCATTTTTGCGCGAGAGCAAACCGTCGGCTAAAATACGCCGGTTTCAGCGGTCCTCCGATGGTTCCCTCCGCGGACCCTCCGCCGTACATCCACGTGTCGATGCCCAACCGTTCGCTCGGTGTCGCCGCGCGGCGATGGGTCCTCGGGTGGATCGCGCTCACCTCGCTTGGCATCTCGGGTGGCGCGGCGCTCGTCGGTGCCTGGCCCGTCATGCCCTTCGCGGGCATCGAGGTGGCGCTCCTGGCGCTCGCGTTCCACGTCCTCGGGCGGCACGACGCGGACTTCGAGCGGCTCGAGGTCGGGCGGCACGAGGTCCGGCTGGAATCGCGTGAGGCGCGCGCGTTGACGCGGTTCGTGGCCTACCAGCCATGGGCCTGCATCGAGGTGCGCGAGCGCGGGTTGCGTTGCACGTTGAGCCTCGCCTACGCGGGCCGCAGCGTGCCGGTGGGGAGATTGCTGTCGGATGAGGGGAGGCGTCGGCTCGCGGAAGACCTCCGCGGTCGCATCGCGCTCCGCGAATTGAGAGAAACCCGGATAACAAAGGCCTGGCCATGTTTTTGAAGCAACTGCGCGCCCTCGGAACCCTCGCGATGTTCACGGCGACCGCCGCGCTCGCGGACTACCACGTCGACATCCTGCCGCCGGGCTCGCCCACGGCGCTCGACGCGTACCGCCTGCACTGGGGGGTCATGTACGTCTGCATCGCGATCTTCTTCATCGTGTTCGGCGCGATGTTCTGGTCGATCTTCAAGCACCGCCGCTCGGTGGGCGCCCGTGCCGCGCAGTTCCACGAGAACACGACGATCGAGGTGATCTGGACGCTCATCCCGCTGATCGTGCTGGTGGGCATGGCCTGGCCCGCCACCAAGGCGATGCTCGAGATGAAGGACTCGTCCAACGCGGACATGGCGATCAAGATCACCGCCTACCAGTGGCGCTGGGAGTACGACTACCAGCAGGAAGGCCTGCGCTACATCTCGAACCTGTCCACGCCGCGCGACCAGATCGAGGAGTTCCACCAGGTCGGCGCGAAGAAGGGCGACAACTATCTCCTCGAGGTGGATCGTCCCCTCGTGGTGCCCGTGGGCAAGAAGGTTCGCCTCCTCATCACTTCCAACGACGTCATCCACGGCTGGTACGTGCCGCAGCTCGGCGTGAACCAGTACGGCATCCCCGGCTACATCAAGGACGCGTGGTTCACGGCCGACAAGCCCGGTACCTATCGCGGCCAGTGCAGCCAGATCTGCGGCAAGGAGCACGGCTACATGCCCATCGTGGTGGAGGCCATCGAGCCCGAGAAATACGCCGCCTGGGTGAAGGAGCAGAAGGCCAGGATGCCGCCGCCGCCCGCCGCAGCCGCGCAGCAAGCGACCGCGCAGGCCGCCGCCGCG
>DASTGG010000287.1:0-3983 GCA_035719385.1 Usitatibacter sp.
TCCACAGCACCTTGCCGGACCGCGCGTCGTAGGCGCGGTACCAGCCGTTCGCCTCGCCGTTGAACACCACGTTGCCGGCGGTGGCGAGCACGCCGCCGATCAGCGGCTGCGGCGTCTTGTGTTTCCACGCGATCTTGCCGGTATCGAGGTTCACAGCGACCAGCTGCCCCCACTGCTCCTCGGTCGGGATGACCTTGAACGCGCCGCCGAGCCACAGCTTGCCGCCCGGATACGGAACTTCCTCGACGTGGTAGGTCATCGGCTGGTGCAGGTTGGCGGCGAACGCCATGTGCAGCTTGGGATTGACCGCCAACGGCGACCACTCGACGCCGCCGTTCGCGCCGGGCAGCATCCGCGCACCCTCCTTCGTCGGCAGGACCCACATGTTCTCCTGCGGGATCATCGCCTCGGAGAAGCGGATCAGCTTGCCGCTCGCGCGATCGTGCACGTACACGTGCCCGGTCTTGCCGCCATGGACGGCGACGTCCACGACCTTGCCGCTGCCATCCTTCGCCTGCGTGAGGATCACCGGGCTCACCGCGTCGAGGTCCCACACGTCGTGCGCGATGTACTGCGAGTGCCATTTGTACTGGCCGGTGTTGAGGTCGACGGCCACCATCGAATCGGTGTACAGGTTGTCGCCGGGCCGGATCGCGCCGTAGAGGTCGGGCGACGGGTTGCCCACCAGGAAGTAGGCCGTATTCGTCTTGCGGTCGATCGCGGGCGTCATCCAGACGCCGCCGCCGAGCGACTGGTAGAACGAGCTGTCCTTCGCGAACGCCGCCTTTTCCGCGGCGATGTCGCGGTGCATGTCGCGGCCCGTCGCGTCCTTGGTCGCCCACACGCCCTCGTGACCCTTCTCGGGGATCGTGTAGAACGTCCAGAGGTTCTTGCCGGTCTTCGCATCGAACGCCTTGAGGAAGCCGCGCACCCCGTACTCGCCGCCATTGGTGCCGATGAGCACCTTGCCGTTCACCACGGCCGGCGCCATCGTCTCGGAGTAGCCCTTCTCCGGGTCGGCGATCTCGCTCTGCCACAGGACCTTGCCGGTCTTCGCGTCGAGCGCGACGAGCTTGGCGTCGATCGTTCCCATGAAGAGCGTGCCGCCCTCGATCGCCACGCCGCGGTTGTTGTTGCCGCAGCACACCGTGACGATGGGGCCGAGCTTGTGCTTGTAGTGCCAGTATTCCTCGCCGGTGGCCGCGTCGATCGCGTAGACGTGGTTGAACGAGGTGGTGAGGTACATGATCCCGTCCACGACGATGGGCGCGGTTTCCATCGACTCGAGCACCGCCGTCTGGAACACGAAGGCGGGCCTCAGCTTGGCCACGTTCTTCGTGTCGATCTGCTTGCCGGGGTAGAAACGCTGCTGGTCGTAGCTGCCGTTCGAATGGATCCAGTTCTTCGGATCGCTGGCAGCCGCGTCGAGCATCTGCTGCGTGACCGAGCGGATCGGCGTGGTGATGGGCCGCGCGTTGGACGTCGTCGCGCCCGAAACTTCGGGCTGCGCATGCGCCAGCGGCACGAGGAGCGAAAGGATGGCAACCGGAAACACATTGCGGACGTGCATGTGACCTCCCGTGGTTGTGTTTGTTGCGGGACCCGAGACGCGAGCCATGCGTTATAGTCCCAATCCCGCCCGCGTGCAATGGGCTTTTTCCGCACGTCGCCAGATGCCGACGACATCCGCATTGCGGCTCCTTCTTTCCTTCGTGGCGATCGCGTGCGCGGCGTACGCCGCACCGGCGCGCGCGGCCGACAGCGACCTCTCGGCGAACGCGCGCCTGCTCGTGGCCGCGCGCAACGGCGATATCGAAGCCGAGCAACAGGCCCTGCGTGCCGGCGCCTCGCCGAACGCGCGCAACCGGCTCGGCGAGACCGCGCTCGTCATCGGGCTCAAGAGGAACGACCTCGTCACGGTGCGCGCGATGCTCGAGGCCGGCACCGACGTGAACATCGCCGCGGTCAACGGCGTGACGGCATTGATGGCGGCGGCGTATTCCGGCCAGGCGGACATCGTCGAGGCGCTCCTGCGCCGCGGCGCGGAGGCGGGCGCCGTCGATCGGCTGGGCAAGACCGCGATGGTCTACGCGGCCGGACAAGGCCATGCCGCGGTCGTCCGCGCGCTCCTCGAGCATGGCGTCGATGCGAACGCGAGATACCGCAACGAGCTCACCGCGCTCATGTGGGCGGCAGGCTACGGGCGCGACGAAGCGGTGAAGGTGTTGCTCGCCGCCGGCGCGAGCCGCGACGCCCGCGACAACCGCGGCAAGAGCGCCGCCGACATCGCGCGCGATGCGGGTTTCGCGGCGACCGTGGGACTCCTTTCGCGCCCCTGAAGCGGCACGGCCTTCGCGCCGCCGGATTCAGGCCGGCTGACGCGCGGCGCGGCGCCCTCCTACAGCGCGAGGCGCCGATTTGGCGGCGCCTTCCCCGCGCGCGGCTGTCCAATCCACACAGCCATTGCGAACGGAGGCTCCATGTCGCTCGGACTCATCCTGTTGATCGTCACGATATTGCTGCTCGTGGGCGCCGTGCCCGCCTGGCCGCACAGCCGCAGCTGGGGCTATGCCCCGACCGGCGGCCTGGGCGTGGTGCTCGTGATCCTCATCGTGCTCATGCTCTTGGGCTATCTGCACATCTGACGTTGCCAGCGTCCTTCAGGCTTCCTCTTTCGCGGGGAAGCCTTTTTTTCGTCCCGTGGCCGCGGGCTCGCGCATGGACACGCGCTGGACGCCTTTCACGAAGCGCTCGAGCGTCGAGGACAACACGCCGCTCGGGATGACGGCGTCGATGAGCTGGAAGCGGCCGCGCGCGAGCGCCGCCTTCGACAACGCATCGCGAAGCTCGCGCCGCGTCTGCACGCGCACACCCTCGCCGCCCAGCGCCGCGGCGGTCTCGGCGAAGCGCCAGTCGTCCAGCCGCGTGAAGGCCGACTCCGGCTGGAACGCGCGCACCATCTCCCAGCTGCGGTTGTTGAACACGATGACGATCGGGTCCCACCCGTAGCGGCGGCAGTTGCCGAGCTCGAAGCCCGTCATCTGGAACGCGCCGTCGCCCACGAGGATGAGCGGCCGCTCGCCGGTCGCCGCCTGCAGGCCGAGGCCGCCGGGCACGCCGAAGCCCATCGTCGCGTAATAGGCCGGCGCGACCAGCTCGGTGTTCTCGATCTCCATCGCGGTGAAGAGGCAATCGCCCATGTCGGCGGCGATCGCGAAATGGTTTCCCGCGGCCATGAGGTCGTTCACCGCCGTCGCGATGTCGTTCGGCGCGATCGGCGCGTCGTCGGCGGCAAGGCCGCGCGGATATCGCGGCCGCGCGAACTGCATCGGCGCGCCGCGCGGCGTCGAGCGGGCGAGCAGCGCGTCGACGAGCTCGCCGAGCGGCACGTTGGGATACGTGTGGTGGCCCAGCGTCACGCGCCGGTCGAGCGCCTGGATCGTGCGGCGCAGGTCGATGTTCCTCGCCGTGATGCCGAAGTTGCAGTCGCACACGATCACGCCGAGCATCAGCAACGTGTCGGAGCTTTCGACGCGCTCGGTGAGCTCCGGGACGCCGGCCACGCCCAGGTAGGTGCCCAGCAGCGGCGCGCCCTCCTCCGTGAGCAGCCCGCGCCCGAGCAGCGTCGTCACGACGGGAATCCCCAGGCGCGTGGCGAGCGCGGCGACCTTGTGCTCCAGCCCGAAGCGGCGCACCTCGACGTCGACCATGATCACCGGCGACTTCGCGCGCGCGAGCCGCTCGAGGATCTCGTCGGCGCACGCCTCGAGCGCCTCGCGATCGAAGGGCCGCGGCGGCTCGGCGACGACCGCCTTGCACGGCACGTCCACCATGTCGCGCGGCAGCTCGATGTAGACCGGCTGCGAGTACGTGAGCGCGCTGCGCAGCACGCGCGCGATGTCGGAAGGCGCGCGCTGCGCGTTGTCGAGCCGCACCTGGTCGCACGTGATCTCGCTGTAGATGCGGTACTGCGAGTCCAGCGC
>DASTGG010000288.1:0-10360 GCA_035719385.1 Usitatibacter sp.
GGCCGGCCGCGGGGTCGTGCCCGTGCCGGCCACGCCCACGGACTACGAGAAGGACATCGCGCGCATGCACACGGCGGAGTTCCTCACCGCCAACTGCGTCGTGCGGCGCCAGGCGATGCAGGCCATCGGCGGCTTCGACGAGCGCTTCACGGCGGCGTGGCGCGAGGACTCGGATCTGCAATTCCGCCTGCTCAGGAATTTCGGCACCGTGGTCGCGTTGCCAGCGGCCATCGTCGAGCACCCGGTGCGTGCGCCGGAGGGGTGGTTTCACAACCTCAAGCAGCACCGCAAGATCGTCTTCGATGCGCTGCTCTACAAGAAGCATCCGCAGATGTACCGCGAGCGCATCCGCCGCTCGCCGCCCTGGCACTACTACGCGATCGTGCTCGGCGCGCTCGTCGCGCTCTTCTGGCCGATCTGGCAACCGGCCGTGAAGTGGGTCGGCTTCGCGGCGTGGTTCCTGCTCACGGCCGCGTTCTGCGCGAGACGCCTGCGCGGCACGTCGCGCTCGCCGCGCCACGTGCTGCAGATGGTGGTGACCTCGATCGCGATTCCCTTCGTGGCCGTGTACTGGCGGCTGGCAGGCGCGCTGCGCTTCCGGGTGTTCTTCCTGTGAACGCGGCCATCGTGCGCGACCTGTGGGATCCGCGTCCGCGGCACGTGGCGGTGTTCCGCGCGCTGCAGCTCGGCGACATGCTGTGCGCGGTGCCGGCGCTGCGCGCGCTGCGGGCATTCCTGCCCGCCGCGCGCATCACATTGGTCGGGCTTCCGTGGGCGCGCTCGTTCGTCGAGCGGTTCCGGCACTACGTGGACGACCTGCTGGTCTTCCCGGGATTCCCCGGCTACCCCGAGCAGGAGGGCGACATCCGCGGCCTGCTCGACTGCCTGCGCGAGGCGCAAAAGCGCCGGTTCGACGTGGCGATCCAGCTTCACGGCAGCGGCGAGCTCACGAACCGCATCGTGGCGCTCCTCGGAGCCGGGCGCGTCGCGGGGTTCCGGCCGCGCGACGGCTTTCCGGCGCCGAGCCCCTGGTTCATGCCGTGGCCGGATTCGCAGCCGGAGATCCATCGCTACCTCAGCCTCATGGCGTTCCTCGGCGTTCCGCTGCACGGCGCGGACCTGGAATTGCCGCTGCTCGACGAGGACCGCCGATCGTGGGAGGCCCTCACGCGCGAGCATCACCTTTCGCCGGGGCATTACGTATGCATCCATCCCGGCGCGAGATTGCGCTCGCGCCGCTGGCCCGCGGAGCGCTTCGGCGAGGTCGGCGCCGCGCTCGCGCAGGACGGATGGCAGATCGTGGTGACCGGCTCGGCCGCGGAGGCACCGTTGACCTCGGAGGTGATGTCGATGCTGCCGCGCACGGCGATCGACCTCACCGGGCGCACGACGCTGGGATCGATGGCGATGCTGCTGCAGCAAGGCGCGTTGCTGGTCTGCAACGACACCGGCGTCTCGCATATCGCGGCGGCGGTGCGCGCGCCGAGCGTGATCGTCGCCTCGGGCAGCGACGTGAGGCGCTGGGCGCCGCTCGACACGCAACGACACCACGTGCTGTGGCACGACATCGCGTGCCGCCCGTGCGCCCACGACGCGTGCCCGATCGGCCACCCGTGCGCGCTCTCCATTCCCGCCGGGCAGGTGCTCGCGCAGGCTCGGCGCATGCTTCCCGAAAGGCTTTCCCATGCCGCATAGGCCGCTTCGGATCCTCACGTGGCATGTCCACGGCAACTATCTCTACTACCTCACGCAGGTGCCGCACGAGTGGTACGTGATCTCGAAGCCCGGCCATCCGCCGGGATACGCCGGCCGCTCGGGCGAGCTGCCCTGGGGGCGCAACGTGCACGACGCGCCGGCCGACCAGGTGGGCGCGATGGATTTCGACTGCATCGTCTTCCAGCACCGCCAGCACTACCTGCACGACCAGCACGAGCTGCTGCTCGAATGGCAGAAGGACCTGCCGCGCATCTACCTCGAGCACGACCCCCCGCAGGAGCACCCGACGAACACGCGGCATCCGGTGCAGGATCCCGAGGCGCTCATCGTGCACGTGACGCACTTCAACGACCTCATGTGGGACAACGGCGTGACGCCCACGCGCGTGATCGAGCATGGCGTGCTGGTGCCGCCGCAGGTGCGCTACACGGGCGAGAAGGAGCAAGGCATCGTCGTGGTGAACAACATGCGGAAGCGGGGGCGGCGGCTCGGGGCCGACCTCTACCGCGAGGCTCGCGGGGCGATCCCGCTCGCGCTGATCGGCATGGACGCCGAAGCGGAAGGCGGCTACGGCGAAGTGCGCAACATCGACGTGCCGGCGTTCATCTCGAAGTACCGTTTCTTCTTCCACACGTGCCGCTACACGAGCCTCGGACTGGCGGCGTGCGAGGCCATGACGATCGGCATGCCCATCGTGGCGCCCGCGACCACGGAGATGGTGACGATCGTGCGCAACGGCGTGAACGGCTACGTCGACACGAACCGCAGCGCCCTCTACGACGCCATGCGCGACCTGCTGCGCGATCCCGATCTCGCGAAGCGCTGGGGCGACGGTGCCCGCGCCACGGCGCTCGAGCGCTTCAACATCGAGCGCTTCGTGCGCGACTGGATGCAGACCCTGGACTGGTACGTGGGCGAGCACGCCGAGCGGCGCGCGGCGTGACCTGCTTCATGCCCGGCGCAGCGGCGCGCCCGTTTTGTGACGGCATTCACATCGGCGGGCCCGCGGGCTCCCTAGAATCGATCGGGCCTGCCTTCCCCCGAGGACCCCGAATTGCGCTCCCTGCTCGCTGCCCTGCTGCTTTCCATCGCCTCCACCGCGGCGCTCGCCGTCTCGACCGACACGCTCTATGCACCACCCGAGCCGACTGCGAAGGCCGGCGACGTTCGCCCGATGCCGGTGAGGCAGGCTGTCGGCGGCCACACGCAGTCCGACCTGTCCGTGCGATGGTGGCAATGGGCGGCGTCGTTCCAGTATCGCGACAGCCCCGTCGCGGATCGCACCGGCGAGCGCTGCGGCGCGAAGCAGCAGGGAGACGTCTGGTTCCTCGCCGGCACCTACGGCTCCGCCGCGACCTCGCGCACGTGCCGGATGCCCGCGGGCAAGCACGTGTTCTTCCCGTTGATCAATTACGTCGTGATGCCGTCCTCGTGCGAAGGCTGCCTCACCTGCGAGCGCGCCGCCGCCAAGGCGCAGCAGATGACCGATGACGCGATGGGCCTGTTCGCCGAGCTCGACGGCCGGTCGCTCGAGAGCCTGCGTGACCATCGCGTCGCGTCGGGCCGTTGCTTCGACCTCGCCGAGCGCGCCGGCGGCCCGGTGAAGATCGAGCCCACGGCCTCGAACGGCTACTGGCTCCTGTTGCCGCCGCTGGCGAAGGGGCCGCACACGCTGCGTTTCGGCGGGTCGCTGCCGTCGTTGCGGCAGGAGCTCATCTACACGCTGATCGTCGAATAGCGGCGCCGGTCCGCGGGGCCCGGAACGCGGCGGGCGTTTTCGGCTCCAATCAGCACCATGCCGGCTCCGCGCGCTTCGCCCCGCTCGCAGCAAGCGCCGGCGGCGCGCCGCGCCGCCACGGCCGCGGTCGTCCCGCCGATCGAGCCGATGCTCGCGAAGATCGCCGAGGACATTCCCGCCGAGGGACCGTTCCTCTTCGAGCCCAAGTGGGACGGCTTCCGCGCGATCGTCTTCCGCGGCGATGACGACGTGTACATCCAGAGCCGTGACGCGCGTCCGCTGGATCGCTACTTTCCCGACTTGCACGACGAGCTCGCCGCGAGGCTGCCGAGGCATTGCGTGGTCGATGGCGAGATCGTGATCGCCACCTCGCGCGGCCTGGACTTCGACGCGCTGCAGCTGCGCCTGCATCCGGCCGCCTCGCGCGTGGCGAAGCTCGCGAAGGAGTCGCCGGCGTCGTTCGTCGCGTTCGATGTCCTCGAGGCGGGCGGGCGCAACGTGATGTCGCAGCCGCAGGCGCAGCGCCGCGCGCTGCTGGAAAAGCTGCTCGCGAGGGCGAAGCCGCCGCTCTACCTCACGCCGATGACGCGCGATCGCGCCCAGGCGGTGGAGTGGTTGCGGCATTTCGAGGGCGCGGGCCTCGACGGCGTGGTCGCGAAGCCCGAGGCGTGCCCGTACCTGCCCGGCAAGCGCGCGATGTTCAAGATCAAGCACGCGCGCACGGCCGACTGTGTCGTCGCCGGATTCCGTTGGCACAAGAGCGGGAAGGATGCGGTGGGATCGCTCCTTCTTGGACTGTACGACGACCGCGGCGTGCTGCAGCACGTGGGCGTCGCCTCCTCCTTCACGATGGCGATGCGCAAGCAGCTCGCGAAGGAGCTGGAGCCGCTGCGGCGCGACGCCATGAAGGACCATCCCTGGCGCGGCTGGGCGGGAGCCGAGGCCGAATCGAGCCGCATGCCCGGCGCGCAAAGCCGCTGGAGCGCCGGCAAGGACCTCTCGTGGGAGCCGCTTCGCATCGAGCGCGTGTGCGAGGTCAAGTACGATCACCTGCAGGGCGATCGCTTCCGGCACGCGGCACTGTTCCTGCGCTGGCGTCCCGACAAGCCGCCGCAGGAATGCCGCTACGACCAGCTCGAGGTCACCACGCCCTACGAGCTGAAACGGGTGTTCGGGGCGGCAAAGCGCTGACTCGCCCCGCTCCGCGCGCGCTCATCCCTCATAGGCCTTCTTCAGCGCGCGCAAGTCGAGCTTCTTCATCTGCATCATCGCGGCGAACGCGCGCTGCGACGCGGCCGAGGTGGGATCGCTCACCATCTCGAGCATCGACTCCGGCACGACCTGCCATGACAGCCCATAGCGGTCCTTGAGCCAGCCGCATTGCTGCGCGGCCGGGTCGCCGCCCGCCGTGAGCCTCTCCCAGTAGAAGTCGACTTCTTCCTGGTCGGAGCAGTAGACCATGAGGGAAACGGCCTCGTTGAACTTGAAGAGCGGGCCGCCATTCAGCGCGAGAAATCGCTGGCCGTCGAGCTCGAAGTCCACCGTCATCACGGAGCCCGCCGCTCGCCCATGGATCTCGTGGCCCGCCTCGCCATAGCGAGCGATCTTCACGATGCGCGATTCCGGGAAGATCCCCACGTAGTAATTCGCCGCTTCCTCGGCCTGGTGGTCGAACCACAGGCACGGGCGGATTCTCTGCACCTTCATCGCGCCTCCGGCTGCTCGTCGGGATCGAGGGGCTCCTGCTGCGGGCGCACGTTCTCGGGCACGTGCTCGAGGTTCACGCGGATCCGCCACCACGTCTGGTAGCGGCCGCGCATGGCATCGACCAGCACGTCCGCGGGCTCCAGGTGCTTCGCGGCGCGGGAATGGCGGCGCTTCCAGCGCTCCAGCCCCGCGATGGCATCCGCTTGACGTTGCGCGCGGCCGATCTCGACGAGCGGCTTCGCGGCGCGGCGCCTCGAAGGCTGCACGCGCGGCGGCTCGCCGGCGGCCTTGCGGTATTGCGGCGGCCACGGCGCATCGCCGAGGCCTTCCTTCTCATGACGCTCCGAGAGCTCCAGGAGCTTCGCGAGCGAGCATGCGCGGCGGTTGATGTCCGCGTGGGGATCGCCGTGGCTCGCGAAGCGCCTGGCCATCGTCGCGAGGGTGAAGTCGCCGGGCTCCGCGCGCGGCACCTCGTCCCACGAGAGCGGCGCGGACACCTGCGCGTTCGGCGTGGGCCGCACGGAGTAGGCGCCTGCGACGGTGCGGTCGCGCGCGTTCTGGTTGTAGTCGATGAAGACGCCGTGGCGTTCCTCCTTCCACCATTGGCGCGCCGCGAGCTTCGGCGCGCGACGCTCCACCTCGCGCGCGAGCGCGAGCGCCGCACGCCGCACCTCGTCGTACGTCCACATCTTCCGGATGCGTGCGTAGATGTGCAGCCCGCGCTTGCCGGAGGTCTTGGGCCAGCCGGCCATGCCGAAGTCCTCGAGCGTCTCGTGCACCACGCCGGCCACCTGCTGCACCTGCTTCCACGTGACGCCGGGCACCGGATCTAGGTCGACACGCAGCTCGTCCGGGTGCTCGAGGTCGTCGGCCCGCACGGGATGCGGATGCAGCTCGAGGCAGCCCAGGTTGGCGAGCCAGGCGAGGTCGGCGGGCGAGCGCGGCACGACCTCGTCGGCCATGCGTCCCGAGGGAAAGCGGATCGCGACCACCTCGATCCACGGCGGGCGCGATTCGGGCGCGCGCTTCTGGTAGAAGAACTCGCCCAGCACGCCGTCGGGATAGCGCACGAGCATGTTCGGGCGCCCGCCGGAGCCGCGCAGGGCCCCCTCGGCGACCGCCA
Source organism: Usitatibacter sp. (assembly GCA_035719385.1). Taxonomy (GTDB): domain Bacteria; phylum Pseudomonadota; class Gammaproteobacteria; order Burkholderiales; family Usitatibacteraceae; genus Usitatibacter. The sequence continues at coordinate 6,285 of DASTGG010000288.1, forward strand.
GGTAATAGAGCACCAGGTCGAGCTTCGTGTAGCCCGGCACCGGGAAAAGGACCTTGCCGGGATTGGAGACCGTGACCTCGCGATTCCCGACCTTCAGCACCTGCTTCTCGCCGGATTTGGGCATGGCGGCCTCGCCGCGGCGGCGGCTCAGAGTTGCTTGTAGTAGTACACCGTGGGATGGAGCTTTCCGTGCGGAGTTCTCGCATAGCCCGGGATTTCGCCGGCGCGATGCCAGCCCAGATGCCGGTAGATCGCTTCCGCCGTCGAGCCGCGCTCCGTATCGAGCACGAGCAACGTGCGGCCGGCGGCGCGCGCGTGGGCCTCGGCCGCCGCCAGCAGGCTGCGGCCGATGCCGCGCCCGCGGTGGCTGCGCAGCACGAGGAGCTTCATGAGCTCGGCACGATGCGGCGCGTTGGGCTTGCGGCACGGGTCGAGCTGCACGGAGCCCACCACGCGGCCCTCGCTTCGCGCGACCCACAGGTGCAGCCCGTCGGCGAGCGCTGCCTCGACCTGCCGCCAGTAACGCGAGGCGATGTCGCGGGTGAGCGGCAGCACGAAGCCGACCGACGCGCCACCCTCCACCGTGTCGGCGAGCAGGTCGCACAGCGCCTCGTGCAGCGAATCGTCCGCGGACGCGACCCGCGCGATCTCCACCATCGGCTATGCGGCGGGTGCCGGCTGCGCGAGCCAGATGAGGTCGGTAACGCCCGGGTCGATGCCCTGCTGCATGAGGAGCGTCGTGAGCTGCCCGCGATGGTGCGTCTGGTGGTTGAAGAAATGCGTGACGGCCAGGCCCAGCGGATAGCGCCGCGGCTCGGGATTCACGATGCTGGTGTACGCGAGCTCGCCGCGCAGCTTCGCGTCGGTGAGCGTCGCGGCCCAGGCGTCGATCGCATCGTCGGTCTTCGCCCGCTCGGTGCGCAGCTCGGCGAAATCGGCGTACAGCTCGTCGGCGAGCGACTTCACCCTGAACGTCGTGCCCGTGAACCGGCCCATCCAGACGCGATCGGCGAGCAGCAGGTGGTTGAGCGTGCCGTGGATCGACTTGAAGAAGGCGCCCGCGTCGCGCTTGCGCTCTTGGTCGGCGAGCCGGGCGCAGCACTCGTACAGCCGCTCGTTCATCCAGCGGTTGTAGCGCGCCATCGTGCGCGCGTACTCGGCGTCGATCATCGCCCGGCGCGGCTCAGCTTGTAGGTCTTCGGGTCCAGGTAGATGGTGATGACGTACAGCGCGTCGCCGACGTGGATGCGCTCGCGCGTCTGCGCGGGGAAGCTCGCGCGCAGCTGCCGCGAGCGGCACGCGGCGGTGCGCTGCTCGGGCTGCGTGCGGTAGATGCGCGCCGCGGACTCGCAGGTTTCCCCGCCGACCGCCTTCACGCGCTCCATGACCGTCTGGTAGTGCGCCGGATTGTCCTTCTGCAGGGCCTCGAGCGCGCCGGGCCGGTCCAGGTCGACCGGGCCGGGCGACTGCGCCGCGGCGCCGAAGGAAACGAAGAGAGCTGCAACGAGAGATGCGCGCATGTTGCCCTCCTGGAGGTCAGTCGTCGTCGCGGCCGCGCCCCTTGCCGTGTCCCTTGCCTTTGCCGTGCCCCTTGCCTTTCGGCTCGTACTCCTCGGACTTCACGAAGTACACCGGGCGGCCGCAGGCGTTGTACTTCGCGCAGTGCTTGGACCAGTGCTTCGCATGGCCGGGCGGCACGTGCAGGTAGATCGGCGCGGGCACCACGACGCGCGGCGGCGGGGGCGCCACGATGACCGGTTCAGCGTACACGAGCGGCGGCGGCGGCGCGTTACCGAATTCGACGCGGCCGTACACGCCGGAGCGCAGGTCGGTGGACATGATGACGCGCACGTCGGGGTCCGTGGCTCCGGCGGCGAATGGGGCAAGGCTGGCGAGCGCGAGGAGCAGGGGAGGGATACGCATCGGATCCGATGATTCGAAAGGGGAATTCCCATTTTCGGCCTCGTTGTGCGAAGGGTCAAACCGCGCGTGACGCGGGGATGCGCAAAATCGTCCCTGTGTTTGCTAGCATGGGTCCGCCATGGCGACGACATTCGGCGAGTACGACTACATCGTGGTGGGAGCGGGCAGCGCGGGCTGCGTGCTCGCCAACCGCCTCACCAAGGACGGCGGCTCGAGCGTGCTGCTGCTCGAGGCCGGCGGCAAGGACGACTGGTTCTGGATCGACATCCCGGTCGGCTACCTCTACACCATCGGCAATCCGCGCACGGACTGGTGCTTCAAGACGGAGCCCGATCCCGGCCTGAATGGACGCCAGCTCGGCTATGCGCGCGGCAAGGTGCTCGGCGGCTGCTCGTCGATCAACGCGATGGTGTACATGCGCGGGCAGAAGAGCGACTACGACCATTGGGCGGAGCTCGGCAACCGCGGCTGGTCGTGGAGCGAGGTGCTGCCCTACTTCAGGAAGGCGGAGCGCCACTTCGGCGGCGCCAACGACCACCACGGCTGCGACGGCGAGCTGTGCGTCGAGGAGCCGCGCGTGCGCTGGGAGATCCTGGATGCGTGGCGCGAGGCGGCCGAGGAATGCGGCATCCCGAAGGTCGACGAGTTCAACCGCGGCGACAACTTCGGCAACGCGTATTTCCACATGAACCAGCGCGGCGGCGTGCGCTGGAGCGCCACGAAGGCGTGGCTGCGTCCCGCGATGTCGCGGCCGAACCTCAAGGTGCTCACGAAGGCGCACACGCGCAAGGTCCTCGTCGAGCAACGCGATGGCGTGAAGCGCGCGGTCGGCGTGGACATCGTCGTCGAGGGCGAGGGCGAGGGAACGGCCCGCGCGCGCAAGGCGGTGATCCTCGCGGCGGGCTCCATCGGATCGCCGCAGATCCTGCAGCTCTCGGGGATCGGCCCCGCGGACCTCCTGCAGCGCTTCGGCATCCCGGTCGTGCACGAGATGCGCGGCGTGGGCGGCAACCTCCACGACCACCTGCAGATCCGCATGGTCTGGAAGGTGAAGGGGCCCACGCTCAACGAGCGCGCCAACAGCTGGATCGGCAAGATCGGCATGGGCCTCGAGTACCTGATCTGGAAGAAGGGCCCGCTCACGATGCCGCCCTCGCAGCTCGGCGCCTTCGCGAGGACGGATCCGTCGGAGCCCTCGCCCAACATCGAATGGCACGTGCAGCCGCTCTCGCTGGACAAGTTCGGCGACGCGCTGCATCCGTTCCCGGCGATCACGCCGTCGGTGTGCAACCTGCGGCCGACCTCGCGCGGGCACATCCGCATCAAGTCGGTCGATCCGTTCGCGGCGCCGGAGATCCGGCTCAACTACCTCAGCACGCCGGAGGACCAGGCGATCGCGGCCAGTTCGATGCGCATCACGCGCACGATCATGGCGGCGAAGGCGCTTTCGAAATATTCGCCCGAGGAGTGGCGCCCGGGGCCCGCCTGCGACACGGACGCGGCGCTCGTGAAGGCGGCGGGCGATCTCGGCACCACCATCTTCCACCCCGTCGGCACCTGCAAGATGGGCCATGATCCCGACGCGGTGGTGGACGACCGGCTGCGCGTGCACGGCATCGAGGGGCTGCGCGTGATCGATGCGTCGATCATGCCGCGGATCACCTCGGGCAACACGAACGCGCCCACGTACATGATCGCCGAGCTCGGCGCCGAGTTCCTCCTCACCGGGGCGCCATGACGCGCCGGCTCGCAGCCGCAGCCGCGGTCGCGGCCATCGTCGCGTCCGCGGCGGCGTGGCTCGCGATGCGGCCGGAGTCTTCGACGCAGCCGCAGCAGCCCGCGCAAACCGCGGAAACGACGGGTTCGCGCACGCAGGCCCCGCGCGCGATCGACGAAGGACGGCCGGGTGCCGCGGCGCTCGCGAACATGCGGCCGGCGGCGCCGGCGCGCAAGACACTCTTCGGCGAATACCTCGCGAGCCCGCAATACCTCGGCCTCTACGAGCGCCTGAAGGCGACGCCCGAGGGCGACACGCCGCAGGGCCGCCTCGTCCTCTACGAGATCCTGCGCGAGTGCGCCACGGTGACGGGCGGCGTGCCCTGGCCGTTCGGCCCGCGCCGCGGCAACCAGGCGAACCGGGACGATTTCGTCTC
>DASTGG010000289.1:0-8388 GCA_035719385.1 Usitatibacter sp.
CGTCTGCTCGCGCTCGTCGTTGCCGCCGCCGAGGCCCGCGCCGCGCTGGCGGCCGACCGCGTCGATCTCGTCGATGAACACGATGCAGGGCGCGTTCTTCTTCGCCTGCTCGAACATGTCGCGCACGCGGGCCGCGCCCACGCCGACGAACATCTCGACGAAGTCGGAGCCGGAGATCGAGAAGAACGGCACTTTCGCCTCGCCGGCGATCGCGCGGGCGAGGAGCGTCTTGCCGGTGCCGGGGGAGCCGACCATGAGCACGCCGCGCGGGATGCGCCCGCCCAGCTTCTGGAACTTCGACGGGTCGCGCAGGAAGTCGACGAGCTCGCCGACCTCTTCCTTGGCCTCGTCCACGCCGGCCACGTCGGCGAAGGTGACCTGGTTCTGGTTCTCGTCCAGCATGCGCGCCCGCGACTTGCCGAAGGAGAACGCGCCGCCGCGTCCCCCGCCCTGCATCTGGCGCATGAAGAAGATCCACACGCCGATGAGCAGCAGCATCGGGAACCACGACACGAAGATGTTCATGAGGAGCGACGGCTCCTCCTCCGGCTTGGCCTCGACGGTCACGCCGAACTTCATGAGGTCGCTCACCATCCACGGGTCCTGGATGCCGGGCGTGTACACGGTGTAGCCCTTGCCGTCGCGCGAGGTCGCCTTGAGCGTGCGGCTGCTGTCGAGCTTCACCTTGGCGATGTGGCCCTGGCGCGCCTCCTCCATGAACGTGGAGTAGTCGAGGATGTTCGCGCCGGCGGTGCGGTTTCCGACCTGCATGAACACCATGGTCAGGATGACCCCGATCACGAGCCAGACCATGATGGTGCGGATGGTGTTGTTCACTTAAGCGTTTCCCTTCAACAAGTGGACGATGGCGGCAAAGAGCAGCACCTCGAAGCAACATTCGGGCGGCGGGAGGCGAAATCAACCCTCTTTCGCTGAAATCTCCGGCTTGAGCCCGCGCGCCAAGAGGTACTGTTCGGCGCTTTCGTCACGGGAGGCGCCGGGCTTGCGGACGACCACTTTCTGGAAGGCCCGGCGCAGGGACTTGAGATAGTCATCATACCCTGCTCCCTGGAAAATTTTGACTAGAAACGCTCCATCCCGTTTCAGGTGCAATTGCGCGAAATCACGAGCCAGCTCAGCCAGATACATGGATCGCGACTGGTCGGTGAGCGCTATCCCCGTCATGTTGGGGGCCATGTCCGACAGGACGAGGTCCGCCCGGCGGGTGGACAGGGCCTTCTCGACCGCCTCGAGCCCCCTTTTCGAGGTGAAATCCCCCTGGACGAATGTCACGCCTGAAACCGGCTCCATCGGCAGCAGGTCGATGGCGACCACCAGGCCGGCCGCGCCCACGCGCTGGGCGGCGACCTGCGACCAGCCGCCCGGCGCCGCGCCGAGGTCCACGACGGCCTGGCCCGGCCTGAGCAGGCGGTCCTTCTCGTCGATCTCGATCAGCTTGTAGGCCGAGCGCGACCGGTAGCCCTCGCGCTTGCTGCGCTGGACGTACGGGTCGTTCACGTGGCGGCGGAGCCACTGCCTGGAGGAGTGGGACTTCTTCAACCGGCTACGGGCGATAGCGCGAGCAGCATCGGCTCGCGATGGGTGGCTCGACGCCGCCGGGCGAGGCGGGACGGCATGCGCGCATCATATCCAAAGCCCATTGCTTATACTGCCGCGATGACTCCCCTCTCCGCCCGCCGCCGCAGCGAGCTGCGCGCCGAAGCGCACAAGCTCTCCCCCGTCGTCATCATCGGCGACAAGGGGCTGACCGACGAAGTGCTCGCCGAGATCGATCGCTCGCTCAAGGCCCACGAGCTCATCAAGGTGCGCGCGGCGACCGACGAGCGCGAGGCGCGCGCCGCGTGGATCGAGACGATCTGCGAGCGGCTCGAAGCCCACCCGGTGCAGCAGATCGGCAAGATCTTCGTGATCTACCGCGAGAATCCGAAGGAGGAGAAGAAGCGGCAGAGACCGGATCCCGGCGCGGCCCCGCGCAAGCGCGGCGCCCGGGACGACGAGTCGCGCGCGGGCCGGGGCCGCGAGAAGAGCCGGCTGCGCGAGCGCGACGACGGCGTCAAACGTATTTCACATCCACGATCTCGAACTCCTTCACCCCGCCCGGAGTCCTCACCTCGGCGACGTCGCCCGAGAACTTCCCGATGAGCGCCTTGGCGATCGGCGACGAGTAGGAGATCTTTCCGAGCTTGAGGTCCGCCTCGTCCTCGCCGACGATCTGGTAGACCATGCTCTCGCCCCCGGACGTGTCCACGAGCTCCACGGTGGTGCCGAACACGACGCGGCCATCGTCCTCGAGGAGGGCCGGGTCGATCACCTGCGCATTGGCGAGCTTCGACTCGAGCTCGATGATGCGGCCCTCGATGAAGCCCTGGCGCTCGCGCGCCGCCTCGTATTCGGCGTTCTCGGTGATGTCGCCCTGCGCGCGCGCCTCCGCGATCGCCGTGATGATCGCGGGGCGATCGACCGTCCTGAGGCGATGCAGCTCGGCGCGCAGCTGCTCGGCGCCGCGCGATGTGATCGGGATCTTGCTCATGCGGGTTGCGGTTCGGGCTGCGGCAGCGATTTGTGCAGCGATTGGATGTCGTAGGCCTGCAGCTCCTTCATCTGCTGCATGCCGAGGCACGCCGCGCGGGCGCCCGCGAGCGTCGTGTAGTAGGTGATGCGGTTCTGCAGCGCGGTGTTGCGGATGGACCACGAGTCCTGGATGGAGCGCCGGTCCTCCTCCACCGTATTGACGATGAAATTGATCTCGCGGTTCTTGAGCATGTCCACGATGTGCGGGCGGCCCTCCTGCACCTTGTTGACCGGCTGGACCTTGAGGCCCGCGGCGCCGATCGCGTTCGCCGTGCCCTTGGTGGCGACCAGCCCGAAACCGAGGTCCTGCAGCGCCCGCGCGATCTCGATCACGCGCGCCTTGTCCTCGTTGCGCACCGAGATGAACGCCTTGCCGCCCTTGGGCAGGCGCACGCCCGCGGCGAGCTGGCTCTTCACGAACGCCTCGGCGAACGTCTTGCCTACGCCCATGACCTCGCCCGTGGACTTCATCTCGGGGCCCAGGATCGTGTCCACCCCGGGGAACTTGATGAACGGGAACACGGCTTCCTTCACCGAGTAGTACGGCGGGATCACCTCGCGGGTGACGCCCTGCTCGTTGAGCGTCTTGCCGACCATGCAGCGCGCGGCCACCTTGGCGAGCGGCAGCCCGGTCGCCTTGGAAACGTACGGCACGGTGCGCGAGGCGCGCGGGTTCACCTCCAGCACGTACACCCTGCCGTCCTGGATGGCGAACTGCACGTTCATGAGGCCGACCACGTTGAGCGCCTTCGCCATCGCGACCGTCTGGCGGCGCAGCTCCTGCTGCAGCTCGCGCGACAGGCTGAAGGGCGGCAGCGAGCATGCCGAGTCGCCCGAATGCACGCCGGCCTGCTCGATGTGCTCCATGATGCCGCCGATGATCACCTCGTCGCCGTCGGAAACCGCGTCGACGTCCACTTCCGTCGCGTCGTTGAGGAAGCGGTCGATCAGCACCGGCGAATCGTTCGAGACCTTCACCGCCTCGCGCATGTAGCGCTTGAGGTCCGCCTCGGCGTGCACGATCTCCATGGCGCGCCCGCCGAGCACGTACGAGGGGCGCACGACGACGGGGTAGCCGATCTCCTTCGCGCCGGCGATGGCTTCATCCTCGGTGCGCGCGGTGCGGTTGGGCGGCTGCAGCAGGCCCAGCTCGTTCAGCATCTGCTGGAAGCGCTCGCGGTCCTCGGCGCGGTCGATCGAGTCCGGCGACGTGCCGATGATGGGCACACCGGCCTTCTCGAGGTCGCGCGCGAGCTTGAGAGGCGTCTGGCCGCCGAACTGCACGATCACGCCTTCGGGCTTCTCGCGGTCGACGATCTCGAGCACGTCCTCGAGCGTGAGCGGCTCGAAGTACAGGCGGTCCGACGTATCGTAGTCCGTGGAGACCGTCTCGGGGTTGCAGTTGACCATGATGGTCTCGTAGCCATCCTCGCGCAGGGCGAGCGCCGCGTGCACGCAGCAATAGTCGAACTCGATGCCCTGGCCGATGCGGTTGGGGCCGCCGCCCAGCACCATGATCTTGCGGCGATTCGTGGACTCGCTCTCGTCCTCCTCGTCGTAGGAGGAATACATGTACGCGGTCCTGGTCGCGAACTCGGCGGCGCACGTATCCACCCGCTTGAACACGGGACGGATGCCCAGGGCATGGCGCTTCCTGCGCACCTCGTGCTCCGTGGTCTTCCAGAGGTAGGCGAGGCGGCGGTCCGAGAACCCCTTCCTCTTCAGGCCGCGCAGCTCGTGCTCGTCGAAGTCCTGCAGCGAGCGCTTCTCGATCTCGAGCTCGGTGTCCACGAGATCCTTGATCTGCGCGAGGAACCACGGGTCGATCTTCGTGAAGCCGTGGATCTCCTCGAGCGACATGCCCACGCCGAACGCGTCGGCCACGTACCAGATGCGCTCGGCGCGCGGGTACGCGAGCTCGTCCTCGATCGTGTCGGGATCGACGCTCTTCAGGTTGAAGCCGTCCACGCCGACCTCCAGCCCGCGCAGCGCCTTCTGCAGCGACTCCTGGAAGTTGCGCCCGATGGCCATCACCTCGCCCACGCTCTTCATCTGCGTGGTGAGGTGGTCGTCGGCGCGCGGGAATTTCTCGAACGCGAAGCGCGGCACCTTCGTCACGACATAATCGATCGTGGGCTCGAAGGAGGCCGGCGTCGCCCCGCCGGTGATGTCGTTCTTCAGCTCGTCGAGCGTGTATCCCACGGCGAGCTTGGCCGCGATCTTCGCGATCGGGAAGCCCGTGGCCTTCGACGCGAGCGCCGAGGAGCGCGACACGCGCGGGTTCATCTCGATGATGACCATGCGGCCGTTATCCGGATTGATCGCGAACTGCACGTTCGAGCCGCCCGTCTCCACGCCGATCTCGCGCAGGCACGCGATCGAGGCGTCGCGCATGATCTGGTATTCCTTGTCGGTGAGCGTCTGCGCCGGCGCCACCGTGATCGAGTCGCCCGTGTGCACGCCCATCGGGTCGAGGTTCTCGATCGAGCAGATGATGATGCAGTTGTCCGCCCTGTCGCGGACGACCTCCATCTCGAACTCCTTCCACCCGATCACCGATTCCTCGATGAGCAGCTCGTGGGTGGGCGAGGCGTCCAGGCCGCGCTCGCAGATGGAGATGAATTCCTCCATGTTGTAGGCGATGCCGCCGCCCGTGCCGCCGAGCGTGAACGACGGGCGGATGATCGTCGGGAAGCCCACCATCGCCTGCACCTGCAGCGCCTCTTCCAGCGAATGCGCGAGCTTCGAGCGCGGCGACTCGAGCCCGATCTTCGCCATCGCGTTCTTGAACTTCTCGCGGTCCTCGGCCTTGTCGATCGCCTCGCGCTTGGCGCCGATCATCTCGACGCCGAACTTCTCGAGCACCCCCTCGCGCGCGAGGTCGAGCGCGCAGTTGAGCGCCGTCTGGCCGCCCATCGTGGGCAGCAGCGCGTCCGGCCGCTCCTTCTCGATGATGCGCGCGACCATCTGCCACGTGATGGGCTCGATGTAGGTCACGTCGGCCATCTCCGGGTCCGTCATGATCGTCGCCGGGTTCGAGTTCACCAGGATCACGCGGTAGCCCTCGTCGCGCAGCGCCTTGCACGCCTGCGCGCCCGAGTAGTCGAACTCGCAGCCCTGCCCGATCACGATCGGCCCGGCGCCGATGATGAGGATCGATTCGAGGTCGGTGCGCTTCGGCATTACTTCCTCTGCTCCATCATCCGCACGAAGCGGTCGAAGAGGACCTGCATCTCGTGCGGCCCGGGGCTCGCCTCCGGGTGGCCCTGGAAGCTGTACGCCGGGCGGTCCGTGAGCTCGAGGCCCTGCAGCGAGCCGTCGAAGAGCGACCGGTGCGTGGCGCGCACGTTGGCGGGCAGCGTCTTCTCGTCCACCGCGAAACCGTGGTTCTGGCTGGTGATGAACACCTTGCCGGTGGCCAGCTCCTGCACCGGGTGGTTGGCGCCATGGTGGCCGAATTTCATCTTCATGGTCTTCGCGCCGGTCGCGAGCCCGAGCAGCTGGTGGCCGAGGCAGATGCCGAACACCGGCGTGCCCGTGCCGAGGATGTCGCGGATCGCCTTGATGGCGTAATCGCAGGGCTCCGGGTCGCCCGGGCCGTTGGACAGGAACACGCCGTCCGGCTTGAGCGCGAGCGCCTCCTTCGCGCCCACGGTCGCGGGCAGGACCGTGATGCGGCAGCCGCGCTCGGCGAGGTTGCGCAGGATGTTGTGCTTGATGCCGTAGTCGTAAGCGACCACGTGGTAGCGGCTTTCGCCGGCCGGCTTGTAGCCGCTGCCGAGCGCCCAGAGGCTCTCGTTCCAGTGGTACGGCTTGTCCACGGAGACCCCCTTCGCGAGGTCGAGCCCGGCCATGGCGGGCGCGGCGCGCGCGGCTTCGAGCGCGGCCTTCTCGTCCACGGCCGCGTCGCCGGCGCGGCCGGTGGCGATGCAGCCGTTCTGCGCGCCCTTCGTCCGCAAAAGCCGCGTGAGCCTTCGCGTATCGATGTCCGCGATGGCGACGAGGCCGCTGCGCTTGAGATAGGCGGGCAGGTCTTCCTTCTGCCGCCAGTTGGAAGCGACCAGCGGCAGCTCCCGGATGATGAGTCCCGCCGCGTACGCCTTGCGGGATTCGCAGTCCTCGGGGTTCGCGCCCACGTTGCCCACGTGCGGATAGGTGAGCGTGACGATCTGCCCGGCGTAGGACGGGTCCGTGAGGATCTCCTGGTAGCCCGTCATCGCCGTGTTGAAGACCACCTCACCGACCGTCCGGCCTTCCGCGCCGATCGAACATCCGCGAAAAACGCTCCCGTCGGCGAGGACCAGGACGGCGGGAATCTTGTGCAGCACGGGTTTCACTCCAGGGACGATCAGGCGATCCGGTGCGAACCGCTGAAAATGCGGGCGCAAAAAAACGGGAGAGCGAAAAATCGAAACCGCCGCTCATCCCGCTTTCATTGACCCGAAATTATAGCAGAGGTGGGGCCCCCGATTCAACGCAAGGGCCCCCCGCCTGCGATAATCCCGCGCCATGGAAATCGGGAACGCGGCGCACGCGCTGGCCGGCCTCGCGGCCCTCGTCGCGTTGAGCTGGGTGCTGTCCGAGCATCGCCTCGCCGTGCGCTGGCGCATCGTGCTCTCGGGCCTCGTCCTGCAGGCCCTGCTCGCCGCCGCCCTGCTGCGCATCACCTGGCTGCGCGAAGCCGTCTTCTCGCTCAATCATGCGCTCGATGCGCTGCAGCGCGCCACGCAGGCCGGGACGACGTTCGTGTTCGGGTACCTCGCGGGCGGCCCGGCGCCATTCGTGGAGGCGCATCCCGAGGCGTCGTTCGTGCTCGCCTTCGGCGCCCTGCCGCTCATCCTCGTGGTGAGCGCGCTTTCGGCGCTGCTCTTCCACTGGCGGGTGCTGCCGGTGATCGTGAGGGCGTTCGGGTGGCTGCTCGAGAAGACGATGGGCCTGGGCGGCGCGGTCGGCCTCTCGGCGGCCGCCAACGTCTTCGTCGGGATGGTCGAGGCGCCGCTCGTGATCAAGCCCTACCTCGCGCGCCTCACGCGCTCGGAGCTCTTCATGGTGATGGTGTGCGGCATGGCGACCATCGCCGGCACCGTGATGGCGCTCTACGGCGCGATCCTGGGCCCGGTCGTGCCGGACGCGATCGGCCACATCCTCGTGGCGTCCATCGTCTCGACGCCGGCGGCGATCACCGTGAGCGCGCTCATGGTCCCCGGCGACATGACGCGGGACGAGGCCGTCGAGCTGCCGCGCACGGAGGGCAGCGCCATGGATGCGGTCACGCGCGGCACCGTGGAAGGCGTGGAGCTGGTGATCCAGATCGTCGCGATGCTCATCGTGTTCGTGGCGCTGGTGGCGCTGGCGAACATGGTCCTCGCGCTGCTGCCGCTCGCCGAGCCGCTCACGCTGCAACGCCTGTTCGGCTGGCTCTTCTCGCCGCTGGCATGGATGGCGGGCGTGCCCTGGAGCGAAGCGCAGGCCGGCGGCGCGCTCCTCGGCACGAAGACCGTCCTCAACGAGTTCATCGCGTACATCGACCTCGCCAAGACGCCCGCCGAGGCGCTCTCGCCGCGCAGCAAGCTGCTGATGACCTACGCGCTCTGCGGGTTCGCGAACTTCGGCAGCCTCGGCATCCTCATCGGCGGCATGGGCGCGATGGTCCCGGAGCGGCGCGCCGAGATCGTGCAGCTGGGCATGAAATCGATCGGCGCGGGGACCATCGCCACGTGCATGACCGCCGCGATCGTCGGGCTCTTCGTCTGACCTCTACACGGTCGTGACGAGGGGTGCCTGTGTGTGCGGCCC
>DASTGG010000290.1:0-12437 GCA_035719385.1 Usitatibacter sp.
GACGGCAGCGGCTCCGTGGGCGGCAACTGCGCGGCCTCCACGCCGCCTCCCGCGACCGGGGGCTCGCGCCTGTACGGGCTTTCGACGCGGATGCAGGTGCTCACGGGGAACAATGTGCTCATCGGCGGCTTCGTGGTCGGCGGCACCGCTCCCAAGACCGTCGTCGTGCGCGCGCGCGGCCCGTCGCTGGCCGCGCAGGGCATCACGGGCGCCCTCGCCAATCCCGCGCTGCAGCTGGTGCGCGCCTCGGACAACGCCACGATCGGGCTCAACGACGACTGGGGCGCTTCGGCCAACGCGGCCCAGATCGCGGCGAGCGGCTTCGCGCCCACGGATGCGCTCGAATCGGCCGTGATGATGACGCTCGCGCCCGGCGCGTACACCGCGATCGTCTCGGGCACCGGCGGCAGCACCGGCGTGGGCATCGTCGAAGTCTACGAGGTGGACCATCCCGAGATTCCCCTCACCGGCATCTCCACGCGGGGCCAGGTTCTCACCGGCAACGACGTGATGATCGGGGGCTTCGTGATCCAGGGATCGACCGCGCAGACCGTCGTGGTGCGGGCGCGCGGGCCCTCCCTCGCCGCCCAGGGCGTGGCCGGCGCCCTCGCCAATCCGACGCTGCAGCTCGTGCGCGCCTCGGACAATACGACCGTCGCCATCAACGACGATTGGGGCACCGCGGCGAACGCGGCGCAACTGTCGGCGAGCGGATACGCGCCCGCGGACGCTCGCGAATCGGCGATCCTGGTGACGCTCGGCCCGGGCGCCTATACCGCGATCGTCTCGGGCGCGGGCGGCACGACGGGCGTCGGCATCGTCGAGGTGTACGCGCAGTAGCCGCGGTTTGCTGCCGCGTCGCTGCGGCCGCCCGCCGGGGGCGGCTCCTGCGCGCATGCCCCACTCCGTCTAGAATCGGCCGACAAACTGTTTGCCGGGGGTGGGAAAGTGGGATTGGGCATCGTCGTGCGCCGCGCGTGCGCACTGTTCCTGTTTGCGGCGGGTGCCGCCGCGGCCGCGGGCCCGAAGATGCTCCTTCCCGAAGGGCCGCCATCCTTCGACCCCGCCGGCGGCTTCCATTCGCTCGGCCATCCCGTGCGCCTCAACACGCCGCAGCTGCTGGCGCTGCGCCGCGGCGACGAGGCCGAAATCGAGCTTCCCGATGGAACCTTGCAGACGATCGTCATGGATCTCGTGCAAGCGCACGGTCAGGGCGTCCACAGCCTGGTCGGCCACCTGAAGGATCGCGGCAACGAGGATCGCGTCACCATCACCACCGGGCCGGGCGGCTCGTTCGGCGCGATCTCCACGCCCGCAGGCGAATACCGCCTGGTGCCGGGCAACGGCCACGACTGGCTGGTGAGCATGAAGGCCGAGGCGCTCTTCGCAGCGCCGATCTCGCTGCTGGACGACATGAAGCGGGCGCCCGCGGCGAAGGAATGGCCCACGCCGCAATCGCCCGATCCGTTCATCGCGATCCCGGGCGTGAACAGCGTGGCGTCCGGCAAGTCCACGCCCGCGCCGCAATACGGCGTGGACGTCATGATCGTGGTCACTCGCGCGCTGGCCGCGCGGCTGGGCGCGAACCTCATGACGCGCCTCAACTTCCTTGTGACCCGCGCCAACACGGCGTTTGCCGACAGCGAAGTCGCGATCACGCTGCGCCTGGTCGGCGTGGCCGTGGCGGACTTCCCGGACACCGGCAGCGACGACGCCGCGCTCGCGGCCATCTCGCCGGCCTGCACGTCCTCCACCTGCAGCGGCGCATTTAACGCGGCGGCCTTCGGCTCCATCGAGAACCAGCGCGCGGCAAGCGGCGCGGACCTGGTCGCGCTCCTGCGCGACGGCGGCGCCTTCGACGGCAGCGGTATCGCCTGGGTCGGCCAGTTCACACCCGCGAGCGGCAATGCGACGCTGCTGACGAATCCCGCCTACATGTACTCGGTGACCACCGGATGCGTGCTGGGCTGCGAATCCGTGTTCATCCACGAGCTCGGCCACAACATGGGCGACCTGCACGATCGCCCGACGCAGACGTGGCAGCAGGGCGCCAACGCCGGCTCCCTCACGGATCCGTATGCCTACGGCTACGCCTATTGCGAATCGGGCACCCTCGCGTGCGATCCCAACGTGCCGCCGTCGTCGGGCGGCTGCAGCTCCCAGCCGGAATGCTCCCTCCGCGCGAACGGCACGAACAACTTCTCGGACCTGATGGCCTATTTCCAGGGATCCACCCTCAAGAACTACAAGTTCGCGAGCCCCGCCATCCTCTGCACCGGGGATACGGGGCCGGCGCTCGCGTGCGGCACCGCGGACTCGGTCGATGCGGCGCGCGCGATGAACGAAAGGCGGGTGGCGCTCTCCGGCATCAAGGGCAGCGCGCAGACGCCGGCGCTCGCGGCGCCGAGCTCCGTGCAATTCACCGCGAGCGCGTACGTCGTCGCGGAATCGGCGGGCAGCGTGAAAGTCACCGTGAGCCGCGCGGGCGGCAGCGCGGGCGCTCTCCAGGTGCAGTTCGCGACCGCCGACGGCGCGGCCAAAGCGGGCCTCGACTACACCGCGACGAGCGGCACGCTGTCCTGGGCGGATGGCGACATGGCCGACAAGACCATCACCGTGCCGATCCTCAACGACGCGATCGTCGAAGGTTCCGAGGCGTTCGTGATCGCGCTGTCGAACCCGACGGGGGCGGCGGGCGTGTTCCTCGGCCAGCCGAGCGCCGCCGCGGTGGTGATCGCCGAGCCCTGGCCCGCCGGCGGGGTGGCACCCACCGGTTTCACCGGCTCCTGGGCCGTGGCGAGCGACTTCGCGAACGACGGCGACGGCGTGAGCTTCAAGTCCGCACCGCTCGCGTTCTCGGGCAGCGTGCCTGCGGCTTCGTCGACGCAATTCACGGGCAGCTTCGAGGCCGGCACGATCTCGTTCTCGTACAAGGTCGACAGCTATCCGGGCTTCGGCTTCTTCGAATTCCTCGTCGATGGCGTGGCGGTCGTGAGCGACTCCGGCGACTCGGGATGGCAGGTGTTCGCGATGCCGATCGCCGCGGGCGCCCATACGCTCGTGTGGCGCTACCGGACGACGCTGAGCTTCCCGTGCGGCACTGCGTCGCCCGCGCCGCCCCAGGGCACGACCTGCGCCGACCGCGCATGGATGGACGCCCTCAGCCTGCCGGCCCTCGCGACCGGCCCCTTCACGCTCACCGTCGCGGTCGGCGGCACCGGCACCGGCAGGGTGACCTCCTCGCCGGTCGGCATCGATTGCGGCGTTGACTGCAGCGAGCCGTATGCCGCCGGCACCGCCGTCACGCTTACGGCGACCCCGGATGCCGGCGCCATCTTCTCGGGCTGGGTCGGCGGCGGCTGCAGCGGCACGGGCGCCTGCACGATCACGATGAACGCGGCCGCGAACGTCGCCGCCGTGTTCGACATCCCGGCCAACATTCCGAGGCTCACCGGCATCTCGACGCGCATGGGCGTGCTGACGGGGGACAACGTGCTGATCGGCGGCTTCGTCATCGGCGGCTCGACCGCCAAGACGATCGTCGTGCGCGCACGCGGGCCCTCGCTCGGCGTGAGCGGCGCGCTCGCCAACCCCGTGCTGGTGCTCGTCCCCGCGTCGGGCTCGCCGTTGGCGAACGACGACTGGCAGACCGCCCCGAACGCGGGAAGCCTGCAGGCGAGCGGCTTCGCGCCCGCGGACCCGCACGAAGCGGCCATCATGGCGACGCTCGTGCCCGGCGCGTACACGGCCGTGGTCGCGGGCGCGGGTGGGGCCACCGGCGTGGCGATCGTGGAGGTGTTCGAGGTGGACCATCCCGAGGTCCCGCTGGCGGGCATTTCGACGCGCGGCCTGGTGCAGACCGGCGACAACGTCATGATCGGCGGCTTCATCGTGCAGGGCACGGCCCCGAAGACGGTCGTGGTGCGCGCGCGCGGACCCTCGCTGGGCCTCGCCGGCACGCTGCAGAATCCGACGCTCACCGTGGTGTCGGCAGCGACCGGGGCGACGGTGACGAACGACGACTGGCAATCCGCCAGCAACGCGGCGCTGCTGCTCGCCACGGGCTTCGCGCCGACCGACCCGAACGAGTCGGCCTTGCTGCTCACGCTGGACCCTGGAGCCTATACGGCCATCGTGAGCGGGGTCGGGGGCACGACGGGCGTGGCGATCGTGGAGGTATTCGCGCCATAGACGCAAACCGGGACGTGACCGCCGTCGTGATCAATTTCAACACGGCGGCGCTCACGCGGCGGTGCACCCTTTCGCTCGTCGAGGCCGGCGTGCGCCGCATCCTCGTGCTGGACAACGGATCCGCGTCCCCCGACCACGCGGCCCTCGAGGCGTCGCACGCCGGCGAGCCCGCCGTCACGGTCGTGCGCTCGGACGTGAACCTCGGTTTCGCCGAGGGCAGCAACCGCCTCATCGACCAGGCGCTCGCCGATTCCGGTTGCGCTCGCGTGCTGCTCCTCAACAGCGACGCGACCGTGCAGGCGCAGGGCCTCGCGAAATGCCTGGCCGCCATGCAGGCCGGCGGCCACGACCTCATGGGCGGCCGGATGATGAAGCCGCCCGCAGCAGGCGCGGCGGCAAGCGTGGTCGATTCGCTCGGCATCGCTCTCTACAAGTCGCTGCTCGCCTCGAACCGCAAGTCCACTGCAGATGCGTATCTCGGTCCCACCGGCGGCTGCGCGGTGTATTCGCGCGGCTTCCTCGAGCGCGTGCGCCGCGAGCACGGCTACGTTTTCGACGCCACGTACTTCTGCTATGCCGAGGACACGGACCTGTGCATCCGGGCGCGGCTCATGGGCTGCTCCGTGGGCTACGTCGACGACGTGGTGGCGTACCACGAGGGCCAGGCGAGCAACGCCGGGCAGTACAACGACTTCATCCTCTACCACGGCATCCGCAACTCGATCTGGATGGTCGCGAAGTCCATGCCGTGCGCGATCGTGCTGCTGCACCTGCCATGGGTGCTCGCGCTCCACGCCGGCATCGTGGTCCGGCACACGCTCCAGGGGCGGTGGCGCACGGTACTGCGGCTCTACCGCGATGCGATCGCGGGGCTGCCCGCGGTGCTCGCGCGCCGTCGCGCGGTGCAGGCTTCGCGCACCGTGCGCCTGCGCGAGTTCCGCGCCTGCATCGACCGCCAGTTCTACGAGACGCGCTTCGTGAAGGATGCGATCCGCGACCTGTTCCCATGACCGCCGCGACGCACGGTACGATGGTCGGCCCGGACACCGAGCGAACAGGATCCCGCCTTGAGTAGCGTGCGCCAATGGCTGCGCGATGGCGTCCAGGTGCTCTTCACGCAGGGCCCGAAGGCTTTCGCCCGCGGCGTGCAGCGCGTGCTGCGGCGCGAGCTGGCGGCGCGAAACGGCGAGGCGACGGCGGCGGCCGCCGCCATGCAGGCGCCCGCGCAGTGGCCGATGCTGTGCTGGCATCTCGAGTCGCCCGACCCCACGCAGCCGCCTGCCGATCCCGCGAAGCTGGACGTGCGCGGCTGGATCGCCGCGGTGGGCGACATCGAGTACGTGCGCTTCGCCGATGCGCGCGCCGCCCGCGCGCTCGACATCGCGCTCGCCCCGCGCCCCGATGTCACCGCGGTGTACGGCATGGCCGCCACCGGCTTCTCCGCCAGCGCTCCCTACGAGGGCGTGAGCCAACCCGGGACGCTCACGCTCGAGTTCGCTGTCGCGGGCCGCAAGCACGAGATCGTCGTGCCCGCGTACCGCCCGCCGACCGATGTCGCGGCGCTCAAGCGCGCGAAGCTGGAGCGGCTGCGACACTCGCTGCAATGCCCGTCGTGCGGCTCGCGAGCATTCGACGAGTCGCCCGCCTCGCTGCAGTGCCGCCATTGCAGCGCCGTCTTCCCGCGCTCGGAAACCGCGCTCGACTTCCTCACGCCCGAGCTGCGGGCGGCGTTCGACATCGTGCCCACCGAAAACGTCTCCTCGAACAGCTACGACGGCGAGGCGCTCAACATCATCCATCGCCTGCGCGACGGGCTCGTGCTCGATTGCGGGGCCGGGCTGCGGGAGCGCTACTTCGGCAACGTCGTCAATTACGAGATCGTTCCTTACGCGACCACGGACGTCCTCGGCGTGGGCGAGCGGCTGCCGTTCGCGGACGCGGCGTTCGACGCGGTGTTCTCGTTCGCCGTGCTGGAGCACGTCAAGGACCCGTTCGCGTGCAGCCGCGAGCTGCTGCGCGTGCTCAAGCCCGGCGGCACGCTCTACTGCCAGGTTCCCTTCCTGCAGCCGGTGCACGGCTATCCGCACCATTACTACAACATGACGACCACCGGAATGCGCAACCTGTTCGGCGACGCGATAGAGGTCGAGCGCATGGGCACTTTCCTCTTCGGCCAGCCGGTGTTCGCGCTGTCGTGGATCCTCAACCGCTACGCGCAGGGCCTTCCACCCGGGGCGCGGGAGGAATTCACCGCCATGAAGGTGGGCGACCTGCTCGAGCCGGGCAACAAGTACCTGGCCGCGCCCTTCGTGACGGCGCTTGCCGGGGCCACGCGCGAGGAGCTCTCCTGCTGCAACGGGCTCATCGCCCGCAAGCGCTGACCATGGGACGCCGGGAAAACGCCCTGCGCCACGTCGCTCGCGACGGCCACGGCGTCGAGATCGGCCCGAGCCACAACCCGATCGCGCCGAAGCGCGACGGGTTCAAGGTGCACGTCATCGACCACGCCACCCGAGCGGAGCTGCGGCACAAGTACGCCACCGAGCCGGTCGCGCTCGACAACATCGAGGAGGTGGACTTCGTCTGGCGCGGCGAACGCTACGCCGAGCTCACGGGACGGCCGCATTTCTACGACTGGGTGATCGCCTCGCACGTGATCGAGCATTCGCCCGACCTGA
The DNA here is from genome assembly GCA_035719385.1 of Usitatibacter sp. Lineage (GTDB taxonomy): Bacteria > Pseudomonadota > Gammaproteobacteria > Burkholderiales > Usitatibacteraceae > Usitatibacter. The sequence continues at coordinate 6,870 of DASTGG010000290.1, forward strand.
TCGCGTTCCTCGAGGATTGCGACTCGCTCCTCAAGGACGGCGGCGTCCTGTCGCTCGTGGTGCCCGACAAGCGGTACTGCTTCGATCGATTCCGGCCCCCGACGGGGTTGGCCCGCATCATCGATGCGCACCTCGCGGCCAACAAGCTGCACTCGCAGGGCAGCGTCGCCGAATACTTCATGAACGTGGTGTCCAAGGACGGCCGCGGGGGCTGGGACGCCGGGTTCGCCGGCGAATACCGTTTCTACCACACGGACAAGGACGCGATCGAAGGCATGCGCCTCGTGCGCGAGGAAAAGGCCTATCTCGACATCCACAACTGGTGCTTCGTCCCGCATTCGTTGCGCCTCGCCATCGAGGACCTGCACACGCTCGGGTTCACGAAGCTGCGCGAGGTGGACTTCATCCCGACCCAGGGTTTCGAGTTCTTCATGACGCTCGGGCGGCATGGCGCGGGGCCGCGCATGAGCCGGCTCGACATGCTGAGGGCGATCGACCGCGAGGTGGGCGCGGCCGACGAGGGCATGGTCGCACGGCTCCGGGGCTGGCTCGCGCGGCTGCGGCGCTAGCGCGTCCGCCGAGCCTCGATGCCCGATGGGGCGAGCCCGCAATGGCGCTGGGGGCGCGCCGCTATTGGTATATTTGCGGGTCGTGAAGGCGATTGCGTCCGAGAATGAACGATGCCGCGTATTGGCGGGAAAGGTATGAGCAGTGCCAGCGAACGCTCGAGCGGCATGATCTCCTGCCGCTTCCTCCGGCCCATCTTCGCGTCCGGATCGGGGGTTGGGACGATCCCGATCACTTCCTGGGCGTCGGCCGCAAGATCTACTGGGACCTGAAGCGCGTTCTCGGCGGCGTCGGGCGCACCCGCGAATCGTTCGAGTCGATTCTCGACTTCGGCTGCGGTTGCGCGCGAACGCTGCGGTTCTTCCCGCGGCGTGACGGCCTGCACGGCTGCGACATCGACCCCGAGGCAATCGCGTGGTGCCGCGAGCACCTCGGAGAGCGCGCAAGCTTCCAGGTGAATTCGCCCGAGCCGCCCCTGCCGTACGCCGACGGGTCCTTCGACTTCGTCTATGCGATCTCCGTCTTCACGCACCTGCCGGAGGACATGCAGTTGCGCTGGTGGGAAGAGCTGGCCCGCGTAGTCAGGCCCGGCGGTATCGTGCTTGCGTCGGCGCATGGCGAACAGTTGCTTGACGGCACGGAAGAGCAGGAGCGCCAACTGCGGGAACATGGATTCCTTTACGCCGCCGGGAGCGGTACCGACGGGTTGCCGTCGTTCTACCAGACGTCGTTTCACACGCCCGATTACGTCAAGGCCAACTGGACGAAGCACTTCGAGCTGGTGCACTCGCTGCCTCGCGGCATCAACAATCACCAGGACGCTTACCTGTTGCAAGCCAGGCCGGCCTGATCAGCTACTGCCCGAACACCTCCACGATGGCTACGCCCGTCGTGCCGCCCGCGCCGCTCACGATCGCCGTGTAGGCCCCGGGGCTCAGCGTCACGAGGATCGCCGCCTCGCGTGAGTCCGAGGGCGCGAAACCGCTCGAGGCGAGCTGCGCGGAGTTCGACGCCGTCTGCCAGTTGTCGTTGACGACGGTCGTGCCCGAGGCCGGCACGAGCGTGAGCACCGGATCCTGCAGCGCGCCCGCCACGCCGAGCGACGGGCCGCGCGCGCGCACGACCACGGTCTGCGGTCCGCTGCCCGAGATGATGAACCCGCCGATCATCACGCTGTCGCCCGTCTGCACGAAGCCGCGCGTCGAGATGCCGGTCATCGGCGACTCGGGATGGTCGATCTCGTACACCTCGACGATCGCCACGCCCGTCGAGCCGCCCACGCCGCTCGCGATCGCGGTGTAGGCGCCGGGCGCGAGCGTGGCCATGATGGCCGACTCGTTGGGATCGCCCGGTGCGAACCCGATCGACGAGAGCTGCGCCGCGTTCGCGGCGCTGCCCCAGTTGTCGTTGGTGATCGGTGTCCCGGAAGCGGGCACGAGGGTGAGCGTGGGATCGGCGAGCGCCCCGGCCACGCCCAACGACGGGCCACGTGCGCGCACCACCACCGTCTTCGGCACCGAGCCGCCGACGATGAAGCCGGCGATCATCACGTTGTCTCCCGTGAGCACGCCCATGCGCGTCGAGATGCCGGACAGACGCGGCGGATCGGTGACCGCGCCCGCGCCGATCGTGAGGCTCACCGACACGGGCAATGCCGCCGCGAACGTCGCATTGCCGGCCGCGGTGGCAGACACTGTGCATGTTCCCGCGGCCACGCCGGTCACGGTCGTGCCGGAGGCCGTGCAAACGGATGGCGTGAGGCTCGTGAGGGATACGGCCATGCCGGAGTTGGTCGTGGCGCCGATGGCGCGGCTCGTGCCCGGCGCGATGGCCGACAGCGGCCCGAACGTGATCGTCGTCGCGTAACGCAGGAAGCCCGATGCGCTCGTGGCGGTGCCGAGGATGGATGCGCCCGTCGTGTCCTTGAACGTGATGCCCAGCGTGACGCCCGTGGCGCCCAAATCCTTCGGGATCCAGTCGAACCAGCCGCGGTCCGGCAGGTTCGTCGCGATGGGCGTGCCGTTCGCCGTGATGGTCACGAGGCGCGAGTTCTGCGGCGACGACCACACGATGCGCTCGAGGCCGCCCATCACGAACACGCGACCTGCGGCGACGTTGGTGAAGGCGGCTCCGGATGCACCGCGGATGGCGAAGACGCCGTCGTTGGTATCCGACGTCGTCGTCGAGGCCTGCACCATGATGCGTGCCGCCTGCACGCTCGCGATGTTGGGCAGCGTGACGCGCGCGAACGTCCCCGTCACGCCCGATGCGAGGATCGTCGGGAACGTGGCGCCGCCGTCGGTCGAGAGGCGCACGTCCACGCCCGCGATCGCGCTCGTCTTCTTCCAGGCGACGAAGATCTGGCTGCCGGCGTTGAACACGTCGTCGCGACCGGGAGACACGATCTGCAGCGTGGAATTGGTGAGCGTGAAGGCCGGGCTGTTCGCCTGTCCGGTGACGACGCCCGCCGAGTTCTTGCAAGTGACGGTCACGCTGTGGGCGCCGGTCGCGACCGACGGCATCGTCACGACCGAGTAGCCGGTATTCGGCACGTCCGTCGCGAGCTGCACCGACGCGTCGAGCCAGATGTCCGCGTACACGCAGCCCGGCGCATACCAACGCACGGTGCGGCGCGTCCCGATCGCGTAGGAACCGGCCCGCGGCTCGAACACCTGCACCGCGTTGAGCCGCCCGAGGTCTTCCCGCTGGTAGGGGAAACGGTCGGAGACGAGGCCGAAATTGTTGAAGCTGTCGTGCGAGATGTTGGTGAACGGCGTGGATCCGGTGCTCGGGTTGCCGGCCGCGGCGAACCCGGACCAGTAGTTGCCGCCGACGCTCGGGCCGCCGTCGAGGTTCAGCGGCGCCGACGTGGTGACGCGGTTCAGCGACGAGCCGATGATGCGGTTCAGGTATGTCTCGATGCCCGTGTCGTTGCGATTGTCGTCGTCCCAGAATCCGCGCGGATTCTCGGAGCTCGTATTCGCGGCGATGCGCAAGCCCGTCGAGTTGGCGAAGCGCGAGTCGGTCCCGAACGTGAGCGCGCTCTGGCCGTTCGTGGGATCGGCCGCCGGCTGCAGCACGCCCGTGCGGCTGCTGCGCGGCGAGGCGAAGTTCATCGAGACGTCGGTGTTGTCCGCGCTGCGGATGATGATCTGCTCGGCGCGATTGAAGAAGGCCGCGTTGTTGCGGACGTAGTTGTTGGCCGGCTTGCCCGCGTAGGCGCCGCCCGCGACGGTGCAGAAGGGCACCACCTCGTTGCCGCCGCTCACGAACACGCCGACCGTGCCGTGGCCATGGGTGCTGTTGCCGAGCGCGAGGTTGCTGTTGGAGCTCCACACCGTCACGCCGCCCTCGACCGAGCCGCTCGAATCGTTGGCGAAGAGCCAGGTGTTCTGGCTGCCGCAGTTGGACCAGATGCCCGAGCCGCCCGGGCGGCCGGCGGCAAAACCGGTCGCGATGACGGTGTTCTTGCCGACGTAGTTGTCGGTGGAATTGGTGGTCGCCTGCGCCGACGGCAGCACGCCGGTGAGGTCGGTCGCGGTGAAGTCGAGGCCGTCGTCGGCGAAGCCCTGCACGACGTTGTTCTCGAAGCGGTTCGCCTTCGTGTTGTAGAACACGACGCCACCGGCACCGAACGAGTAGCCGGAATCGACCGCCGGGTTCGCCTTGGGCGTGCCGAACGTGTTGCCGACGAAGCGGTTCGTGTTGCCGCCCTGCACCGCGAGGCCGGGCGCGTTGCCGGCCACCGTGCCGGTCACCGTGGAATTCATGATCAGCGAGTCGGACGTGTCGATCATGTCGATGCCGGAGTTGTACGACGTGATCGTCACGCCGTCGATCACGATGCGATCGTCGTTCTGCATCAGGATGCCGAAGCCGCCGCCCGCGTCCGTGGTGTTGATCACCACGTTCCTCACCGTGATGTCCGACAGGCGCGTGTTGTTCACGAAGTCGTGGATGCGGATGCCGCCGGGCGCGGAAGCGATGGTCAGGTTCTCGAGGGAGCCGCCGCTCGGGTTCCCGAAGGAGGGGCCGATCTGGTACTTCAAGTAGTGCACAGCGAAGCCGCCGGGCGGCGACGCGCCCTGGAGCACCACGCCGGCGGGCGTCGCGCCGAGCCCGCGAATGAAGACCCTCTTGCCCACACCGAAGGACCCGGTGAAGGGGTAGCTGCCCGTGTTCGCGGGCGTGTACGTGCCGGGGTTCAGCAGGATCGTATCGCCGTCGGTCGCGGCCTCGATGGCCGCGGTGAGGTTGGCCCCGGGCGAAATCGTGGTGGTGGTGCTCCACGAGGCCGTCGAAATGGCGAGCAGCAGCAGGCCACACAAGCGCAGCCAGGTCCTCGTGTTCATCATCCCCCCATGAGGTGCGGGCCCGGCCGGGAATCCGGAAGGCTCGTCTGGTCTGGACATTCTACCGGCCGGGGGGTGCGCCGCTGTGCCGTGCGTCACTCGGAGCACACCGACTGGCGCCCCCGCCCCGTTCAGGGCGGCTCGCACCCCGGATACAGCGGCTGCAGCCGCGAGGGTGCCTCGCCAGCCGCCTGCGACACCATGCAGAGGGCGCCCGCCGCCTCGCGGGCCCGGGCCTCGGAGCCGTACTCGAGCTCCATCCGGAACCCCGACAGGAGCATGCCTGCATCGCCCGTCTTGAACGCCACGTCCTGGCGCTGCACGACGACAAAGGCCCCTGCACCCTGCGCAGGCGGCCGCGAAGCGACGTACAGCGTGCGCCCGGGCCGCGCGGCGGTGGAATCGGTCCAACCCTCCACCACGACGCGGGTCCCGGCGGCCACGACCGTATCGATGCGGCCGCCGGCACGCTCGGTGGCCGGCAGGCGCTCCACGATCCGCACCTCGTACGGATGCACGGCCTGCTTCGGCGGATGGTAGTAGCCATGTTCGCTCGCCGCGGCGAGCACTACCTGCGCCCGCGCCTGGTCGGGATAGAACGCGCCCACATAGCGGTCCACGGCAAAGCCCGGGGCAGCCGGCACCGCCT
>DASTGG010000291.1:0-8551 GCA_035719385.1 Usitatibacter sp.
GCCGCCCGCGCGGGCCTCCTCGACCATCGTGCGCAGGTCCTTGCGCAGGGTCTCGATGTCCACCGTGACGGCGGCGGGCTCCTGGCCCTTGAGCGCCGCGGCGAGCGCGGCGCCGCGGGTCTTGAGCACGTTCGGGCCGCCCGAGGTATCGGCGAGGATGTCCATGACGCGCGCCGGATCGAGGCCCAGCGGCGCGCACAGGGCGAGCGCTTCCGCGAGCGCCTCCCAATAGACCAGCAGCGGCAGGTTGATCACGAGCTTCATGCGCGCGCCGGCGCCGGCGGGGCCCACGTGCTCGACGCGCCGGCAGAGCTTTTCCAGCAGCGGGCGCGCGCGTGCCACGTCCGCATCCTCGCCCCCCGCGAAACCGAGCAGCTTGCCCTCCTTCGCGGGACCGACGCTGCCGCCCACGGGACAATCGACGAACGCGGCACCCCTTGCGCGCACGCGCGCCGCGAGCGCCTCGGCCGCTTCCGGGCGCACGGTGCTCATGTCGATGAAGAGCTTGCCTTTCACGTCGCCGGCAAGCGCGCCGTCGGCACCGTCGTACGCGCCGGCGATCGCCGCGGCATCGGTGAGCACGCTCACCACGACGTCGCAACGCTCCGCGGCCTCGCGGGCGGTCGCGGCCACTTCCGCGCCCGCCTGCGCGAGCGGCGCCGTCTTCGCGCGCGTGCGGTTCCACACCGTGACGGCGAAGCCCAGACCCAGCAGCCGCTGGCCCATCGCCGTGCCCATACGTCCCGTTCCGATGATGCCGATCCGCATGTCGCCTCCGAAAAGCGGGCATGGTAATGCGAAATCGGGCATCTCCAATTTGGTTACACTCCCACACTCGCGGGAACCAGAGGGGGGCCTGCAGTGCCGCGTGGCGAGGTCTGCGAAGGCATGCGCGTCGAGCGCGACGTGCCCATCGTCATGGACGACGGGCTGACGCTCCGCGCGGACGTCTTCCGCCCTGCGGACGAAGGCCGTGTCCCGGTGCTTATCACCTACGGGCCGTACGGCAAGGGCCTCGCCTTCCAGGACGGTTACCCGAGCGCGTGGCAGCGGATGGTCGCGGATCATCCCGACGTGGCCGCCGGCTCCACGAACCGCCACCAGAACTGGGAGGTGGTCGATCCCGAGAAGTGGGTGCCGCACGGCTACGCGTGCGTGCGCGTCGACTCGCGCGGCACCGGCGCTTCACCCGGCTATGTGGATCCGTTCTCCGCGCGCGAGACGCGCGATTTCCACGATTGCATCGAATGGGCGGCCGGCACTCCCTGGTCGAACGGCCGGGTGGGACTGAGCGGCGTCTCGTACTACGGCATCAACCAGTGGCACGTGGCGTCGCTGCAGCCGCCGCACCTGGCCGCGATGTGCATCTGGGAAGGCGCGGCCGACTGGTACCGCGACATGACGCACCACGGCGGCATCCTCTCGACCTTCTGGGCCAACTGGTACGACATGCAGGTGAAGACGGTGCAGCACGGCCTCGGCAGCCGCGGCCCGCGCTCGCGCGCCACGGGCGAGCCGGTGTGCGGCACGCAGGCCCTTTCCGACGAAGCGCTCGTGCGCAACCGCTGCGATCTCGGCGCCGAGATCCGCGCCCATCCGCTCGATGACGATTACCATCGCGTGCGCTCGCCCGACTGGAGCCGCGTGACGGTGCCGCTGCTGTCCGCCGCCAACTGGGGAGGACAGGGCCTGCACCCGCGCGGCAACTTCGAGGGCTTCGTGCGCGCCGCCTCGAAGCGCAAGTGGCTCGAAGCGCACGGCCTCGAGCACTGGACGCACTTCTACACCGACTATGGCCGCACGCTGCAGAAGCGTTTCTTCGACCACTTCCTGAAGGGCGAGGACAACGGTTGGGATCGCGAGCCGCCGGTCCGGTTGCAGGTGCGCCACGTCGACCGCTTCGTCGAGCGCCACGAGGACGGCTGGCCGATCCCGTGCACGAGCTGGACCAGGCTGTATCTCGATCCATCGCAGCACGCGCTGGTCACGCGTCCCCCCGCTCGCGAAGCGGCGATCGCTTTCGACGCGATGGGCGACGGCGTCACCTTCGTCTCCGAGCCGCTCGAGGAGGAGACCGAGATCACCGGCCCGCTCGCCGCGCGCCTTTTCGTCTCTTCCTCGACCCGGGACGCGGATCTGTTCGCCGTGTTCCGCGTCTTCACGCCCGACCTGCGCGAAGTCGTCTTCCAGGGCGCGGTCGATCCCCACACGCCGGTCGCGCAGGGCTGGCTGCGCGCCTCGCACCGCAAGCTCGACGCCGCGCTCTCCACGCCGTGGCGGCCGTACCACGCGCACGACGAGGCGCAGCCGCTCGCGCCCGGCGAGATCGTCGCGCTCGACATCGAGCTCTGGCCCACGTCGATCGTGGCGCCGCCGGGGCATCGCCTGGCGCTCACGATCCGCGGCCGCGACTACGAGTGGCAGCGCACGACCGGCGCACGCCTGTCGAACTTCAAGAACGAGCTGCTCGGTTGCGGCCCGTTCCTGCACGACGATCCTCGTGACCGTCCGCCGGAGGTGTTCGCCGGACGCACGACGCTGCATTTCGGGGCGGGCCGCGACGCGTACCTGCTCGTGCCCGTCATTCCGGAGCGCTGACCCGAACCGACAGGAGGAACGCGACATGGCGATCGATCGCAGGCGATTCATCCAGGCGGCCGTCGTGGGCACCGCGGCGCTCGGCTTGCCCGGCGCGACACGGGCGCAATCGGGCGCGATCCGGCTGGGCCTGCTCACGGTGAAGACCGGAGCTCTCGCCTCGGGCGGCATCGACATGGAGAAGGCGCTCGTGATGTACCTCGCGGAGCGCAACAACACGATCGCGGGCCGCAAGGTCGAGCTCTTCGTCGCCGATACCGCCGGCGTGCCCGCCACCGCACGCATCAAGATGCAGGAGCTGGTGGAGCGCGACAACGTGCACGCGGTCACCGGGCCGCTCGCCGCGTTCGAGGCGCTCGCCATCGACGATTACATCCGCGAGAAGCAGATTCCGACGATGTCGGTCGCAGCGGCCGAGGACATGACGCAGAGGAAGCCCAATCCCTGGTTCGTGCGCGCGACCTCGACCTCGTCGCAATCGGCGCATCCCATGGCGGAGTACTGCGCGAAGACGCTCGGCTACAAGCGCATGGCGGTCATCGCCGACGACATCGCCTACGGCCAGGAGATGGTCGCGGGCTTCCAGCGCGTGTTCGAGGAGCTGGGTGGCCGGATCGTGCAGAAGCTCTTCCCGCCGCTCGCCGTGGCCGACTACGGCGGTTACCTCGCGCAGACCAATCCCCACCTCGACGCGATCTTCCTCGGCTTCGCGGGCTCGAACGGCTTCCGCTACCTGCGGCAGTTCAACGAGTACGGCCTGCAATCGCGCGTGAAGGTGGTCGGCGGCATGACGGCGCTCGACGAGTCCGTGCTGCGCAACATGGGCGACGAGGCGCTCGGCATTCCGACGGCGTGCTGGTATTCGGCCGAGATCGACAATCCGATCAACCGCAAATTCGCGCCCGCGTTCCGCAAGGCCGTGGGCTACGACCCGGGCTTCTACGCGGCGGCCACGTACGTGAACGGCGCGGTGTTCCAGGCGGCGGTGGAAGCCGTGAACGGACGCGTGGAGGACAAGGCCGCGTTCATGAAGGCGCTGCGCGCCCTGCACGTCGACACCTGCCGCGGGCCGGTTGCGTTCGACGCCTACGGCAACGTCGTGGGCAACGTCTACATCCGCAAGGTCGAGCGCAAGGACGGGCGGCTCGTGAACGCGGTGGTGAAGACCTATCCCGACGTGAGCCAGTTCTGGACCTATCCGCCCGAGGAATTCCTGAAGAACCCGGTGTACTCCCGAACCTGGCCCCCCGCGAAGAACCTGGAGTCCTGATGCTCTACTCGTGCATTCCCGCCGCTCGCCAGGACGCCGCCCGCAAGAGCGCGCGTCCGCGCATCGTCCGCGACCGCAAGGACCGCGCCCTGCGCGTCGACATCCACTGTCACTACCTCAACCCCGAGGTCGCCCAGAAGCTGGCGCCGCTCGATCCCAAGCAGCACGACGCCCTCTTCCGCTTCTCCAACACCCTTACGCGCGAGGTGAACGCGAAGCAGGTGCAGGAGCGCGGGCCGAAGCTTTCCTCGATCGAGACGCGGCTGAAGGACATGGACCGGATGGGCATCGACATCCAGGCGATCTCGCCCGCGCCCAACCAGCTCGCGTACTGGGCGGAGGCGGATTTCGGCGCGGAAGTCGCGCGGATGGTGAACGATCGCCTCGCGGAGATCGTGGCGAAGTGGCCCGACCGGTTCGTCGCGCTCGGAAGCATCCCTTTGCAGAACGCCGACCTCGCCGTCGCCGAGCTCGACCGGTGCGTGAAGGAGCTCAACCTGCGCGGCGTGGAGATCATCCCGAACGTGAACGGGAAGGAGCTCAGCGATCCGCAGCTCGGCCTCGACAAGTTCTTCGCGCGTGCCGAGGAGCTGGGCATCGTCATCTTCATGCACCCGCTCGGCTTCTCGCAGGGCGAGCGCCTCTCGGACCATTACTTCAACAACGTGATCGGCAATCCGCTCGAGACGACCGTCGCGGTGAGCCACCTGATCTTCGACGGCGTGATCGACCGCCATCCGAAGCTGAAGATCGTGCTGCCCCACGGCGGCGGCTACCTCGCGCACTACTGGGCGCGCATGGACCACGCGCATCGCGCGCGGCCCGACTGCCGCACGGCGATCAAGCGCGCGCCGTCGAGCTACCTGAAGAAGTTCTACTTCGACACGATCACGTTCGATCCGCGCATGCTGCGGCAGATGCTGGACCAGTACGGCGTCGACCACGTGCTGCTCGGCACCGACTATCCGTACGACATGGCCGAGGTCGACCCGGTCGGCCTCATCGCGAAGATCCCGCGGCTCGCGCGCGCCGATCGCGAGCGCATCGAAGGCGGCAACGCGGCGCGGCTGCTGAAGATCGGGAGGAAGAAATGAGGACATCGCTTCGTGCGTGGATCGCCGCCCTGTCGTTCGGCCTGCTCTTCGCGGCCGGCGCGCAGGCGCAGGGCAAGTGGGTGAAGCTCGCGCCCTTCCCCGAGCCGGCCGAAGAGCTGCTCGGCGTCGCGGCGGGCGGGAAGATGTACGTCTTCTGCGGCCTGGCTCCGGGCTGGAAGCCGATGGGGATGGTGTACGAATACGATGACGCGGCCGACAAGTGGGCGAAGAAGAAGCCCATGGCGCTGCCCTCGCACCACGTCGCGTTCACCGAAATGAACGGCAAGATCTACGCGTTCGGCGGGTTCGTGCCGCCGACCTCCGGGCCGCCGGCCTGGGTCCCGATCAACAACGCATGGGAGTACGACCCCGCGGCCGATAGCTGGAAGGCGCTCGCGCCGATGCCCACGAAGCGTGGGTCGCCGGTCGCGGTGACCGTCGGCAACAAGATCTACGTGATCGGCGGCGCCACGACGCCCCCCAACACCGACGTGACGGCCGTGCATCCCGCGCAGCCGCACATCGTGCTCGGCACGGTCGAGGAATACGACCCGGCGACGAACACGTGGCGCGAACGGCGGCCGATGCCGACACCGCGGAACCACACGACGGCGGGAGTCGTTAACGGCAAGGTGTACGTGATCGGCGGTCGCGTCGCTGCCGCGTTCATCGGCGTCGGCACCAACGTGGACGTGGTCGAGGAATACGATCCGGCGACCGACCGCTGGGGCAACGTGAAGGCACGCATGCCGACCGCGCGCAGCGCGATGGCTTCCGGCGTGCACAACGGCCGCATCTACGTCGAGGGCGGCGAGATGCAGACGGGCGTGTACATGATGACCTTCCGCGCGCTGGAGGCCTACGATCCCGCGGCGAACCGCTGGGCCGTGCTGCCTTCGATGCCGGTCTCGCGACACGGCCTTGCGGGGGCAGTGGTCGGCAACCGCCTGCACATGGTGAGCGGCGACGTGCAATCGGCGGGCACCGGCGTGCACGTGCACACCGATTCTCACGACGCCTTCGAATTCGAGGCCGCACGATGAGCGAGCAACGCCTGCCCCGCGATCGCGTTCCCTACTCCGCGATCGTCGATCGCCCCGCGCTGAAGCTGCCCGGCGGCGCGCGCATGGCCGTGTGGACCATCGTGAACGTCGAGGATTGGGGCATCGAGCGCCCCATGCCGCGCACCGTGCTGCCGCCGCCCATGGGACAGCCGCTGCTGCCGGACCTGCCGAACTGGGCGTGGCACGAGTACGGCATGCGCGTGGGCTTCTGGCGCATCTTCGATTGCATGAAGAAATACCGCATCACGCCCACGCTCGCCATCAACGGCCTCGTGTGCAGGACCTATCCGCGCGTGGCCCAGGCGGCGAAGGACTCAGGCTGGGAATTCATGGGCCACGGCTGGCTGCAGGCGCCGATGCACAAGGTCGAGGACCAGCGCAAAGCCATCCGCGACACGGTGGAGACGATCCGCGAGTTCACCGGCAAGCCGCCGAAGGGCTGGGAGAGCCCGGGGCTCACGGAGACGTACGACACGATCGACCACCTCGCCGAAGCGGGCATCGAGTACGTCGCCAACTGGGTGCTCGACGACCAGCCGGTGTACGTCTCGACCGCGTCGAAGCCGATGATCTCGGTGCCCTACTCGCTCGAGATCAACGACATCGCGATGATGGTGATCCAGAACCATCCCGCCGAGGAGCTGTTGCGGCGCGGCAAGGACTTCTTCGACCGCCTCTACCAGGACAGCGAGAAGACGATGCGCGTGATGGCGATCGCGGTGCATCCTTACCTCACCGGCGCGCCGCACCGCATCCGCTACCTGGAGGAGCTGTACGCGTACATCCTCGGCAAGCCCGGCGTGGTGCACTGGACGGGCGGCGAGATCGCCGACTGGTTCCGGGCGGCCGCGCCTCGCTGAACGTGGCCGAGCAGGACCGGCTCAGCATCACACGGGCGGCGATCGACCGCCTCGACGACTGCACCGATCTGCGCTTCAGGCGGGTGATGACGGCGCTCATCCGTCATTTGCACGACTTCGTACGCGAAGTGGATCTCACCGAGGACGAATGGCTCACGGCGATCCGCTTCCTCACCGACACGGGCCGGATGTGCGACGAGCGGCGCCAGGAATTCATCCTGCTCTCGGACACGCTAGGCGCCTCGATGCTCACGGTGATGCTCGCCCAGTCGCGCGGGCGGCGAAGGACGCGGACGACGGACGCGACGGTCATGGGCCCCTTCTTCCGGGAAGGCGCACCCATCCTGCCGCTGGGCGCCGACATATCGGAGGGCGTGGAAGGCGAGCCGGCGCTCTATCGCGGCCGCATCCTCGACGAGCAAGGTCGCCCCATCGCGGGCGCGGCGATCGACGTGTGGTCCTCGGACGCCAAGGGCTTCTACGATGTGCAGGTGGGCGAGGCGATGAAGGCGCGCGCACGCTTCACTTCGGACGACCAGGGCCGCTATCGTTTCTGGTCTGTCCGTCCCGCGCACTATCCCATTCCGACCGACGGTCCCGTGGGGCGCATGCTGCGCGCGATGGGACGACACGCGTGGAGGCCGGCGCACATGCATTTCATGGTCAGGGCGCCGGGGCATGCGCCGCTCGTCACGCACATCTTCGATGCGAACAGTCCTTACCTGGACTCGGACGCGGTGTTCGGCGTGCGCGACAGCCTCATCGTGGACTTCGAGCGCCATGAACCGGGACGCGCGCCGGATGGTCGGAGCATGGAGCGGCCGTACTGCACGGTCGATTTCGATGTCCGGCTGGCCGCCGTGCTCCCGCGGCGAAAGGAGAAGACCATGGCGACGACGAAGCAGCGCAAGGCGGCGAAACGCAACGTGAAGAAGGCGGCCGCCGCGGCCAAGCGCAAGCGGACCATTTCGAAGCTGCCGAAGAAGACGCGCACGGCGCTCGGCAAGCAGGCCGCCAAGGTCGCGAAGAAGAAGCGCAAGACGCGGCGGTCATGACGACGTGCCTAGTGGTAGGTGCCGGCCCCGGCCTCGGCGCGGCGTTCGCTCGGATCTTCTCGCGCGAAGGGATGCGTGTGGCACTGGCCGCGCGCGAGGTTGGAAAGCTCGAGGCCGTCTGTCGCGAGACCGGCGCCCGCGCCTTCGCGTGCGATGCGACGCGGGAAGCAGACGTCGCGCGGCTCTTCGAAACCGTGACAGATGAGCTCGATTCGCCGCGCCTCGTGATCTACAACGCGAGTTGGCGCACGCGCGGCCCGATCGCCGAGCTCGATGCCGCGGACGTCGAGCGGGCTCTGGCCGTAAGCGCATTCGGCGGCTTCCTGGTCGGGCGCGAGGCGGCGCGCCGCATGCTCGCCGACGGCTCGGGTGCCATCTTCTTCACCGGCGCCTCGGCCAGCGTGAAGGGCTATGCGCAGTCAGCGCCCTTCGCGATGGGCAAGTTCGCGCTGCGCGGGCTGGCGCAGAGCATGGCACGCGAGCTGGCGCCGAAGGGCATCCACGTGGCGCATTTCGTGATCGACGGCGCGATCCGCAATCCGGCGCGCGTGGAACCTCTTGACGAGCCGGAATCGATGCTCGATCCCATGGCGATCGCGGAGACGTACTT
>DASTGG010000292.1:0-4366 GCA_035719385.1 Usitatibacter sp.
TCGATGCCTTCCGCCCAGGCGCCCGGGCGCGCCACGCCCGCGCAGCCGGCGCAACCCGCGCCGGGCACCGGCCAGGCCGCGCAGCCGGCATCGCCGGCCACCCCTGCGAACCCGCTCGCGCGGGGGACGAATGGGCGCGACCGCGCCGCGCAGGAACAGGAGCGCCAGCAGCAGGAGCGCGCGCAACGCGAAGCGCAACAGCGCTCGCAACAGCAGCAACAGCAGCAGCAGCAACAGGAGCGTGCCACCCGCGAGCAGCAGGACACGCAGCGGCGTGCCGCCGAGGCACAGCAGCGCGAGCAGCAACGGCAGCAGCAATTCCAGCAGCAGGAGGCGCAACGCCGCGGGGCCGAGGCGCAGCGCGCGCAACAGCAGCAACAGGAACGCGCCGCACGCGAGCAGCAGGACGCGCAGCGGCGTGCCGCCGAGGCGCAGCAACGCGAGCAGCAGCGGCAGCAGCAGTCCCAGCAGCAGGAAGCGCAACGTCGCGCGGCCGAAGCACAACGTGCGCAACAGCAGCAGGCCGAGTCGCAGCGGCGCGCGGCTGAAGCGCAGCAGCAGCGGGCCCAGCAACAGCAGGCCGAAGCGCAGCGCCGTGCCGCCGAGGCGCAGCAGCGGCAGCAACAGGCCCAGCAGCAGGAAGCGCAACGTCGCGCGGCCGAAGCACAGCGTGCCCAGCAGCAGGCCGAGGCGCAACGCCGCGCGGGGGAAGCGCAGCAGCGGGCCCAGCAGCAGCAGGCTGAAGCCCAGCGGCGTGCCGCCGAAGCTCAACAGCGCGCGAAGCCGGCACCGCAGGCAGCACCGCCCGCACCGCAGGCAGCGCAGCCCGCACCGCAAGCAGCGCCGCAGGGCGGCTCACCCGCGAATCCGGCCGCGCGCGGCGACGGGCGTGCACGGCCGAAGGGTCAGGAGCCCGACAACGAGGACAAGGACAAAGGCCGCGGGCCGGGCCGCTGATGCCTTGATATCGTTTTCTAGCGCTAACTGCAGAAGGCTTTGAACGCCGCCATTCCCGACTCGATCTGATACAGCATCATTTCGGGCGTCATGTAGCCGCGGAAGATCGCCCACGACAGCGCCGCGAAGGCGCAGAGCAGCACGAACGCCACGGCCGCCTTTCGCGCCGTGGCGTTCATGTTTTCAGGAGCCGATGATCCATGCGGCCGCATTTCACCACGCGATGCTACGCCGCGGCCGCTGCCGCGCGGGCGAGCGGCCGCTCGTTGATGGGGGCGCAGACGATGGCGGCGAACACGCCGAGCGCCATCGAGATCCACCACGCGAGGTCATAGCTGCCGGTGCGCGTGAAGATCACGCCGCCCAGCCATGCGCCGCAGAAGCTGCCGATCTGGTGGCCGAAGAAGACCACGCCGGAGAGCATCGACACGTGGCGCAGCCCGAAGATCTGCGCGACCAGCGCGTTGGTGAGGGGCACGGTCGAAAGCCACAGCAGCCCCATGGAGAACGCGAACGCATAGACCGTGGCGGGCGTCTTCGGCAGCACCATGAGCAGCACGATGAGCACCGAGCGCAGGCCGTAGATCCACGTGAGCAGCCATTTCTTGCTCCAGCGGCCGCCGAGCCATCCCGAGCCGTACGACCCGAAGACGTTGCCGAAGCCGATGAGCGCGAGCGCGGTCATGCCGACCGTGAGCGACATGCCCGCGTCCTGCACGTAGCTCGGCAGGTGCAGCGCCATGAACGCCGTGTGCACGCCGCAGACGAAATAGCTCCAGAAGAGGAAATGGAAGCTTCTCTGGCCGAATGCCTCGCCGAACGCCTCCGAGGCGGTCTGCTGCGAATGATGGTGCGTCGGGACACGCCCCGCGAGGCCTGCGGACAGGGGCACGATGAGCGCCGCCGTCGCGGCGAGCACGAGCAGCGCGCCGTACCAGCCGAGGCCCGAGATGAGCGAGGCGCCGTAGGGCACCATCGCGAACTGCCCGAACGATCCGCCAGCACCGACGATGCCCAGGGCGACGCTGCGCTTTTCCGGCGCGACGACCTTCGCCACGACGCCCATCACGACGCCGAACGTCGTGCCGGAGAGCGCGAGCCCCACCAGCAGACCCGCGGAGAAATGGAACGCGAGCGGCGTGGCCGAGACCGCCATGAGCAGCAGGCCCGCGACGTAGCTCGCGGCGCTCAGCACGAGCACGCGCCCGGCGCCCCAGCGGTCGGCGATCGCGCCGGCGAAGGGCACGAAGGCGCCCCAGAGGATGTTCTGCAGCGCGATGGCGAGCGCGAAGTCCTCGCGCGTCCAGCCGCGCGCGATCGTCATCGGCGGCATGAACAGGCCCATCGTCTGGCGCACGCCCATGGCGAGCATGAGGATGAGCGCCCCGGTCACGAGCACGGTGCGGGTCGATTTCATTGGCGTCATGCTGCCTTGATCCGCGTCATGGGGCAAAACGAAATGCGCGCATCGCATGCATGCGCGAGGCTCATGGCGCCGGCACCCGCGGCGCGCGCACCTCACGCCCGCCCTGGAAGAGCGTGAGCCCCTCGACCTTTCCCGCGCTGTCACGCCGGAAAACCACCTGCGCGTTCACGATGCGCGCGAAGAAGCGGTCGGGCGCCTCCGCGAACAGCTCGAAGGCCGGCTGGTTCGTGCCCTGTGTCATGAGGCGCGCCCCCGCCACGAACATGCGGATCGAGAAGGTGGGCGAGATCTCGTAGCGGCCCGCGTATTCGTCGAGCTTCGCCGGGTCGAGCGTGATCGCCACCCGCTTCCGGTACATCGGCTGCGCGGGATCGAGGAGGTGCACGGGCAGGTCGTCGAACACCGCCACGCTGTCCACGAGCGCCACCGCGGCTCGCTTGTGCTCGCGGTCGACGGCGAGCATCGCGCGATAGCCGCCGGTGCCGCCGTTGTGCAGGTGCAGCATCCCGCGCTCGGTGGTGCGCACGTGCCAGGCGTAGGCGAGCGCGAGATTGCCCGGACCCTTGCGCAACGGCTTCATCGCCACCGCGATGGTCTCGTCGAGCGGCGTCGAGCGCGTGCCCGCCATCGCCTCGGCGAACCGCGCCATGTCCGCGACCGAGGAACGCAGCCCGCCCACGCCCGCGATCTCGGGCGCGAAATCCCATGGACTCACGGGCTCGTAGCGTGCGTTGTGGCCGGTCACGAGCCGCCGGCGGTGCGCCTCGTCGAGCGCCACCATCGTGTCGTGCATGCCGAGCGGCGCGAGCACCCGCTCCCTGACCAGCTCGGCGAAAGGCTTGCCGCCGATGCGTGAGACGATCTCGGAGAGCCACATGAAGCCGAAATTCGACTACTCGTAGTTGGTGCCGATGTCGTGGGTGAGCTCGGTCGCGGCGAGCGCCTGGTACAGGTCGTCCGGGCCGAACAGAGCATACGGATCCGTCGGCGTCCCGGCGAGCCGCGGCGGCAGGCGCGGAAGGCCCGAGGTCTGCGTGACGAGGTCGAGCAGGGTGATCTCGCGTCCCGCCCGCGTGGGCAGCTTCGCTCCCGGCCGCGAGTGCTTCGCCGCCGGATCGTCCAGCGACGCTTCGCCCTTGCGCACCATGTCCGCGAGGACGAGCCCCGTGAAGACCTTGCTGATGGAGCCGATCTCGAAAAGCGATTGCCCGGTGAGCGTGACGGGCGCCGCGCCGTCGCTGCATGCGTAGGCGAAGCGCGTGCGCGCATCGACCATCGCGACCGCGATGCAGGCGGGCGTTTCCGTCTCGGCCACGCGCTTCGCCACCACTGCGTCGAGCGGCCCCGGTGCCGTCTCCGCGGTATTCGCACCCGTCGCGGCAGCCGCAAGAAGGAAGACGAGCGCGAAGGCCAGGGCACGCATGGTCGCGCAGTATACGGGAGTGACAAACCGTAACAGGCCGCAAGCGTCCGCGCATTGCTTGCGGCGCGCGGCGCGGCGCAGACTTTCCTCCATGGCGCGGCGATGGCGACCGCGCGGCGAACCAGGAGAGAGATCGATGATTGCGCGCACGCTCATCGCGACGATCGCGGCCGCGGCGGCCCTGCCGGCGGCGGCGGAATGCAAGTGGGAGTGGCTATGCAACGGCGAGGGCGTCTGCAAGCACCTGCCCGTCTGCGACAACGTCTACGAAGTGCCGCCACCCGCGCCCGACGCGAAGCCGCCCGTCATGCCGCCGCTCGCGATGCGCCCGGCCAAGCTCCCCGACTCCATGGGCACGCTCACCTGCGAGCACATCATGCGCCAGGGGCGCAGCGGCCGCTGGTACTGGGACCAGGCCTGCTTCTGCACGGACCCGAAGAAGGCGCGCGACCCGAGCGCTCCCTTCGCGAACATCGTCCGCTGCGACGCGAAATAAATGGGGTCAGACTCCATTTCGGATAATTCAGGTTCGCGAAGCTGAATTAACCGAAATGGAGTCT
>DASTGG010000293.1:0-9822 GCA_035719385.1 Usitatibacter sp.
GGTTCGCCAGGCGATGCTGATGATCGAGCAGCGCCTGGCGCACCCGGACCTGCTCGTCGACGTCTCCCGCGAGCTCGGCATCAGCATGCGCCAGCTCGAGCGCCGCTTCGTGGCGGACGTGTCGATCACGCCGCGCCACTACCGGCTCCAGCTGCGCCTGGCGCGCGCCCGCTGGATGATCGAGCACACCGACGCATCGCTCACCGACATCGGCTTCGAGTGCGGATTCGGCAACTGCTCGCACTTCTCGCGCGCGTTCGCCAACCACTTCAAGACGCCACCGTCGAGCCTGCGCCGCGCCGCGCGCATCGCATAGTTCGCAAAAGTGCAAGTCCGCGTCGCATACGGGAAAAACGTGCGGAGGGCCTTTCGCTAAGGTAGCCCGATGGCAACGCAGGCCCCGGACCGGACGCAGGACGTGAGCGAGCGCGCGCGCGCGATCTATCGCGACGCGCTCGTCTGGGACATGACCGTGCCGTACGGCATGCAGCACGCGACCGACGGCGAGACCCTTCCGCGGTTCCGCAAGGCGGGCGTGGGCGTGGTCTCGCTCACCATCGGCGGCGACAAGACGTTCGGCCCGGCGCCCGCGCTCTCGAACATCGCCCGCGTCTACGAGGTGGTCGCGCGCCATCCGGGCGACTATCGCCTCGTGCGCGCGATCGGGGATGTGGAGGCGGCCCGCGCGGCCGGCCAGCTCGCGATCACGCTCAACTTCCAGGGGACCAATGCCCTCGGCAACGACCTGGGGATGATCGAGGTGTTCTACCGGCTGGGCGTGCGCCACATGCTGATGGCCTACAACCAGAAGAACCTCGTGGGCGACGGCTGCGCCGAGCGCACCGACTGCGGCCTTTCGCGCTTCGGCCTGTCGGTGGTGCGCGAAATGAACCGCGTGGGCATGCTCGTGGACGGCACGCATACGGGCTATCGCACCTCGATGGAGGCCATGGAGGCAAGCACGTCGCCGTGCATCTTCTCGCACTGCAACGCCTACGCGGTCTTTCCCCACTATCGCAACATCCGCGACGACCAGATCCGCAAGTGCGCCCAGACCGGTGGCGTGATCGGCGTGAACGGCCTGGGCGAGTTCCTCGACGACATGGAGGCCCGCAGCGAGTCGATGTTCCGGCACCTCGACCACATCGTGGGCCTCGTGGGCGCGCAGCACGCGGGCATCGGGTTGGATTACGTGAAGGACGTCGCCGGTTTCTGGAAGTACGTGGACGAGAATCCGGACGCATGGCCGGACAACGACGGCAAGCCGAACCGGCACACCGCGTTCGTGCAGCCCGAGCAGCTCCCGGACCTCGCCGAGCTGATGCTGCGGAAAAACTATGCGGAAGAGGATGTTCGCGGCATCCTCGGCGGCAATTTCCACCGCGTGTGCAGGCAGGTCTGGAAGTAGGCCCCAACAGAGGAGGAGCGGACATGGAACGCAGGCAATTCATCGGCGCAGGTCTCGCGCTGGCGGGCGTGGGCATCGCGGGCATGCGCGCGGCTTTCGCGCAATCGAGGCAGATCGTGATCTCCAACTGGGGCGGCGACTGGAACGACCGCACCGTGAAGTACATCGAGCAGCCCC
This sequence comes from Usitatibacter sp., assembly GCA_035719385.1. GTDB lineage: Bacteria > Pseudomonadota > Gammaproteobacteria > Burkholderiales > Usitatibacteraceae > Usitatibacter. Next base: position 1,586 of record DASTGG010000293.1, read on the forward strand.
TGCTCGAGCAGAAGGGCTGGAAGATCGTGCGCGACCTCAACACCGCGCCGCAGCGCCGGACCAAGATCCTCGCCGAGAAGAACCTGCCGCGCGGCACGCTCGACGTGGCGCACGTCGCCATCTCGGACGCGTTCCTGCTCAACTCCAACGGCGCGATCGACACGATCGATTTCGGCAGGATCGCGAACGCCTCGGACCTGGTGCCCGAGATCAGGACTCCCTACTTCGTCCCGTGGCTCTACAGCACCTGGGAAGTCGTCTACAACCCCAACTACATCAAGACGCCGCCCACGAGCCTCGCCGAGCTCTGGAACCCGAAGTACAAGGACAAGGTCGGCGTCACCAACCAGCACTACGAGGACTACATGCAGATGGCGAGCCTCCTCGCCACCGGCAAGCTCCACGACCTCGAGGCGGCCAAGAAGAAGCTGCTCGAGCTCAAGCAGGTGAACCACCCGAAAGTCTACGAGTCGCACCAGCAGATCGCCGCCGGCTTCAAGGGCGAGGAGATCTGGATCGCGTGCAACTACCGCGCGCGCGGGCTGCAGTTCCAGAAGGACGGCGTGCCGGTGGCCGTGAGCTTCCCGAAGGAAGGCGCCGCGCTGCAGACCTTCGGCGCGGTGATCCCGAAGAAGGCGGCCCACAAGGGCGAGGCGTACGAGTACCTGAACGCGCTGCTCGACCCGAAGCAGCTCGCCGAGCTCTGCCAGGCCAACTTCTACTCGCCCGCATCCAACAAGGTGCAGCTTCCGGGCGAGATGGGCTCGAAGATCCTGCACACGGCCGAGCAGAAGAAGAAGCTGTATTCGCCGGACTTCGGCTTCCTCGCCGCCAACACGGCCGCGATGCTGGAGTGGTGGAACAAGGCGTTCGTTTGACGCCGGCGGGATAGGCGATGGGACCGGAGAAGGGCGCGCGGCTGCGCGGGCTGGCCCTCGTGCTGCCCGCGCTGCTGCTGGTGGCGGCGTTCCTGCTGGCGCCGCTCGCGCTCGTCATCCGCTACAGCCTCGACGTGTACGACCCGGCCACGCTCATGAAGGGGGTGTTCTCGGCGGAGAACTACGTGAAGCTTGTGAGCGACCCGTTCTACGCGCGGGTCCTGCTCTTCACCGCCGAGATCGCCGGGCTCTCCACGCTGATCTGCCTCGTGCTGGGTTACCCGGTCGCGTACTTCATCTCGCGCTCGCCGTCCGAGAAGCTGCGCAGCTTCCTCATCATCGTCACGGTGCTGCCGCTGCTCATGGGCAACGCGGTGCGGGCCGCGGCCTGGATGGTGATCATGGGCACCAGGGGCCTCGCGAACGCCGTGATGGTGGCCACCGGCATCATCGACCAGCCGATCAAGATCCTCTACACGCCGACCGCCGTGGTGATCGGCCTCGTGTCCGTGCTGCTCCCGTTCACGATCATCACCCTGCAGAGCGTGATCGACTCGATCCCGGGCTCCCTCGAGGAGGCCGGCCGCTCGCTCGGGCTGTCGCCGCTGCATACGATGTTCGCCGTGGTCATGCCGCTGTCGCTGCCCGGCATGCTCGCCGCGGGCGCCATCTGCTTCTGCCTCGCCATGAACGCGTACGCCACGCCGGTGCTGATCGGCGGGCCGAGCGTGCACATGATGGGGCCGTTGGTGTATCAGCAGATTTCCAAGGTGACCAACTGGCCGTTCGGCTCCGCGCTCGCCTGCGTGCTCATGGCCGTCACGCTCACGATGACGGTGATCTCGACCACGGTGCTGTCGCGCCGCTATTTCTAGCCATGACCCTCGGACGCGCGGTCTACCTCTTCTTCGTCGTCCTGATCGTGGTGTTCACGGTGGCGCCGCTCGGCGTCATCATGTGGGCCAGCTTCTTCGCCGACAAGATCCTCGCCTTCCCGCCGTCCGGGTACACCGTCTCGTATTACGCGCGCGCCTGGCAGCTCGAGGATTTCTCGCAGGGATTCATCATGAGCATCCAGGTCGCGGTCTGCGCGACCGTGGGCTCGCTGATCGTGGGCGTGCCCGCGGCGCTCGCGATCGAGCGCATGTCGGTGCCGCTGCGCGGCGCGGCCCGCGAGGTGCTCCTGTCGCCGATGTACGTGCCCGCGATCGTCGCCGGCGCGGCCGTGTACCTGTACTACGTGCAGTTCGAGATCCTCACCGAGTTCCAGCTCACCGCGACCTTCCTCGGGCTGCTGCTTGCGCATACGCTGGTGGGCATTCCGTGGACCATGCGGCTCGTCTGCGCGAGCCTCGTATCGACCGGCAGCAACGCCGAGGAGGCGGCGCAGAGCCTCGGCGCGAACGCGCTGCAGACCTTCTTCCTGGTCACGCTGCCGGTCATCCGGCCGGGCATCATCGCCGCCGCGCTCTTCTCGTTCATCGCGTCGTTCACCGAGCTCGAGCAGTCGCTCTTCCTCGTGGGGCCCGGCAAGACCACGCTGCCCATCGCCATCATCAACTACCTCGAGTGGAACCTCGACTCGACCATCGCCGCGGTGGCCACGGTGCAGATCGTGATCATCGGCGCGGCGCTGCTCGTCTCCGACCGCTTCGTGAACCTCGGGAGGGCCTTCTAGCTCGCCATGGCCGGAGTCGACCTTCGCAGCATCCGCAAGGCCTACGGCGAGCTCGTCGCGGTGGACGACGTGTCGCTCGACATCAAGGACGGCGAGCTGCTCGCGCTTCTGGGCCCCAGCGGCTGCGGCAAGACCACGATCCTGCGATCCATCGCCGGCTTCGTGCAGCTCACCTCGGGCACGGTGCACTTCGGCGACCGCGACGTGACGGCGCTTCCGGTGCACAAGCGCAACGTCGGCATGGTGTTCCAGGGCTACGCGCTCTTCCCGCACCTGGACGTCGAGGAGAACGTGCGCTTCGGCCTGCGCGTGCGCAAGTGGGAAAAGTCGCGCGTGGCCGAGCGCGTGAAGCAGATGCTCGAATGGGTGCAGCTCGAGAAGCTCGCGCGCCGCCGGCCGCGCGAGCTCTCCGGCGGCCAGCAGCAGCGCGTGGCGCTCGCGCGAGCGATGGCGATCGAGCCCGACGTGCTGCTCCTCGACGAGCCGTTCTCGGCCCTGGATGCCAAGCTGCGCCAGCAGATGCGCACCGAGATCCGGCAGCTGCAGCGCGAGGCCGGCATCACCTCGGTCTTCGTCACGCACGACCAGGAAGAGGCGATGGCCATCGCCGACCGCATCGGCGTGATGAGCCACGGCAAGCTGGAGCAGCTCGGCTCAGCCGAGGACCTCTACAAGCGGCCGGGGACGCGCTTCGTGGCGGGCTTCATCGGCAAGTGCAACTTCATCGAGGGGCGCGTCACGGGCCGCGGCGAGTTCGAGAGCCGCGACGGCACGCGCCACGCGTTCGCGGGCGACCACGACCAGGGAGCGGCGGCGCTCTGCATCCGGCCCGAGCATCTCACGTTGGGGCCCGCGGAGCGGGCGCAGGGCAATCGCATCCCGGTCACCCTGCGCAACGCGACCTATCTCGGGCCCGCGACCGAGTACGAGCTCGTCACGGCCGCCGGGGATAACCTGCTCGTGAGCGCGTCGTCCGCCGAGGGCGGCGCGGCGCGCGCAGGCGCGCCGCTCGTCGTTTCATGGCGACCCGAAGATGGCTTCGTCGTCCGTTGACTCAGGCGGGCTCGGCGACCTTCGCGGGCTGCCCGATGGAGTCCAGGTACTGGACGCAACGCTCCACCGTCTCGACGTCGGCGAACTTCGCGTCGATGTCGAAGAGGTTCCACAACACGGCCCCCGGCACGCGGTCGCCGATCGCTTCCTTCACCGCGATCGTGCGGAACCCCTCGGCGAGCCCGTCGCAGATCGTCTCGCGCACGCATGCGGAGGCCGTCACGCCGGTCACCAGGATCGTGTCCACGCCTGCGGCGCGCAGGTAGCCCGCGAGGTACGTGCCGTGGAAGGCGCTCGCGCGCTTCTTCACGAGCAGCTGCTCGCCGGCGATCGGGGCGATGCGCGAGTCGATGGCCCAGAGGCTCCTGTCCGCCTCGTTCACCGCCTCGACGGGGATCTTGCAGTGCCACAGGCCCATGTCGGTGTGCGGATTGTGGCGGTCGGTGATCTGGTAGCACGTGGTGACGTGAACGACGGGCAGCTTGTTGCGCCGGAAGGCCGCCAGCAGCGTCTGCATCGCGGGGATCACCTGGTCGTCGATGTGCTCGCAGGTGAAGGGATTGCCCGGCCGCGTCCACGCGTTCGCGAGATCCACGCTGATGAGCGCGGGCTTCCTGCCGAAGCCGATGCGCCGCTGGAATCCGCGCTCGCTGTAGCGGCGGCGCGCTTCCTCGAAAGCCGCTTCCAGGGCCTGCTCGAGCTTGTCCGACATGGGTGCCTCCTCGGGGAATGGTTGCTTTCCATTCTAGGCGCCCGGGCGCGGGCTTTGATATCAATCGATCCCCGATTGATGCCGTTGGAGCATCAATGACGCGATTCGACCTGCGGCAGGTGCGCGCCTTCCTCTCGGTGGCCAACGAGCTGCATTTCGGGCGGGCCGCCGGGGCGCTCTTCATGACGCAGCCGGCGCTGTCGCGCGCGGTGCGCCAGCTCGAGGACGAAGTCGGCGCGCCGCTCTTCGAGCGCACCACGCGGCGCGTGCGCCTCACGGCCGCGGGCGAGGCGTTTGCCGCCGAATGCCGGCTCGCGCTCGGCCACCTCGACCTCGCCGCGCATGCCGCGAGGAACGCCGCCGCCGGCCGCGAGGGGCACCTGCGCGTCGCCTACATGGATTTCGCCATCAACGGGCGCCTGCCCGCGATCCTGCAGTCGTACCGCGCGGCCTGGCCCGGCGTCTCGATCACGCTGGAGTACATGCCGAGCGCGGCACAGCAGATGGCGCTTCTCGAGGGCCGGGTGGACATCGGCTTCATGATCGGCCCCTTCCGGGCGCAGAAGGCGAGCAGCGTGCTGGTCGACGAGCAGGACTACGTGGCGCTGCTGCCGGCGGCGCACCCGCTCGCGAGCCGCGAGACGCTGCGGCTGCCGGACCTCGCGGGCGAGCCATTCGTGATGGGCAGCAACGACGCCTTCAGCGCGTTCCGCACGCTGCTCTTCGACCTCTGCCGTGCGGCGCGGTTCTTCCCGAACGTGGTGCAGGAAGCGTCGAACACGGGCGGCATCTTCGGGCTCGTGGCCGCCGGCGCCGGGGTCTCGGTCTACGCGGGTTGCGCGCGCAACGTCTGCCGCACGGGCGTGGTGGTGCGCCCGCTCGTGGACGTCGCGCAGCCCATACCGATCCATGCCGCGCGCCTCACGGACCATGCGTCCGCGGCGCTGCGGCGCTTCGAGGAACTCTGCGTGCTGAGGCCGCGCGCGGGCGCGCGCCGCAAGGGGCGCTGAAAGGGAGAGGAAGTCACGATGGAGGGCGCAACGCAGGTCACGAAGCTGCACCGGGACGCGATCATCATCGACGGGCTCATCGTCTCGAAATTCTCGCGCGAGATCTTCGAGGACATGCGGCGCGGCGGGATCACCGCGGCGAACTGCACCTGCTGCGTGTGGGAGAATTTCCGCGACACCATGGCGAACGTGGCGCGGTGGAAGGAGCATTTCCGCGACAATGCCGACCTCATCACGCAGGTCTACACCACCGAGGACATCCACCGCGCCAGGCGCGAGGGCAGGACCGGCATCATCCTCGGTTGGCAGAACATCACCGGCATCGAGGACCAGATCCCGTTCCTCGCGCTCTTCAAGGAGCTGGGCGTGGGGATCATGCAGATGGCGTACAACACGCAGAACCTCGTCGGCACCGGCTGCTACGAGAAGCACGACGGCGGCCTGTCGGAGTTCGGGCACGACGTCGTCGCCGAGATGAACCGCGTCGGCATCCTTTGCGACCTCTCGCACGTCGGCCCGCGCACGAGCGAGGACGTGATCCGCGCCTCGAAGAAGCCGGTCGCGTACACGCATTGCGCGCCGGCGGCCCTCAAGCAGCATCCCCGCAACAAGACCGACGAGCAGCTCAGGTTCATCGCCGAGCGCGGCGGCTTCGTGGGCGTGACGATGTTCCCGCCGTTCCTGAAGCGCGGGCCGAAGTCCACCGTGGACGACTACGTGGAGGCGATGGAGCACGTGATCGACCTGGTGGGCGAGGACCACGTCGGCTACGGCACCGACTTCACCCAGGGCTACGGTCGCGAGTTCTTCGACTGGATCACGCACGACAAGGGCTACGGGCGCAAGCTCACCGACTTCGGCGACGTGATCAACCCCGAAGGCATCCGCACCATCGGGGAGACGCCGAATTTGACCGCGACGATGGACAAGCGCGGCTGGAAGGAAGGGCGCATCCGCAAGGTCATGGGCGAGAACTGGGTGAGGGTGCTGAAGGATGTCTGGGGACGCTAGCGGCGCGCCGCCGCGCACGAACGCGCTCGGCCAGCCCATCGGGCCGGCGCTGCCGGCATGGACGCCGCGCGCGGCGCCGCCGCGAACGCCGATGGCCGGACGCCATTGCCGGCTGGAGCCTCTCGACGGGCCGCGCCACGCGGCAGCGCTCCACGAGGCGAACTCGCTCGATCGTGAAGGCCGCAGCATGACGTACCTGTTCACGGATCCGTTCGCGACGCCCGAGGCGTATCGCGCCTGGGTGGACGAGGTCTCGCGCAAGGACGATCCGCTCTTCCATGCGATCGTCGATTCCGCGGGACGCGCGGCCGGTGTCGCCGCGTTCATGCGCATCGACGGCGCCAATGGCGTGATCGAGATCGGGCACCTCAATTTCTCGCCGCTGCTGCAGCGCACGACGGCCGCGACCGAGGCGATCTACCTCATGTTGCGGCGCGCGTTCGACGAGCTCGGCTATCGCCGCGTCGAGTGGAAGTGCGACAGCCTGAATGCGCCGTCGCGTGCCGCGGCGCTGCGCTTCGGGTTCGCCTTCGAGGGCATCTTCCGCCAGGCGGTTGTCTACAAGGGGCGCAGCCGCGATACCGCCTGGTATGCGATCGTCGACGGCGAATGGCCCGGGATCCGCTCCGCATTCGAGCGGTGGCTCTCGCCCGGCAACTTCGACGGCGAAGGACGGCAGCGCGGAAAGCTGGCGGCTTTCATGGCGGCCGGCGCCGGGACATCAAGGGAGGATGGATGAAATCAGCACGACGTTTCATGCTCGCGTTCGGCGCGGCCTTGCTGGGTACCGCGCTCGGGGCGCTGGCCGACTACCCCGACAAGCCCATCAAGATGATCGTTCCGTGGCCCCCGGGCGGCGTGACCGACACGCTCGCGCGATTCAGCGCGGACCAGCTGCAGCGAGCCATCGGGCAGCCGGTCGTCGTGGACAACAAGGGGGGCGCCAACGGCATCATCGGCACCCAGGCTGCGGCAGCGATGCCGGCCGACGGCTACGGCATCCTCGCCGTGACCGCGGAGACCCACGCCATCAATCCGTCCGTGTACAAGCCGCTGCCCTACGACCCCATCAGGGATTTCGATCCCGTGGCCATGGTGGCGCGCGTCTCGTTCGTGCTCGCCACGCGCGCGGACCTGCCGCCCAACAACGTGAAGGAGCTGGTGGCCTACGCGAAAGCGAATCCCGGCAAGCTGTCCGCGGCGAGCTACGGCGTGGGGAGCACCTCGCACCTGGGCCTGGCGACCTTCGAGAACCTCACGGGCACGAGCTACATCCACGTGCCGTTCCAGGGCGTGGCGCCCGCGGTGAACGCGCTGCTGGGCGGCCAGGTGGACCTCGCGTTCGTGAACGCATACAACGTGGAGCCGCACCGCAAGGCCGGCAAGGTGAAGATCCTGGGCGTGGCCGGACCGCAGCGCCTGCACACCATTCCCGACGTGCCGACGATGGCCGAGCAGGGCGTCGAGGGACTGCACGCCGGCAACTGGTACGGATTCGTGACGCCTCACGGCGTGCCGGTCGCCGCGCGCGACAAGCTCGCGGCCGAGCTGCGCAAGATCGCGCAGTCGAAGGCGTTCGAGGAGAAGGCCTACGCGATGGGCGTGCAGACCGAGTTCCGCGACGCCGCGCAGTTCAGCGCATTCCTCAGGGAAGAGGGCCAGCGGCTGGGCGAGGTCGTGCGCGACAGGAACATCGAGCTCAAGCGTTGACATGGAGGCGAAGCCCTCGTTCAAGCTGAGCGCGCCGGCCGAGAGCTTCCGGCCGACGCTCATGGGCCGCGACTATGCGGTTTCCTGCGGGCACTACCTCGCCGCGCTCGCCGCCGCGCGCGTGCTCGACCGTGGCGGCAATGCGATCGACGCCGGCGTGACCGCGGCCATGGCGCTCGCGGTGC
>DASTGG010000294.1:0-10538 GCA_035719385.1 Usitatibacter sp.
CATCAACGACGTGAAGGAGCGCACCGCGAAGGGCCAGCCGATCCTGGTGGGCACCACGTCGGTGGAGAATTCCGAGCTCCTCTCCGGGATGCTGCAGAAGGAGAAGATCCCGCACAACGTGCTGAACGCGAAGCAGCACGCGCGCGAGGCCGAGATCGTGGTGCAGGCGGGCCGTCCGGCGCAGGTCACGATCGCGACCAACATGGCCGGCCGCGGCACGGACATCGTGCTCGGCGGCAATCCCGATCCCGAGATCCAGAAGATGCGGGGCGACGAGGCGATCCCGCCCGAGGAGAAGGAGCGCCGCGCCGCGCAGATGAAGGCCGAGTGGCAGAAGCTGCACGAGCAGGTGGTGGCCGCGGGCGGGCTGCACATCATCGGCTCCGAGCGCCACGAGTCGCGCCGCATCGACAACCAGCTGCGCGGGCGTTCCGGCCGCCAGGGCGACCCGGGCTCCTCGCGCTTCTTCCTCTCGTTCGAGGACCCGCTGCTCAAGATCTTCGCCGGCGAGCGGCTGCAGGGCATCATGCGCTCGCTCAAGATTCCCGAGGGCGAGCCCATCGAGGCGCGCATGGTGACGCGCTCGATCGAGAACGCGCAGCGCAAGGTCGAGGCGCGCAACTTCGACATCCGCAAGCAGCTGCTCGAGTACGACGACGTCGCCAACGACCAGCGCAAGGTCATCTACCAGCAGCGCAACGAGCTGCTGGAGTCGAAGGACATCACGGAGACCATCCGCTCCATCCGCGCGGACGTGCTCGGCACCACGGTGCAGCAGCACATCCCGCCGGGCAGCGTCGAGGAGCAGTGGAACCTGCCGGGGCTCGAGCGCGCCCTCGAAAGCGAGTTCTCGCTCCCGCTGCCGATCGCCGAATGGGCGAAGGCGGACGAGGCGCTCGACGCGGAGAAGATCGCCGAGCGCGTCATCGAGGAGGCGGCGAAGGCGTACGAGGCGAAGTTCGCGCCCATCGATCCCGAGGCGCTGCACAACTACGAGCGCGCCATCATGCTCCAGTCGATCGACATCCACTGGCGCGAGCACCTCGCGGCCCTCGACTACCTGCGCCAGGGCATCCACCTGCGCGGCTATGCGCAGAAGCAGCCGAAGCAGGAATACAAGCGCGAGGCGTTCGAGCTTTTCGGCGCGATGCTCGACTCCATCAAGCGCGAGGTGACGCGCCACCTGATGGGCATCCGCGTGCAGTCGCGCGAAGAGGTCGAGGAAGCCGAGCGCCGCGCCGAAGAGGCGGCGCGCGCCGTCAAGAACGTGCAGTACCAGCACGCCGACTTCCAGCCCGGCGTGGGCGACGACGCGGCCGAGCAGGCGCCGCCCGAGGGCGGCTTCTCCGGCGCTCCGGCGGTGGCCGCCGCCCCGCCGGTCGAGACCTTCGTGCGCTCCACGCAGAAGGTCGGCCGCAACGACCCGTGCCCGTGCGGCTCGGGCAAGAAGTACAAGCAGTGCCACGGCAAGCTCGCGTGACGCGGTAGCGATGGCGTCGAGCCCCGGCACGCAAGTCGTCATCCGGCGGGCGCATCCGGACGACTGCGAGGCTTTCTCGCGTTCCTTCCAGGACGAGGAGATGTACTGGGGCACGTTGCAGGTGCCATTCCCGTCGAAGGAGTTCTGGCGCAAGCGCATCGCCGACCTGCCCGATACCGATTACCTGCTGGTCGCGAGCGTGGACGGCGAGATCGTCGGCCACGCGGGCCTGCATCGCTCGGGAACCAGCCCGCGGCGCGCGCACGTGATGATGCTCGGCATCGGCGTGCACAAGGGCTGGCAGGGCAAGGGCATCGGCCGCGCGTTGATGCAGGCGATCGTCGATCTCGCCGACAACTGGCTGCCCGCCGCGCGCATCGAGCTCACCGTGTTCACCGACAACGAGGTGGCCATCGCCCTGTACCGCAAGTTCGGCTTCGAGATCGAGGGCACGCACAAGGCCTACGCGCTGCGCGGCGGGCGTTATGCGGACACCCATTCGATGGCGCGCGTGCGGTTCAAGTAAAATCGGCCGGCCATGGCTGTCAACCTGGAGCCTCCCCGCCCGGAAAACCTGCTCGGCATCTCCGGGGTTCGCCTCGGCGTCGCCAGGGCCGGCATCCGCAAGCCGAATCGCAAGGACCTGCTGCTCGTCGCGCTCGATGAAGGCACGCGCGTGGCCGGCGTCTTCACGCGCAACCGTTTCGCCGCGGCGCCGGTCCTGGTGTGCCGCGAGCACCTCGCGCACAAGCGCCCCATGCGCGCCATCGTCGTCAACACCGGCGTGGCCAACGCGGGCACCGGCGAGCCGGGCCTGGCGAATGCGCGCGCCACGTGCGAGGCGGTCGCGAGGCTGCTCGAGGTGGAGGCATCGCAGGTGCTTCCGCTGTCCACCGGCGTGATCATGGAGCCGCTGCCCGTCGAGCGCGTCGAGGCGGCGCTGCCGGACTGCATCGCCGACCTCGGCGTGAACCACTGGGCTTCGGCCGCCGAGGCGATCATGACCACCGACACCGTGCCCAAGGCCGTGTCGCGCCAGGTCGTCATCGACGGGCGCACGATCACGGTCACCGGCATCGCCAAGGGCGCCGGCATGATCCAGCCGAACATGGCGACGATGCTCGGCATCATCGCCACCGATGCGGCGATCGGCCAGGATGCGCTGCAGTACCTCGTGGCGCACGCCGCGCGCTTCTCGTTCAACGCGATCACCGTGGATGGCGACACCTCGACCAACGACACGCTGCTCATGGTCGCCTCGGGCACCGCCGGCAACCCCGAGATCGTTGGCGAAGGCACGGCGGAGTTCGGGCGCCTCGCCACGACCGTGTGCGAGGTGGCGCAGCTGCTCGCGCAGGCCATCGTGCGCGACGGCGAGGGCGCCACGAAATTCATCACCATCGTGGTCGACGAGGGTGCGACGCGCGGCGAGTGCTTCCACGTGGCCAAGGCCATCGCCAATTCGCCGCTCGTGAAGACGGCATTCTTCGCCTCCGACCCGAACCTGGGCCGCATCCTCGCGGCGATCGGCAACGCCGGCATCCACGACCTGGATCCCACGCGCATCGGCCTGTACCTGGGCGGCGTCTGCGTCGTGGAGAACGGCGGGCGCGCGGCGAGCTACACCGAGGCGCAGGGCCAGCGCGTCATGAAGCCCGCGGAGATCACCGTGCGCGTGACGCTGGGCCGCGGCATCGAGACGGCGACGGTGTGGACCTGCGATTTCTCCTACGACTACGTCAAGATCAACGCCGATTACCGCAGCTGACCAGGCCCGGGGACGCACCCCGACGCCTGCCGCACGATGTGTCCACCCAGAACGGGGTGCGTCCCCGGCTTCGAGGGAGGCGCCATGATGGATCCGAGGAGCACCACGCCGCACCTGGAGCGCTATTACGCCAGGCGCGCGTCCGAATACGAGCGGGTCTACGACAAGCCCGAGCGCCAGCACGAGCTGGAATGGCTGCGCCACCGCGTGCCGCAGCTTTTCCGCGGCCGGGACGTGCTGGAGGTCGCGTGCGGCACCGGGTACTGGACGCAGTTCATCGCGCGCGAGGCACGCCACGTGCACGCGTGCGACATCAACGACGCGGTGCTCGACATCGCGCGCGAGAAGCCGATCGCGCCCGGCCGCGCCACCTTCACGCGGGGCGACGCCATCACGCTCGAAGGCGCGCCCGCCGGCTGCGATGCCGCCTTCGCGGGATTCTGGTGGTCGCACGTGAAGAAGAGCGAGATCGCGAAGTTCGTCGCCAACCTCTCCGCCAAGCTCGAGCCCGGCGCCCTCGTCGCGATCCTCGACAACAATTACGCCGAGGGCAGCTCCACGCCGATCTCGCGGCGCGACGCCGAGGGCAACACCTACCAGATGCGCGCGCTCGCCAACGGCGAGCAATACGAGGTGCTCAAGAATTTCCCGACGGCCGAAGAGCTTCGCGAAGCCGTGAACCCCGTCGCGCGCGAGGCGCACCTCGAAACCCTCACCTACTACTGGCTGCTGATCTTCACGCTTCGATGAAAGACGACTGGAAGCCGCTCCTCGACCGCCTCGACGGCGTGATCGAGCGCCTCGACCGTTTCATGCCCCCCGCGCGGCGCGAGCCCGACTGGAAGGCCCTCGCCTACCGCTGGCGCAAGAACGCCCGCGGCGGCTACCTCGAGGCGGTGCTCAATCCCCACACCATCCGCTTCAGCGACCTGAAGGACATCGACGAGCAGAAGCGGCGCGTGCGGGAGAACACGGCGCAGTTCGTGGCGGGCCGCCCCGCGAACAACGTGCTGCTCACCGGCGCGCGCGGCACGGGCAAGAGCTCGCTCGTGAAGGCGGCGCTGAACGAGTTCGCGTCGAAGGGGCTGCGCCTCATCGAGGTGGACAAGCGCGACCTGGTGGACCTGCCGGACATCGTCGACATCGTGGCGCCGCGGCGCGAGCGCTACCTCATCTTCTGCGACGACCTGTCGTTCGAGGCGTCCGATGCGGGGTACAAGTCGCTCAAGGTCGCGCTCGACGGCTCGATCGCGGGCGCCACCGACAACATCCTCATCTACGCCACGTCCAATCGCCGGCACCTCATGCCCGAATACATGGACGAGAACCTCGAGACGAAGCACGTGGGCGGGGAGATCCATCCCGGCGAGACGACCGAGGAGAAGATCTCGCTGTCGGAGCGCTTCGGGCTGTGGCTGTCGTTCTACCCGTTCGACCAGGAGCAGTACCTCGAGATCGCGGACCATTGGGTGCAGGCGCTCGGCGGCAAGCCCGACGACGAATCGCGCAAGGCGGCGCTGCTGTGGGCGCTCGAGCGCGGCTTCCGCAGCGGTCGCGTCGCGTGGCAGTTCGCGCGCGATTGGGTGGGTCGGCAGCGCAGGAAATAGGCAGCGCGCGAAATTTCGAAATCGCTGAATGGCCACGCTGCCTGACACGAGCAGGATCACGGAGGTGGCAGCCGCCGTGATCGTGCGTCCCGACGGCGAGTTCCTGCTCGCGCAGCGCCCGGCGGGCAAGCCCTATCCCGGTTACTGGGAATTTCCCGGCGGCAAGATCGAGCCGGGCGAGGACGCGCGCGCGGCGCTCGTGCGCGAGCTGAAGGAAGAGCTCGGCATCGACGTCACCGCCGCCACGCCGTGGATCACGCGGGTGTACGCCTACACGCATGCGACCGTGCGGCTGCATTTCTTCCGCGTGAGCGCCTGGGAGGGCGAGCCGCAGCCGCTCGAGGACCAGGACATCCGCTGGCAGCGCATCGAATCGACCGACGTGGCGCCGATGCTGCCCGCGAACGCGCCGGTGCTGGCCGCGCTCGCGCTGCCGCCCGTCATGGTCGTCTCCAGCGCCGTCGAGTCGGGAATCGATGCCTGGGTGCATGCGCTGGAGGAGCGGCTGCCGCGCGAGAAGCTGCTCATCCAGGTCCGCGAGAAGGGGCTCGAGCCGCTGCGCGTGCAGCACCTGCTCTCGCGCGTGCTCGCGCGCGCGGAGCCCTTCGGCTCGCGCGTCGTCGTGAACAGCGACTGCGGCCGGTTCGCGCAATGCGGCAACGTGCACCTCACGGCGAAGGCGCTGATGGCCTCCGGCGCGCGTCCCCAGGGGGCGCTCGTGGGCGCTTCCTGCCACGACGAGCGCGAGCTCGCCCACGCGGCGGCGCTCGGGCTCGATTACGTGGTCGTGGGGCCCGTCAAGGCGACGCCGAGCCATCCGGGCGCGGCCCCGCTCGGCTGGGAAGGCTTCGGGTCACTGGTCGCAGGAGCGCCGATGCCCGTGTACGCGATCGGCGGGCTCACGCGGGCCGACCTCGAGCAAGCCCGCGAGCGCGGCGCGCACGGCGTCGCGCTTCGCTCGGCGGCGTGGCGCGATCAGTAGGTCTTGTAGGGCAGGAACTTCCCGCTGAAGGTCACGTGCACGCGGTCGCCCTTCGGGTCGGGCTCGCGCGTGATGTCCATCGTGAAGTCGATGGCGCTCATGATGCCGTCGCCGAACTCCTCGTGGATCAGCTCCTTGATCGTGGTGCCGTACACGTTCACGACCTCGTACCAGCGATAGATCAGCGGATCGGTCGGGACGGCGGTCGCGAGCGAGCCCTTGTACGGCACGGCCTGCAGCAGCTTCACGGCTTCCTGCGGCAGGCCGAAGATCCTGCCGACCTTCTCCGCCTGCTCCTTCGTCATGGCCATCTGCCCGAGGCACGCGGCGGTGACCCATTCCTTGGAGAGGCCGACCTTCCTGGCGACCTGGGCCCAGGCGATGCCCTTCTGCACCTTGGTGGAGTAGATCAGGTCGGTGACGTCCTGGCGGGTCATGGGCTTCGCCGCGGCGACGGCGGCGACGGCGGCGGTTTCGGAATCCGAGCGTTTCATGGGGTCTCCTCGATGCGGGGGTGGAACTTGCCTTCGAGCAGCAAGCGTGCCGCGACTGCCGCCCCTGCGAAAGGCGGGAAACCCCGGGCCGCGGTGCACTTCGCCGGTGCCCCGGCGGCTCAAGCCGGTGCGCAGGACTGCAGGGCCGAAAGCGCCTGCACGAGCGCCGCGGGCCGCTCGCACAGCGCATGGGCGCCGGCTCCCTGCAACTCCTCGGCCGTGCCGTAGCCCCACAGCGCGCCGAGGGCGGCGAGCCCGTGATGGCGTGCCGCGCGCATGTCCACGCCGCGATCGCCGATCATGACGGCGCCCTGCGCCGGCACGCCGTGCCGCGGTAGCAGGTGGGCGAGGAGGTCGCGCTTGTCCTCGCGCGTGCCGTCGAGCTCGCAGCCGTGCACGGCGACGAAGTGCGCCTCGAGCCCGAAGTGCCGCACGATGCGCTCCGCGTACACGAGCGGCTTCGAGGTCGCGACGAAGAGGCTCGCGCCCGCGGCCTTGATGGCGTGCAGCGCCTCGTCGATGCCGGCGTACGGCTCGTTCTCGAAGAGGCCCACATCGGCGAAGCGCTCGCGATAGAAGGCGAGCGCGCGCTCCACCGCATCGCGTTCGCCCGTGCCCAGCAGCTGCGCGAGCGAGTCGCGCAGCGGCGGGCCGATGGCGAACGTGAGGTCCGCGAGCGGTGGCGGCGCGACGCCCATGCGCTCGAGCGCGTAGGCGATGCAGCGCGTGATGCCTTCGCGCGGATCGGTGAGCGTGCCGTCGAGGTCGAAGAGGACCGCTTTCATTGCAGGGCGGAAACCAGCGGGCGGACGTCCAGCGCGCCGGCCGCGGCGCGCGCATCGGGTGCGGCCATGCGGGGAATGGTACCGAGGAGCGGCGCGCGCAGGCGCCGCTTCAACGCTTCCACGTTCTCGTCGCGATAGGGCATGCCGGCCGTGATGCCGTTCGCGATCCAGCCGGCGAAGGGCAATCCCGCGCGGTCGATCGCCTGCGCGGTGAGCAGCGCATGGTTGAGGCATCCCAGGCGCAGTCCCACCACGAGGATGACGGGCAGGCGCAGCGCGCGTGCGAGATCCACGGTGTCGCGCTCGTCGTCGAGCGGCACGCAGAAGCCGCCCACGCCCTCGACGACGACGCAATCGAAGGCACTGGCGAGGCGCTCGAAGGCCGCCTCGATCGGCGCGAGCGTGATCGACCGCCGCTCCAGCGCCGCGGCGATGTGCGGCGCGACCGGCTCGCGCAGCAGGATCGGCGTGACGGCCGAAGCCCATTCCGGCGCAAGGCCCGCGGCCTGCATCAGGGCCTCGGTGTCCTCGTTGACCGTGAGCCCGCCGCGCACCGACGCGCCGGCGGCGACCGGTTTCATCGGCGCGACGCTAAGCCCTTCACGGCGCAGCGCATGCACCAGCGCGCAGGCGGCCAGCGTCTTGCCGACGCCGGTGTCGGTCCCGGTCACGAAGAACCCGCGCGCCTTCATCGGCGCGGCTGGAAGTCGATCACCTGCCGTCCGTCCGCGAGCTTGCGCGGCGGCACCTTCCACGCATGGCCGTAGATCACCTCGTAAGTGGCCGGGATCGCGCCGCTGCGCCGCTGGCGCTCGTAATCGGCGACGAGCGCGCGCCAGCGCGATTTGCCGAACAGGCCCCGTCCCGGCGCGGCCGGCCGCGAGCCCAGGTTGCGCAGCTCCCGCACGAGCGCATCGACCGTCGCGTATTCGAGCGTGACGATCTCCATCTCCATCACCGGGTCGGCGAAGCCCGCGTGCACCAGCGCATCGCCGAGGTCGTGCATGTCGATGAAGGTATTCACGCGATCGGTGGCGCGCACCGACGAGAACGCCGCGCGCAGCTCCTTGAGCGTATCGGGGCCGAAGGAGGAAAAGAGGAAGAGGCCGCCGGCGTCCAGCACGCGGGCCACCTCGCCGAACACGGTTTCGGGCCGCGTCCATTGCAGCATCAGGTTGGAGAACACGAGCTGCGTCGAGGCGCGCGCGAGCGGCAGCCGCTCCGCATCGGCGCAAACGGGCCAGGCGCCGCCCCTGCCGAGGGCGCGCTTCCACCAGGGCGTGCGCCCGGCCGCCTTGCGGACCATCGCCTGCGCGATGTCGATCGCGGCGAGCCGCGCCTGCGGGAATCGCCGCCGCAGCGCCTCGAGCGTGGCGCCCGTGCCGCAGCCCAGGTCCACGACCAGCGCCGGGTCGATGCGGATGCCCTCGAGATGCTCGAGCAACCGGCGTCCCACTTCCGCCTGCAGGACCGCGTGCGTGTCGTACGTCGAGGCCGCGCGCTCGAACGCGCGGCGCAGCGCCGGCCTCATGCGAGCGTTTCGCGCAACGCCGCAGCCAACGCGTCGATCTCGCCTTCGGTATGCGCGGCGCTGAGCGATACGCGCAGCCGCGAGGTCCCCGCGGGGACCGTTGGAGGCCGGATCGCCGGCACGAGCAAGCCGCGCTCGCGCAGCCGCGCCGCGGCCGCGAGCGCGCGTTGCGCATCGCCGACGATGATGGGCTGGATCGGCGTGCACGAAGCGGAGAGCTCGACGCCCAGGCGTTCGCACTCGGCGCGGAAGCGCCGGATGCGCGCATGCAGGCGCGGCACCGGCGTGTCGTCGCTGTCCAGCACGTCGAGCGCCGCGACGACGACCGCGCCGGCCATCGGCGGCAACGCCGTCGAGTAGATGTAGGCGCGCGCGCGCTGCATGAGCCATTCGACGACCTGCGCGTCGCCGCAGGCGAAGGCGCCATAGCCGCCGAGCGCCTTGCCGAGCGTGGCCATGTACACGATGCGCCTCGAGGCCACGGCGAAGTGGTCGAGGCAGCCGCGGCCGCCGCGCCCGAGCACGCCGATGCCGTGCGCGTCGTCGAGGCAGAGCCAGGCATCGAAGCGCTCGCAGAGCGCCAGGATCTCCGCGAGCGGCGCCACGTCGCCATCCATGCTGAACACCGCGTCGGTGGCGACGATCTTCGTCGCCGCGGCCGACTGCGCGAGCTTCGCTTCCAGGTCGTCGAGGTCGAGGTGCGCGTACGGCGTCACCTTCGCGCGCGAAAGCCGCGCGCCGTCGATGAGCGAGGCATGGTTCAGGCGGTCGGAGAAGATCTCGGCGTCGGCCTCGCCCAGCGTGGTGAGGATGCCGAGGTTGGCCGCATAGCCGCTCGGAAACAACAGCGCGCGCGGCAATGCGACGAAACCGGCGAACCTCTCCTCGGCCTCCTCGTGCACGCGCAGGTTGCCGGTCACCAGCGGAGAGGCGCCGGCGCCCACGCCGTAGGCGTCGATCGCCGCATGCGCGGCGGCCCGCAGGCGGGCGTCGCTCGCGAGGCCGAGATAGTCGTTGCTCGAGAAGTTGACGCAGCCGCCTCCCGCCTCATGCACGTGCGCGCCCTGGGGCGAGTCGAGCACACGGCGGCGGCGCCGCAGGTTCGATGCGTCGAGGCGCGCGAGCTCGCGCGCGACGCGGTCGGCGAGGGCGCTCAACGCCGCCTCAGGCCGAGCGCAGGCCCAGCGCGGCGAACAGCGCGTCGTCGCGCTCGACGTCGGGGTTGCCGGTCGTGAGCAGCTTCTCGCCGTAGAAGATCGAATTGGCGCCGGCGAAGAAGCAGAGCGCCTGCATCGCCTCGTCCATCGCGGTGCGCCCCGCCGACAGCCGCACCATGCTGCGCGGCATGAGGATGCGTGCCACGGCAATCGTGCGCACGAACTCGGTCCACGGCAGCTTCGGCGTGCCGGCGAGCGGCGTGCCCTCGACCTGGACGAGCTCGTTGATCGGCACGGACTCCGGCGGCGGGTCGAGGAGCGCGAGCTGCGCGAGGAGGCCCGCGCGCGCCGCGCGCGTCTCGCCCATGCCGACGATGCCGCCGCAGCATACCTTGAGCCCCGCCTCGCGAACGCGCTCGAGCGTGTCCAGCCGGTCGTCGTAGTCGCGCGTGGTCACGATGCTGCCGTAGTGCTCTGGCGACGTGTCGAGGTTGTGGTTGTAGTAATCGAGGCCCGCCTCGCGCAGCTGCTCCGCCTGGCCTTCCTTGAGCATGCCGAGCGTGCAGCAGGTTTCCAGCCCCAGCGCCTTCACCGCGCGCACCATGTCCAGCACCGGCGCGAGGTCGCGCGCCTTCGGGCCCCGCCACGCGGCCCCCATGCAGAAGCGCGTGGCCCCGTTCGCTCGCGCATCGCGGGCCGCCGTCAGGACCGCATCGAGCGACAGGAGCGGCGTG
>DASTGG010000295.1:0-2636 GCA_035719385.1 Usitatibacter sp.
CCTTGCGCATGATGACGATGCCGTTGACGATGTCGTCCGCGTCGTCCTGTCCCGCGAGGCCCTGGGGCGGCGCCGAGCCCACGTGCACCTCGGCCACGTCGCGCACCAGCAGCGGCGTGCCCTTGTTCTCGGCCACCACGACCTCGCCGATGTCCGCCACGCTGCGGAAGCTGCCCAGGCTGCGCACGAGGAACTGTTGGCGTCCTTGCGTCACGGCGCCGCCGCCGGCGTTCGAGTTGGCGCGCGCGAGCGCCGAGAAGAGCTGCGAGAGCGTGACCTTCGAGTCGCGCATCTTCGCGAGGTCCGGGTTCACCTCGTACTGCTTCATCGTGCCGCCCATCGTGACGAGGTCCGCCACGCCGGGCACGAGGCGAAGCTGCTTCTCCACGACCCAGTCCTGGATCGTGCGCAGCTCCTGCGCCGGGAGATGGTCGCCTTTCAGGCGGAAGCGGAAGATCTCGCCGATGGCGGTCGCGAGCGGCGCCATCTCGGGTTCCACGCCGGGCGGCAGGTCGATGCCGCGCAGGCGCTCGAGGACCTGCTGCCGCACCTGCTGGTCGTTCGGCTTGTCGTCGAACGTGAGGATCATGAAGCACAGGCCGAACTGCGTGTGCGAGAAGTTGCGCACCACGTGCGGGACCGACGACAGCGCCGTCTCGATCGGGATGGTGACCTGGCGCTCGACCTCCTCGGCCGCGCGCCCGGGGTAGAGCGCGATCACGTTCACCTGCGTGTCGGAGACGTCGGGGAAGGCCTCGACCGGCAGGTACTGGAAGGCGATGATGCCCGCCACCGCGAAGACGATCGTGCCCAGCAGCACGAACAGCGGCTGGCGCAGCGAGAAGGCGATGAGCTTGCGCATCAGGGCGTTTTCGTCGAGGCGGTGGTCTCGGCGGGCTCGGTGCGCGCGGTGGCGACCATCTGCTCGAGGAACAGGTTGCCCGCGACGACGACCTCATCGCCCTCCGCCAACCCGCTGTACACCGGCATGCGCCCGTCGACCGCGGGGCCGACCCGCACGGCCTTGCGCGTGAACGTCCCCGGCGCGGTGCGCACGAAGGCGAAGTTGCGGCTGCCCGAGAGGTAAACCGCGCGCGCATCCACCTGCGGCACGTCTCCCTTCGGCAGGCGCAGGCGCGCGCTCACGAACATCTCGGCCTTCAGCTGGCGCTCCTTGTTGGGCACGTCCCCCCGCACCTTGAGCGTGCGGGAGTTCGGGTCGATGAAATCGGACACCTGCCGCAGCTCGCCGGCGAACGCATCGTCGGGAAACTGGTTGCTCATGACGACGAGCTGCATGCCGGGCTTGAGGAACTGCAGCTGCGACTCGCTGGCGTCGAGGATGACCCAGAGGTGCGTCGGGTCCGACACCACGAAAAGCGGCGGCGAGCCCCCCTGGTCCGAACGCAGCTCCTGCCCCGGGTTGATGTTGCGCTCGACCACCGTGCCGGCGATCGGGCTCTTCAGCGAGAAGGCTCCGGCGCCGATCGATTGGCCGTAGGCCCTGAGGCGCTCCACCGTGCGGTCGGCTTCGGCGCGCGCCTTCGCCTCGTCGGCCTGCGCCTGCTGCAGGTCCTTCGTGCTGAGCACGCCGTGGGCGTTCAGCTCGCGCGCGCGATCGAGCGACTTGGTGGCGAGCGCGAGATCGGCCTGCGCCTTGCGCGCGTCGGCCTGCGCCTGGCCGAAGTCCGGCGAGGCGATTTCCGCGAGCGGCCGCCCGGCGCGCACGGTCTCGCCCACGCGCACGAGGATGCGCGTGACGCGGCCGGCGAACGGCGGGAACACGCGCACCGTGCGGTCCTCGTCCCACGTGAGGCGGCCGGGCAGCACGATGTCGCGCTCGGCGGGCGGCGTCACGCGCTCGACGGCGATGCGCTGCATGGATACGGCCTGCGCGGGGAACATCACATGCTGGCCCTGGACCACGGGACGCGCCTCGGCCTGCGGCTCGGCCGCCTTCTGGCAACCGGTGAGCAGCATGAGCGCCACGAGCACGCACACGGCGAAAAGAAGCGCGCAGAACGCCTCGACGGAATGTTGTCCCCTCATGTGTTTCCCCCGGCGCCCTCGAGCGCGGCTTCGCGGCGTGCCCACGCTTTCGCGGCCTCGGCCCGCGCCTGCAGTTCATCGAGCTCGACGGCCTTCAGCGAGCGCCTCGCGTCGAGCAGGTCCAGCACGCCCGTCGCGCCTTTCGAATAGGCGAACTCGGCCGCCTGCGCGACCTCGCGCGCGATGGGCCGCACCTCGGTCTCGAGCCGGTCGCGGCGCGTGCGCGCCGAGCGCCACTCCTCCTCGGCCACGCTCGCCTCGGCATCGGCCTGCGCGCGCGTCTTCTCGAGCGCCGCGCGCGCGGTCTCGAGGTCGGCGATCGCGCGCGCGAGCTCGCCCTCGTTGCGGTGGCGCGCGTAGAGCGGGATGGAGACGCTCACGCCGTAGGTGACGCCGTTGCCGCTCGGATTGATGTCGGTCGCCGGCGAGCGGTCCGCCTCGATGCCCACCGGCACGGCGCGGGTGCCGAGCTGCCGCGCGAGCTCGCGCGCCGCCTCGGCCGCTTCCACGCGGCGGCGAGCCGCGACCACGTCGGGACGGTCGCCGTTTCGTCCGGGGGCCGGTGCAAATGTCCATACCGCCGCCAC
>DASTGG010000296.1:0-7992 GCA_035719385.1 Usitatibacter sp.
CAGGCCGCACGACTCGATGAGCCGCGCCGCATGGTCTCCCGGCGGATTGCGGAACACGCTGCCGGCGTTCGGCTGGTTGAGCGGCTGCGAGGCCACGCGCCGGGCGAGCAGCTCGCGGATGCGCAGCATCGCGGCGCGCTCCTCGCCGGGCTCGAACTGGAAGCGCGCGGAGACGAACCATTCCTCGGTGCCCGCCTTGAGGCGCACGTGGCGATACCCGATCTCGTAGTCGCCGGGCGTGCGCTCGCGCAGCACGCCGAAGCGATCCACCGTCTGCACGGTGAGCACGTGGTTCCAGGTCTCGCCGCCGTAGCATCCGGCGTTCATCGCCAGCGCGCCGCCGATGGTGCCCGGCACGCCCGCCATCCACTCCGCGCCGCTGCCGCCGTGCTTCGCGACGAAGCGCGCGAGGTGCGGCGCCGGAACGCCGGCGCCCACGCGAAACTGGAACCCGGGGACGCACCCCGGCGAGCGGTGTGCGTCCACGGCACCGACTCCGGTGAGCGCGTGATGCGTGAAGAGCACCGTGCCGTTGAAGCCGCCGTCGCGCACCAGGAGGTTGCTGCCGAGGCCCACGAAGAGCAGCGGCTCGCCGGCGGGCAGCGTGCGCAGGAACGCGCACAGGTCTGCGACGTCCGCGGGCTGGTAGAAGCGCCGCGCATGGCCGCCCGCGCGCCAGCTCACGTGGCGCGCCATCGGCTCGTTGTAGCGCAGTCCGGGCAGGTCGCTCATGTTCATGGCCGCTTTCCGAGCGGCACGTAGGAGCCCGTGGCCGAGAGCATGGCCGGCTGGACGCCCTCGGCGGGCGGCACCGCGAGCTCCGGCGCGAGGTGGCCGATGGATCCGGCGCCCATGGTGATCACCACGTCGCCGTCGCGCACGCGCGAGAGCACCGCGTCGCGCATGTCGGAGGTCTTCTCGACGAATACCGGCTCCACGCGGCCCGCCACGCGGATCGCACGCGCGAGCGAGCGGCCGTCCGCGGCGACGATGGGCGACTCGCCGGCCGGGTACACATCGGCGAGCACCAGCTCGTCGACCGTCGAGAGCACGCGCACGAAGTCCTCGAACAGGTCGCGCGTGCGCGTGTAGCGATGCGGCTGGAACGCGAGCACGATGCGCCGGCCGGGGAAGGCGCCGCGCGCCGCGGCGAGCGTCGCGGCCATCTCCGCGGGGTGGTGCCCGTAATCGTCGATGAGCGTGAAGCGGCCGCCGCCCCCCACCGCGATGTCGCCATAGCGCTGGAAGCGCCGCCCGACGCCGGTGAACTCGGCGAGCGCCTTGGCGATCGCCGCGTCGGGCGCATGCACTTCGCGGCCCACGGCGATCGCGGCGAGCGCGTTGAGCACGTTGTGCATGCCCGGCAGGTTGAGCGTGACCTCGAGCGGCGCGGCCTTGTCGTTCACGGCGCGGAAGCACATGCGGCCGCCCTCCCAGCGCACGTCCTCGGCGCGCAGGTCGGCGTCGCTCTCGATGCCGTAGGTGTACATCGGCCGCGTCACCGAATGCAGGATCGAGCGCACGTGCGGATCGTCCTTGCACAGCACCGCGAGCCCGTAGAACGGCAGGTGGCCCAGGAACTCGACGAACGCGGCTTTGAGCCGCTCGAAGTCCTGGCCGTACGTCTCCATGTGGTCGGCGTCGATGTTGGTCACGACGGAGATCACCGGCTGCAGGTAGAGGAACGAGGCGTCGGACTCGTCGGCCTCGGCCACGAGGAACTCGCCCTTGCCCAGGCGCGCGTTGGTGCCGATCGAGTTGAGGCGCCCGCCGATCACGCACGTGGGGTCCATGCCCGCCTCGCCCAGCACGGCGGCGACGAGCGAGGTCGTCGTGGTCTTGCCGTGCGTGCCGGCGATGGCGATGCCCTGCTTGAAGCGCATGAGCTCGGCCAGCATCATGGCGCGCGGAACGACGGGCACGTGCTGCTCGCGCGCGCGCACCACCTCGGGGTTGTCCGGTTTCACTGCCGAGGACACCACCACCGCATCGGCATTGGCGACGTTCTCCGCCGCGTGGCCTGTAACGATGCGGATGCCCATCTGCCGCAGCCGCCGCACCGCCGTGCTCTCCGACAGGTCGGAGCCCGTGACGGTGTAGCCGAGGTTGCAGAAGACCTCGGCGATGCCGGACATGCCGGAGCCGCCGATACCGACGAAATGGATGCGCTTGACCTTATGCCGCATGGGCGAGCTCCGCACAGAGATCCGCGCAGCGGCGCGTGGCGTCGGGCTTGCCGAGCCGCCGGGCGGCCTGCGCGATGGCGCGCAGGCGGTCGCGCGTAAGGCCGCGCAGCACGCCCGCGAGAGTCTCGGGCGTGGTCTCGAGCTGCTTCATCGCGATGCCCGCGTCGCGCTCGGCGAGGTACGCCGCGTTGGCCGCCTGCTCCTCCGTGACGAACCACGGCAACGGGAAGAGGATCGCGGCCACGCCGGCGGCGGCGATCTCCGCCACCGTGATGGCGCCCGAGCGGCAGATGAGCACGTCGCACCACGAATAGCGCGCCGCCATGTCGGTCACGAACGGCACGATCTCGGCCTCGACGCCCGCCTTCGCATAGGCATCGCGCAATCCCTCGTAGAGCTTCTCGCCCGACTGGTGCACGACCCGCGGACGCTCCCCCGCGCCGATCGCGGCGAGCGCGGCGAGCACCAGGTCGTTCATCGTCTGCGCGCCCAGGCTCCCGCCCACGACCAGCAGGCGCAGGGGCCCTTCGCGGCCGGCGTAGCGCGACTCGGGCGGCGGCACCGAGGCGATGTCCTCGCGCACCGGCGTGCCGAGCGCATCGATGCGACGCGGCTTCGGCAGGCGGTTGGCCCAGCGCTGCGCGACGCGGCGTTCGAAGGCGCCGTCCATGCCGACGATCACGCGGTCGGCGAGCATCGCGAGCGCGCGGTTGGTGATCCCCGCGACGGCACCCGGCTCGTGCACCACGAGCGGCTTCCTCCAGAACGAGGCCATGAGCCCGCCCGGGAACGCGACGTACCCGCCCATGGACAGCACCACGTCGGGGCGGATGCGGAAGATCGCGACGGTCGCCTGCCAGAACGAGGCGAGGAGCCGCGTAGGCAACAGCAGCCAGGCGAGCGCGCCCTTGCCGCGCACGCCCGTCATGTTCACGGTGACCATGGGGTAGCCCGCCTGCGCGACGAGCCGGTTCTCCATGCCCTTCGGCGTGCCCATCCAGTGGATGCGCCATCCGCGCGAGGCGAGCTCGCGCGCGATCGCCAGCCCCGGCATGATGTGGCCGCCCGTGCCGGCCGCCATGATGAGGATGGTGCGGTTCGCGCTCACGACCGCCCTCCGCGCATCAGGTACCGGTTCTCGAAATCGATCCGCAGCAGGATCGCGAGCGCGACGCAGTTGACGACGATGCCCGTGCCGCCGAAGGACAGCAGCGGCAGCGTGAGGCCCTTCGTCGGCAGCAGGCCCATGTTCACGCCCATGTTGATGAAGGCCTGCACGGCGAGCCACACGCCGATGCCCTGCGCCACGAGCGCCGCGAAATAGCGCTCGAGGCTCGCCGCCTGCTGTCCCACGGCGAAGGCGCGATGCACCAGGAAGAGGAAGAGCGTCACCACCGCCGCCACGCCCGCGAACCCGAGCTCCTCGGCGATCACGGCGAGCAGGAAGTCGGTGTGCGCCTCGGGCAGGTAGAAGAGCTTCTCGACGCTCGCGCCGAGCCCCACGCCGAACCATTCGCCGCGCCCGAACGCGATGAGCGAATGCGAGAGCTGGTAGCCCTTGCCGTAGGCGTCGCTCCACGGGTCCATGAAGCCGAGGATGCGTTGCAGGCGATAGGGCGACGACACGATCATCACGACGAAGGCCACGCCGAGCAGCGCGGCGAGGCCGGCGAAGAGCCGCCAGTTGAGCCCGCCCAGGAAGAGGATCGCCATGGAGATCGTGGTCACGACCACCAGCGCGCCGAAGTCCGGCTCGCGCAGCAGCAGGAACGCGATCAGGGTCATCACGCCGAACATCGGCAGGAAGCCCTTGCGGAAATCGTCCATGAACGCGGCCTTGCGCACGGTGTAGTCCGCGCCATAGAGCACCACGAGGAGCTTCATCACCTCCGACGGCTGGAAGCTCAGGACGCCTAGCGGGATCCAGCGCCGGCTGCCGTTCACCTCGCGCCCCAGGCCCGGCAGCAGCACCGCGACGAGCGCCAGCGTGCCCAGGAAGAAGAGCCACGGCGCGGCCCTCTGCCAGAGCCACAGCGGCACGCGGAAGAAGGCGGCGCCGAGCGCGAGCCCCACGGCGAGGTAGGCGCCGTGGCGCACGAGGAAGTAGCCGGGGCGGTAACCCGTGAAGCGCTCGGCCTCCGCCATCGCGATCGAGGCCGAGTACACCATCACCAGCCCGACGGCGAGCAGCATGGCCGCCGACCACAGCAGCGCCATGTCGAGGCTCGAATCGCGGCGGGCGGGGTTGTAGAGCATCAGTGGGTCGTCCGCTCCGCGATCGCGCGCGCCGCTTCCGCGAAGACGTCGCCGCGATGCTTGTAGTTGCGGAACATGTCGAAGCTCGCGCAAGCGGGCGACAGCAGCACCGCATCGCCCTCGCGCGCCAGCTCGAACGCCGCCTCGACCGCCTGCTCCATGGAGCCCGCGCGCTCGAGGGGGACGCCCGCCGGCTCGAGCGCGCTGGCGATCGCCGGCGCGTCGCGCCCGAGCAGCACCACCGCGCGCGCCTTCGAGGCCACGGCCGGGGCGAGCGGCGTGAAGTCCTGTCCCTTGCCGTCGCCGCCGGCGATCAGCACGACCGGCGAGCGCATGCCTTCGAGGGCCGCCACGGTCGCGCCCACGTTCGTGCCCTTGGAGTCGTCGTAGAAGCGCACGCCGTGGGTTTCGGCCACGAGTTCGACGCGATGCGGCAGGCCCTTGAACGAGCGCAGCGCCTGCGCGAGCGCCGCGGCCGGCGCGTCGATCGCGCTCAGGAGGGCATGCGCGGCGAGGCCGTTGGCGGCGTTGTGCAGGCCCTGCATCGCCATCGCGTCGACCGCGAGCAGCGTCTCGTCGCCGCGCACGAGGTGCCGGCGTTCCGCGTCGAGGCCCCATTGGCTGCGCGAGCGCGGCACGTCCAGGCCGAACGAGAACGCCGCCGCATCGGCCATCGCGCGGCTCCACGGGTCCTCGCGATTCACGATCCGCCGCCGCGCGTGCAGGAAGATGCGCTCCTTGGCGCGCGCGTAGCCCTCCATGCCGTCGTAGCGGTCGAGATGGTCCTGGGTGAGGTTCAGCATCACCGCCGCATCCAGCGCGAGGGACGACGTGGTCTCGAGCTGGTAGCTCGACAGCTCCAGCACGAAAAGCTCGGCGCGCGCGCCTTCGGGCGAGTCGATGGCGTCGAGCACCGGCAGGCCGATATTGCCCGCCACGACGGTGCGCAATCCCGCCGCCTCGCCCATCGCGCCCGCGAGCGCGGTCACGGTGGACTTGCCGTTGGTGCCGGTTATTCCGAGCACGCGCGTCCCTGCCGCGCGACGCCGGAGCGCGCGGGCGAAGACCTCGACGTCGCCGACCACCTCGAGGCCGCGCGCCACCGCGGCGCGCAGGAGCGGCTCGCGGAGCGCAACGCCCGGACTCGCAACGACCGCATCCACGCCCGCCAGGATTGCCGTGTCGAAAGGGCCGAGGTGAGCCTCGACATCGGGATGCCCGCGCCGAAGCGCGTCGAGGGCGGGCGGCGCCGGTCGTGAATCCGCGGCCCGAACGTGCGCTCCTCGCCGCGCGAGGAAGCGAACCGACGACAACCCCGTATCGCCCAACCCGACGACCAGAACCTTCTTGCCGCTCCACCCATCGCTCTTCTCCCCCTGCGTCATCAGCGCAGCTTCAGTGTCGAGAGTCCGAAAAGAACCAGCATCATCGTGATGATCCAGAAGCGCACGACCACCTGGTTCTCCTTCCAGCCCTTCAGTTCGTAGTGGTGGTGCAGCGGCGCCATGCGGAAGACGCGCTTGCCGGTGAGCTTGAAGCTCGCCACCTGGATGATCACGGACAGCGTCTCGACCACGAACAGGCCGCCCATGATCAGCAGCACGATCTCCTGGCGCACCACGAGCGCCACCATGCCGAGCGCGGCGCCGAGCGCGAGCGCGCCGACGTCGCCCATGAAGACTTCCGCGGGATACGCGTTGAACCAGAGGAACGCGAGCCCCGCCCCGGCCATCGCGCCGCACAGCACCGCGAGCTCGCTCGCACCGGAGATGAGCGGGAAGCCGAGGTATTTCGAGAACACCGCGTGGCCGGTCACGTACGCGAACACCGCGAGCGCCGAGGAGATCATCACGGTCGGCATGATCGCCAGCCCGTCGAGGCCGTCGGTCAGGTTCACCGCGTTCGAGGTGCCGACCACCACGAAGTAGCCGAGGATCACGAAGCCCACCGTGCCGAGCGGGATCGCCACCGTCTTGAAGAACGGCACGATGAGCTCCGTCTGCTGCGGCAGCTTCGCGCTCCACGCGAGGAACGACACCGCCGCGACGGCGATCACCGATTGCCAGAAGAACTTCGCCTTCGCCGACAGCCCCTTCGGATTGCGGTGCACGACCTTGCGCCAGTCGTCCACCCAGCCCACGGCGCCGAAGCCGAGCGTCGTGAGCAGGCAGATCCAGACGTAGCGATTGGACAGGTCGGCCCAGAGCAGCGTGGTGATCGCCACCGAGACGAGGATGAGCGCGCCGCCCATGGTCGGCGTGCCGCTCTTCGCGAGGTGCGTGGCCGGCCCGTCGTCGCGCACCGCCTGGCCGATCTTGTACTGGGTGAGCTTGCGGATCATCGTCGGGCCGACCACGAACGAGATCACCAGCGCCGTCATCGCGGCGAGCACCGAGCGCAGCGTGACGTAGCCGAAGACGTTGAACGTGCGCACGTCGGCGGCGATCCAGTTGGCGAGCGCGAGCAGCATCAGTGCGCTCCATCCGGGGTCTCTCCGGTCAGCGCCGCGACCACCCGTTCCATGCGCATGAAGCGCGAACCCTTCACCAGCAGAGTCAACCCGGCCCGGGCGCCCGGGAGCCGGGTCCTGAGCGCAAGGATCAGCTCTTCCACGGACGCGAGATGCTCGGCGTCCCTCCCGAACGCCGCGGCGGTATCCACGGTGAGCTGGCCGATCGCGAACAAGCGGTCGATACCAGCGGCGCGCGCGTACTCACCTATCTCGCGGTGGAAGGCCCCTCCCTCGGCACCAACCTCGCCCATGTCGCCAAGGACGAGCCAGCGCTCGCCCGGCGCACTGGCGAGCACGCCGATCGCGGCGCGCACCGAATCCGGATTCGCGTTGTAAGTGTCATCGATCACAACTGTGCCGTCTGGTGCGGTCTTCGCCTCGAGACGTCCTGGAACGGGACGGAACGACGACAGGGCGTTGCGCACCGCGTCCAGACCCGCGCCGGCGGCGGTAGCGCCGGCGACGGCGGCGAGCACGTTGGCGACGTTGTGCCGCCCGGCGGCGTGCAGCTCGAACCGCGTCGCTCCGGTCGGTGTCTCGATCTCCACCGTACTGCCCCAGGCTTCGACGCGATAGCGAGCACGGAATGGAGCGGCAGCGTCGAGCGCGAATTCGCGCCGCTCGATTGCCGCGCCGTCGGCATTGCGGCGCGCGATCGCCTGGCGCCACACGGCGGCATGCGGGTCATCGGCGTTGATGACGGCCGCGCCGGCGTGCGGAAGGACGCCCACCACCGCCGCATGCTCGGCGGCGACCTCGGCCACGCTGTGCATGAACTCCTGATGCTCGCGTTGGGCGTTGGTGATGATCGCGATCGTCGGCTGCGCGATCGCGGAGAGCGCCGCGGTCTCGCCGCGATGGTTCATGCCGATCTCGAGCGCCGCGGCGCTATGCTCGCCGCGCAGGCCAAGCACGGTGAGCGGCAACCCGATGTGATTGTTCAGGTTGCCCGCCGTCGCCAGCACGGCATGCGCGCCGAATTGCGCACGCAGGATCGCGGCGGTCATCTCCTTCACCGTCGTCTTGCCGTTGCTGCCT
>DASTGG010000297.1:0-11928 GCA_035719385.1 Usitatibacter sp.
CTACATCACCGCGACGCAGAAGATGCGCGCGTACAAGGGCAAGATCGAGAGCACGAGCCCGCTCGCCGCGCGGCCCGCAGCGCCCGCGCCCGAGGAGCGCAAGAAGCCCGGCGCGCGTGCCGCGCCCGCTCCCGCCGCGCGCGCCGCCGCGCCGATGCCCGCGTCTTCCCCGGTCAGTATCTCGAACCTCGTCGCGATCGCGGCGATCGTGATCCTCAGCATCGCCGCCGTCGGCCTCGCCATCGCGCTCGTCGTGAAGTAACCCGGGGACGCACCCCGGGGACGCCCCCCGGGGTGCGTCCCCTACTTCAGGTAAGCCACCGCCTCCACGAGGCGGTCCACCGCGACCACCTCCAGGCCCTCGATCTTCTGCTTCGGGCGGTTGGCGGCGGGGATGATGGCGTGCGTGAAGCCGAGCTTCGCCGCCTCGCGCAGGCGCTCCTGCCCGCGCTGCACCGGCCGCACCTCGCCCGCGAGGCCCACTTCGCCGAACACGACGTGCTTCGCGGGGAGCGCGCGATTGCGCAGGCTCGAGACCACCGCGAGCGTCACCGCGAGGTCGGCGCCCGGCTCGGCGATGCGCACGCCGCCCACCGCGTTGAGGAATACGTCCTGGTCGAAGCACGCGATGCCCGCATGGCGATGCAGCACCGCGAGCAGCATGGCGAGCCGGTTCTGCTCCAGGCCCACCGCCAGGCGCTTGGGCACCGCGCCGTGCGCATCGTCCACCAGCGCCTGCAGCTCCACGAGGAGCGGCCGCGTGCCCTCCTGCGTCACCATCACGCACGAGCCCGCCACGCCGGCGTGATGCTGCGAGAGGAAGAGCGCCGACGGATTGGTCACCTCGCGAAGCCCCTTCTCCGTCATCGCGAACACGCCGATCTCGTTCACGGCGCCGAAGCGGTTCTTGAAGGCGCGGATGAGCCGGAAGCTCGTGTGCGTCTCGCCCTCGAAGTAGAGCACCGTGTCCACCATGTGCTCGAGCACCCGCGGGCCGGCGAGCGCGCCTTCCTTGGTGACGTGGCCCACGAAGATGATCGTCGTGGCGCTCTGCTTGGCGAGCCGCGTGAGCTGCGCCGCGCACTCGCGCACCTGCGCGACCGAGCCCGGCGCGGAGGTGAGCGCGCCCGAATAGAGCGTCTGGATCGAATCGACGACCGCGATGCGCGGATTCTCGGCGGCGAGCGTGGCCTGGATCTTCTCCAGCTCGATCTCGGGAAGCAGGCGCACCTTCGAGGCGTTCACGCCGAGGCGCCGCGCGCGCAACGCCACCTGCTGCGCCGACTCCTCGCCGGTGATGTAGAGCACGCGCACCTGCTCGGCGAGCCGTGCGGCCGCCTGCAGCAGCAGCGTGGACTTGCCGATGCCGGGGTCGCCGCCGATGAGCACCACGCCGCCCTCGACCAGCCCGCCGCCGAGCACGCGGTCGAATTCGCCGATCAGCGTCGGCAGCCGCGGGAAATCGCGCGCCTGCACGTCCGCCAGCTCCACCACCGCGCTCGTGCCGCCCAGGCTCGCGAACCGGTGGCCGCCCTTGGCGGGCGCCTCGGCCGCGCTCTCGACCAGCGTGTTCCACGCATTGCAGTGCGGGCACTGCCCCTGCCACTTCGGTGCCTGGCCGCCGCACTCCATGCAGCTATAGACGGTGCGGGGCTTCACCATCAGAGCGCGTCGACGTCGGCGACCCGCACGCGCGGGGCCACGGCGCACAACAGCTCGTAGCCCACGGTGCCGGCGGCCATGGCCACCTCGTCGACCGGAATGCCCTCGCCCCACATCACGACCGGAGAGCCCACGCGCGCCTCGGGCACGGGGCGAAGGTCGACGGTGATCATGTCCATGGAGACGCGGCCGGCCAACTTGGTGCGCCCGCCCGCCACGAGGATCGGCGTGCCCGAGGGCGCGTGGCGCGGGTAGCCGTCCGCATACCCGCAGGCGACCACGCCGATGCGCATCGGGACCTCGCACCGGAAGTCGCTGCCGTAGCCCACGCAATCGCCGGGCTCGAGGTCCCGGATGGCGATGAGCTCGGAGGCGAAGCGCATCGCCGGGCGCAGGCCCAGCGACTTCGCGGGGCGGTCGAGGAACGGCGTGGCGCCATAGAGCGTGATGCCCTGGCGCACGCAGTCCCCGTGCGTGTCCGGGTGCGCGAAGATGGCCGCGGAGTTGGCGAGGCTGCGGGGCAGCGCGATGCCCCGGGTCGCCTCGTTGAAACGCCGCAGCGCCTCTTCGACGCCGTCCGCCTGGTCCGCGTTGGCGAAGTGCGTCATGAGCGTGATCGACCGCGTGACCCCGATGCGCTCGAGGCGCTCGAGCGCATCGCGCGCCGCGGCCACCGGGAAGCCCAGCCGGTTCATGCCCGTGTTGATCTTGAACCACACGTCGATCGGCTGCGTGGGCTTGTCGAGCTCGAGCATGCGAAGCTGCTCCTCGCTGTGCACCACGGTGGCGAGGTCCGCCGACTGGATCGCGCGCAGCTCCGAGGGCTCGAAGAAGCCTTCGAGGAGCAGGATCGTGCCCTCGACGCCGCCGTTGCGCAGCGCCACGGCGCCGTCGATCTCGAGCGTCGCGAAGCCGTCCGCGTTGGGCAGCGCGCGCGCCACGCGCTCCAGGCCGTGGCCGTACGCATTGGCCTTCACGACCGCGAGCACCTTCGCGTGCGGCGCGGAGATCTTGGCGAGCGCGTAGTTGTGGCGCAGCGCCGAATGGGAGATGGTGGCGTGGACGGGGCGGGACACGGACGTTCGCTTCCCGCGCGCGGCGGGAAAAAGCGCAATGCTACTACGGGGGATCAGTATCCCGGCGCCCCCGAATAGTTCTCGAAGCGCGTGTGCCGGCCGAGGAACGTGAGCTTCACCGTGCCGATGGGGCCGTTGCGCTGCTTGCCGATGATGATCTCCGCGATGCCCTTGTCGGGCGAATCCTCGTTGTACACCTCGTCGCGGTAGATGAAGAGGATCACGTCCGCGTCCTGCTCGATGGCGCCGGATTCGCGCAGGTCCGACATCACCGGGCGCTTGTTCGGCCGCTGCTCGAGCGAGCGGTTGAGCTGGGAGAGCGCGATCACCGGCACCGAGAGCTCCTTCGCCATGGCCTTGAGGCCCCGCGAGATCTCGCTGATCTCGGTGGCGCGGTTTTCGCCGAGCGACGAGTCGCTGCCCTGCATGAGCTGCAGGTAGTCGATCACGATGAGCCCCAGTCCGCCGTATTCGCGCCATTTGCGCCGCGCGCGCGCGCGAAGCTCCAGCGGGTTCAACGCCGCGCTCTCGTCGATGAGGAGCGGCGCCTCGTTGAGCTTGCCCAGCGCCACGCCCAGGCGGTCCCAATCGCCCGGATCCAGGCGCCCCGTGCGCAGCTTCTGCGCATCCACCTTGCCGACCGAGCCGAGGAGGCGCGTGGCGAGCTGCGTGCCGCCCATCTCCATGGAGAAGACGAGCACGGGCAGCTTCAGCTCGAGCGCCACGTGCTCGGCGATGTTGAGCGAGAAGGCGGTGTTGTGCGTGACGACGTACTCGTTCGTGATGTACAGGCGCGACGGGTGCGAGACCGAGATGCACTGCGTCTGCACGACGCGGCTGGGCACGATGGAGGCGATCACCAGCCGCGCGGCGCGCTCGCTGGTCTCCGGCAGCAGGCCCCGCTTGTCGCTCGAGCGGAAGAGCGATCGCGCCTGCGGATGCTCGATGTCGAGGACGTACGCGGGCCGGCCCTGCTTCCTCGCGCCGCCGTGCGGGAGGGTCATACGCTTGTAGGCGAGCGTGCACCAGCCGCCCAGCGAGCGCACCAGCTCCTGCACGTCGCGCGCGAGGCGGTAGCTCACGGTCGAGAAGCGCACGGCATGGGCCTTGTCGACCCAGCCGTCGGTGTCCAGAAGTCCCTGCAGGAGGGCGAGCCGTGCCGCCCTCGAGGCGCTGCGATAAAGGCGCGGGATGAAGCTGTCGTGGCTGCCGATGCCCCAGAGGCCGACCGTCCTGAGGCCCTCGATGAGCGAATGGGCGGGCGCGCCTTGAAGGCCGGCACGCAGCGGCAGCGGCGCGCCCACGGGGCGAGATTCGGCGCGCCCGGCGCCATGACCGGCCATCTCCACGGCCTCGGCCACCGGCTCCGGCATTTGCACCGGTGGCGCCGCGAGCGCCAGCGAGCCGGCGGAAAGCTTGCCATCGCCCAGCAATGCGCCCAGGACCCACGGATCGACCGGCAACGGCTCGTCATGGCCGAAATCGCCGCTGACCGCGTCGATCCAGAGGCGTTGCTGGTAGCGCTTCTTGCCCAGCATCTCGATGAGCTTCGCCGTATCGAGCACGCGAGGCGCATCCCATTCGCGCGAATGCACGCGCCACAGGTGCTCCGCGCACGCCTCGCAGCTGCGCCCATCCGAGAAAGTGATGCGATAGACCTGCCGCACGCCCTGCGGGTAGATCGCGGTGACGATGGAAGGCGTGCCATCGATCGAGGCGAGCGCATCGCCCACCTGGAGCGCGCCCATGTCCTTCCAGCCCGTGCGCGTCTTGATCTTCGCGTCGGTGGGCTGCGCCTTGCCCATCGAGGGGCGCCCGGCCACGATGACGAGGTCGCCGTCCTGCAGCCCCGTGGTCATCTCGTCCAGGTCCACGAAGCCGGTGGCCTTGCCCGTGACGCTCGCCGGATTGCGGTGCAGCTCGTCCAGGCGGCTCATCACCTCCGCGAGCACCGTGGACATCTTGGCGAAGCTCTCGGACGAACGGCCGCCCTCCTCGCCGATCTCGAGGATCTTGGTTTCCGCCTCGTCCAGGAGCTGGCGCGCCTCGCGGCCCTGCGGCGAATAGGCGCTGTCGGCGATGGAAGTGCCGACTTCGGCCAGCCGCCGCATGATGGCGCGCTCGCGCACGATCTCCGCATAGCGGCGGATGTTGGCCGCGCTCGGCGTGCCCGAGGCGAGCTGGTGCAGGTACGGCAACCCGCCCACGTCGGTCAGCTCGCCCGTGACCTTGAGCGCCTCGGTGACGGTGAGCACGTCCGCCGGCTTGTTGTCCTCGATGAGGCGCGTGATGGCGCGCCACAGGACACGATGGTCCGCCCGATAGAAATCCGACTCCGACAGGACGTCGCCGATGCGGTCCCAGGCCGAGTTGCTGAGCAGCAGCCCGCCCAGCACGGCCTGCTCCGCCTCGACGGAGTGCGGGGGCAGCCTCAGGGATTCAATGGTGGCGTCGCCGGGGACGTTGCGGGCAAAGCGTTCGGATCCGGCGGGTGCCATGGCCATTGGAGCGCTCCTCTTATGTTGTCGTGGGCGGTGGTCCCTGAACTCACCGCGACGACGAGTCTGTCACGTGCCCCCTGTGAATAAAAGGGATAAAGCTGTGGATATGTTGTGGGCGCATCGTGGAAATCGCGGTATGGTCTGTGCAGGAAAATACCGCGCCACAAGCTCACCAGGTGCACCACCCATCGAACCCCTCGCGGTTGGCGGGCGAAATGGATCGATGGCATGCTCTTCCTTGCGAAATTCCACAAGCTCATAAAGGAAAGGGGAATGGCGACATGCGGGTCGCCGTAGCTCGCCACCGGCGTCGCCCTCGGCGTCAGGGCCTGCACCGCCCGGCTTGCCTTGGTCCCACTCGATGCCGCTGAAGCTTGCGCACGTGCGAGGCGCGGCTTGGGCGCTCGCCGTGATCGGCGCTGCCGTGGGGGCCATCGTCGCGGGGCGCGGCCAGGCGCAATCGGCCCCGCCGTCCGTCGTGGGCGCTTGCTCCATCGACGCGATCTCCGCCGGAAAGGCCGAGTTCCCCGTCGTTCCCGTGGGAGCCCGATTGATGGTCGATGGCTGGGCTACCGATACGATGGCGCGGCCGGGCCGTGACGTTTTCGTGCACGTGCTGAATGAGCGTGGCGTCGTGGTGGCTTCCGTGCGGCGGGCCTCCACGGTGATACGGCCGGATGTGGCAATGGCGTTCAAGGCGCCGGGTCTCGAAAAATCCGGCTTCCACGTGGAGATTCCCACGCAAGGTCTTGCCCCAGGCAAATACGAGCTGATGGTGGAAAGCCGGCAGGAAGACCTCCATGCCGCGTGCCGGCCCGGTACCACCATGTACCTCAAGTAGCATGCCGTGACGCGCATACCGTCCCAGGCGGGCGCCGGACCCTTCGTCCACGCCGGTACGCGATCCCGCCTCGTGGTACCCGCAATGGCTCTCGCCGTTGCGCTTCTCGGCATCAAGCTCTGGCTCGTCGCGGGTTTCGCGAATTCGCCGGCCTCGGATGGCTGGTGGCTCGCGCAGGCCACGTCGATCTATGACGGTCTTGCCGGTGGCACGTTGAATGTCTTCGGGATGATCGCCTCTCCGCAAGGGGGCGCCAGGACGCTCGCGCTCGCGGTGTTCGCGATGAACGGTCAATGGAACCCGCTGCTCGACCTCACGATCCAGGCGGCGTTGCAGGCGAGCGCCATCGCAGTAACCATCATGCTGGTCGCCCGCGCGTCTGCCATGGCGGCGCTGCCTGCGATCCTGTTCGCGCTTGCCGCCTTCGGCATTCCGTACGATTGGCCCGCGGTGGTCGAAGGATTTCAGGCCGGCCCCGCCCTCATGGTCTTGTTCGGCATCCCTGCGATGTGGCTTACCGCGACCGCCCGGCCTCCCAATCTACATTGGTGCACGGGCCTCTTGTGCGCCGCTTTGTCATCGTTATCGCTGACGTCCGGGGCGCTCGTGTTGCCAACCATCGCCGCCGTCGCGATCGTGCGCCACGCGCGCGAGCGACCGCCAGGCCGGCGCGGTGCCACGGGCCCTGCCATCCTGGTTGCGTTGGCATTGGTCGTGATAGCCCTCGCCCTGTGGGCGCGCCGGGATGTTCAGTTGGCGAGCCCCGGCGCCTTCCTCGAAAATCTGCGTGAGGAGCTGGCATGGCCCGCCGCACCCGGCCTTTTCTGGGACTTCGCGCGCAACGCCCCCGCTATCGCGTACGTCGCATGGGCTTTCCGGAAGCCGGCAACCAGTAGCAGCGAATATTTCCTTGCCGCGACGGCGGTCTGGACACTGCTCCTCGCCGTCAGCGCGGCAAGCGGCCTGGAGTCGCACACTGCTTCCATGCAAGCCCGCGAGATGACGCTGTTCATCGACTTCAGCTGTCTCGCGGTTCTCGCGCGCGAGCTCATGTTGCGCCACCCATGGCTCGCGCATGGCATCCAGGCTGCCTGGATCACCGCAGTGGTCGCATTGCTGCTTCTCGGCGTTCCGGGCGTCCGGGCCGATCTGGCTCATCAGCGGGTTGCGGTAAACCGACTTCCCGAGGCGAGCGGCGCGAGCCCGTCGGTTTCAGCATCGATCGCTGCCGCGGCCTTGCTGGCGCCTTTACCTGCAGGCGCTCCGATGCGTGATGGCGCCAATGGCCCTGCCGTGGCGGTCGACCGCGCATTGGCGAACTGGGGAGCCTTCGTGCTGTTCGGGCTTCTCGCGGCTGCCATGTGCACCCTGCCGCAGGCGTTTGAAGCGCTCGCAGCGGCGGACGACACCGGGACGCGACTGCCCGCCAGGCGATCTGCCTGGGAGCGATATGCGGCAATCGCATTGATCATGGGCGTTCTGCTCGCGCTCATCGCGACGAGGCGCACGATCGCGCTGGTCGCGACGGCCTTGTGGCATGCGACGATGATCGCCTTGCCGATGGCAAGCGTCATGTTCGCGCTGATCCGGCGCGGCGTGCGCGATCTCACGTTGCTCGCCCTGAGCGCGCTGGCGGGCGGCGGCCTCGCCGCATATGCCGTCTTCTGGGCATGGTGGCTGAGCCCCACCGCCGGTGCTTTCACTTCGATGTCCCTCACTGCGGCGAGCGTGGCAGCCAGCGCATGGATAGCCGGGCGCATCGACCGCGGGCAATTGCGCGCGGCGGCCCCCATCGCCACCGCCGCGGTGGTGTGGGTCTCGTATGCGATCTTCATCCTCGGATTCGGCCTCGCTCCTTCGGGGTTCGAGAAGCCGCTCGCCGCGGTCACCATTCGCTATACGGATTGGCTGCCCATGGACAACGCGCTGCCCTTCGTCCTCGCCTCGCAGATCACGCAGGGACACGTGCAGGTACCCATGGCGGGCGACTGGCTGAGCAGCGATCGTCCGCCCTTGCAGGCAGCGTATTTCCTCGCATCGGGCGCATCGTTGTATCCGGCGCCCGACGTGCACTACCAGGTGCAGGCGACCCTGTTGCAGGCGCTATGGGTGCCCGGAATGTGGTTGCTGCTGCATGCCTTCCGCGTCGGACGGCTTGCGATATTCCTCACGATGGCCGTCGCGATGTTCTCGGGTTTCGCGTTCACGCAGGACCTCTACACGTGGCCGAAGCTCTTTCCGGTCGGCTACATCGCGGCGACTGCCGCAATACTCTTCCATCCACGGCGCCGGCTGCTCGCCGACTGGCGCGTGGGCCTGCCGATGGGTGCGGCATCCGCCCTCGCGCTGCTCTGCCATCCGGGCAGCGTCTTCGTATTCGTAGGCTTGGGCCTGGGCATCCTGGTATTACGACGCATTCCCTCGCTTCGCTTTGTCGCTGCCGCCGCGGCCGCGGCGGCAGCCGTCATGATGCCCTGGTCGCTTTACCAAACGTTCGTGGATCCGCCGGGCAACCGCCTTCTCAAATACCATCTCGCCGGCGTCATGGAGGTCGACCCGCGGCCCGTCGTCGAGACCGTCCGTGGCGCCTATGCCGCAATGACTGTCGATCAATACATCGGGATCAGGAAGGCGCAACTGGGCGTCCTGCTGGGACCCGTGCCCCGGGTGGCGGAGCTCATCGGCAGGGCGGTCACCGGCCGCCTCACGGACACCGAGGGCGCCGAGCTTCGGCACTGGCAATTCCATCATGTGGGCTCTGCTCTCGGGGTGCTTTCATTGGCGCCGCTCGCGTTGCTCGTTCCAATAGCCTGGCGTAGTCGTGCTTCTGGCGCAGCGCTGTCGCTGTTCGCGATAGCGCTCGCCACCATCTTGTTCTGGATGGCGGTCATGTACATGCCCGTCGGCACGTCGATCCCCACGAGCAGTCTCGCGACCGTGTGCTTCCTCTTTGCCGCCTGCATGCTTGCCTTCTTCGCGCTGAGCCGGTGGCTCGCGATCGCGGCCGCGGCATTCCACAGCCTCATGGTGCTGCCCGTCTACGCGCGCGTCGTAAAGCCGATCTGGGGCACGTCGCTTGCCGACTGCAGCTCCTTCGTCGTCGTCGCGTTCCTGGCGCTCGCCCTGTCGATGGCCGCGCTTTGGAAGCTCGCCGGTGTGACGGAGACGATTCCACCATGAGCGCGCCGGATCCGCCGCTCTACGTCGACCTCGATGGCACGGTCCTGTCCACGGACCTGCTCTACGAGTCGTTCCTCTCGGCCGTCAAGGATTCGCCCTGGATAGCGCTGCAATGCGTCGGCTGGACCCTGCGCGGCCGAGCGCGCGTCAAGGAGGAGCTCGCCTCCCGCGCATGCATCGATGTGACGACCCTTCCATACCGCCAGTCGGTCCTGGCCTTCCTCGAGCAGGAGCGAGCCCGTGGCCGCCGGATCGTGCTCACGACGGCGTCATGGGTCACACTCGCCGAGGCGGTGTCGCGGCATCTCGGCCTGTTCGACGAGGTCATGGGCACTTCGCGCGAGGGCAATCTCAAGGGTGAAGCCAAGGCGCGCAGGATCACCGAGCGTAGCGGCGACGGCTGCTTCGATTATGTCGGCGACAGTGGCGCCGATCTGCACGTATGGCGCCGCTGCCGCCACGCCTATGTCGTCGAGTCGTCGGGTAGGCTTTCCCGGCGCATTCCGCACGACGTGCCGGTAAAGCATGTCTTTCCGGCCGACGAGGCTGGAAGATGGAAAGCGGCGGTGCAAGCCCTGCGCCCGCACCAGTGGATGAAGAATGTGCTGCTCTTCATCCCGCTGGTGGCTTCGCATCGATTGATGGAGCCGGCCGCGCTGGTTTCCGCGCTGTGGGCGGTCGCGGCATTCTGCCTGCTCGCCTCGAGCGCTTATATCCTCAACGACCTGCTCGACCTCGCCGCCGATCGGGCGCATCCGCGCAAGCGCCTGCGTCCCTTTGCCTCGGGACAGGTCTCCATTCCGGAGGGCGCCGCGTTCTTCGCGGGGTGCCTGCTCGCCGCGGCGGGGATCGCGACGATGCTGCCGCGTTTGTTCGCGCTCGCGCTGGCGGCGTATTTCCTGCTCACCCTGGCGTATTCGCTGGCGCTCAAGAAGCTCGCGATGGCGGACGTCGTTTCACTCGCCGCGCTGCATACCTTGCGGGTCATCGCCGGCACCTTCGCGATCGGTGCCGTGCTTTCGTTCTGGCTGCTCGCCTTCACCATGTTCATGTTCTTCAGCCTCGCGCTCGTGAAACGATATGCCGAGCTCGCCTCGATCGAACGCGAGGACAATGCCCCGGGCCGCGGCTATGCCGGCCACGACCGCGAGATCGTGCTCTCCATCGGGTCCGCGAGCGCCATGGTCAGCGCGCTCGTGCTGGCGCTCTACATCAACGGCGAGACCGCGAAGGAACTCTACTCGCGCCCGGAGGCGTTGTGGCTGCTGTGCCCCATCCTTCTCTACTGGATTTCGCGCATGTGGCTGCTCGCGGGGCGAGGCGAGGTGGACGAGGATCCGCTGCTCTTTGCGCTACACGACAAGAATACGTATGTCGCCGCAGCGACCGGCGTGCTCGTGCTGCTCCTCGCTACATGAGCCAGGTGCCGGATTTCGGCTCGTGGGGCGGCGTGTTCTCGCCGTCGCAGCGCATCGTTCGCATGCCTGACCGCACGGCGCCATTGCCGCTGCCCGCGGAAGGCTCGGTCCTTCCGTACGGCCTCGGACGCAGCTATGGAGATTGCTGCCTCAATGACGGCAATACGCTCGTCCGCGCGCGGGATCTCGACCACTTCATCGCATTCGACGCCGCAAGCGGCATCCTGCGCTGCGAGGCCGGGGTAACGCTCGCCGAGATTACGGAATTCGCCTTGCCGCGCCATTTCTTCCTGCCCGTCACGCCCGGAACCCGGTTCGTCACGCTGGGCGGCGCCATCGCGAATGACGTCCATGGCAAGAACCACCATCGCGCCGGCAGCATGGGCCACCACGTCATGCGCTTCGAAGTGCTGCGCTCGGACGGCTCGCGCACCGTGTGCAGCGCGGGCGAAAACGAATCGCTGTTTCGCGCGACCATCGGCGGCCTCGGCCTGACCGGGCTCATCACCTGGGCCGAGATACGCCTGCAGCCGGTGAAGAGCACCTGGATCCGGCAGCGCGCCATGCGATTCGCCTCGCTGCACGCGTTCTTCGAGCTTTGCGAGCCGGTCGAGCGAGAGCACGAGTACGTTGTCGCCTGGTTGGACTGCGCGGCCGCGGGCAGCAACCGGGGCATTTTGTTCGCCGGCGACCACGCCCGATCGGCCGTGCCGCCTGCGAGGCGGCCTACCCGAAGCATGCCGATCA
The DNA here is from genome assembly GCA_035719385.1 of Usitatibacter sp. Taxonomy (GTDB): domain Bacteria; phylum Pseudomonadota; class Gammaproteobacteria; order Burkholderiales; family Usitatibacteraceae; genus Usitatibacter. The sequence continues at coordinate 11,426 of DASTGG010000297.1, forward strand.
CGCCTCCCGTTTCGCTCGTGAACCGGCTCACCGTACGTGCCTTCAACGAGCTGTATTACCGCATGCCCAGGGACGACGCGCCGACGCTCGTGCCGTGCGAGGCTTTCTTCTATCCGCTGGATTCCGTCCACCACTGGAACCGCATCTACGGTCCGCGCGGGTTCTTCCAGTACCAGTGCGTGGTCCCGGAGCCGGGCGGCCGCGACGCGCTTGCAGGGCTGCTCGACCGCATCGCTTGCAGCGGACGGGGATCATTTCTCACCGTGCTCAAGCGCTTCGGCGCCATGCCTCCAGCCGGCATGATGTCATTTCCACGCCCCGGCTACACCCTCGCCGTGGACTTGCCGAACCAGGGCGGACGCACGCTCGAGCTGCTCGAATCGCTGGATCGCATCGTCGTCGACGCTGCAGGCCGTGTATATCCGGCGAAGGACGCCCGCATGTCGCCCGCCTCGTTCCACGCGTTCTATCCCGAATGGAGCGCATTCGCGCGTTTCGTCGAT
>DASTGG010000298.1:0-4038 GCA_035719385.1 Usitatibacter sp.
TCAACGCGCCCTCGAGCGCGATCGGGTAGTGCGTCCCGCGGCCGAGGAAGAGCGCGTGATCGCGCGCCGCGAAGCGCTCGGCCCAGGCGCAGACCTGCGCCTCGAGGTTGAGCGCGTGCTGCACGCTGCCCGGCAGGAAGCGCAGCTGCTCGACCGCGGCGGCCTCCGCCACCGCCGATAGCGCGCCCCTCGCCTTGGCGAGCGCGAGCGCCAGGATGTGCAGCGCGGCGAGCTGCGACGTGAACGCCTTGGTCGAAGCGACGCCGATCTCCGCGCCGGCGCGCGTGTGGAAGGCGAAGCGCGAAGCGCGCGGGATGGCGCTCTCGCGCACGTTGCAGATGGAAACCGTCGCTTCGTGGCCCAGCTCGCGCGCGCGCTTGAGCGCTTCGAGCGTGTCCAGGGTCTCTCCCGACTGGGAAATCGTGACGACGAGCTGGCGCGGGTCGGGCACCGAGTTGCGGTAGCGATACTCGTGCCCCAGCTCGACGGCGCACGGCACGCCGGCGAGGCTCTCGATCCATTGGCGGCCCACGAGCCCGGCGTAGTAGCTGCTTCCCGAGGCCAGCACCAGCACCTGGCTCGCGCGATCGAACGCCGCGGACGCCCCTTCACCGAAGAGCGCCTCGACATCGATGCCCTGCTCGATCACGGCCTGGACGGTGTCGGCCAGGGCGCGCGGCTGCTCGTGGATCTCCTTCTGCATGTAGTGGCGATACGGCCCGCGGTCCACGTCCTCGGGGCGCAGCGAGCTCGTGTGCACCGCGCGCACCGCCTCGCGGCCGGCCGCGTCGACGATCGCGACGTGCTCGCGGCTCACGTGGGCGACATCGCCGTCCTCCAGGTACATCACGCGCCGCGTATGCGAGATGAGCGCCGAGACGTCCGATGCGATGAAGTTCTCGCCCTGGCCGATGCCCACCACGAGCGGGCATCCCATGCGCGCGGCGGCCATGGCATGCGGCTGCGACAGGGCCATCACGCCGATCGCGTACGCGCCGCGCAGCTGCGCCACGGCCTCGCGCGTGGCGCGCACGAGATCGCGGTGGTCGCGGAAGCAGTGGTGGATGAGATGCGCGATGACCTCGGTATCGGTCTGGGACTCGAAGCGGTAGCCGAGCGCGCCGAGGCTCACCCTCAACGCCTCGTGGTTCTCGATGATGCCGTTGTGCACCACCACGATCTCCTCGTTGGAGACGTGCGGGTGCGCATTGGGCTCCGTCACGCCGCCATGCGTGGCCCAGCGCGTGTGCGCGATGCCGATGATGCCGTGCATGCCCTGCGCGCGGATCGCGCTTTCCATCTCCGCCACGCGTCCCACCTTGCGCACGCGACGGATGCAACCGTCGAGCACGGCGATGCCCGCCGAGTCGTAGCCACGATACTCGAGCCGCCTCAATCCTTCGGTCAGCGCCGGGACCACGTCGCGCTCGGCGACCGCTCCCATGATTCCGCACATCGTGTCGTCTCCCCTCCCGCTTGCGGTGGAATGATTGTGCCCCTCGCGATGTTCATGCTCCAACCCATCGTGCATGGCAGCAACGTTTCACCTGCAATGGTCGCTGTGCTGGAAATCATTTCGACGCGGCGCATGCTTGCCCACAATCGTTGACGAACGAGAAGCGGATTCGAGGAGCGAGTAACCGGATGAAGGCGCCGCCGGCGCTGCCCGCGGAAGTGATTTCGGTCAATCTTCCTTCATTTGGTGGATGCGCATTCCGAAAAACCTGATGTGAAATGGGCCGCCACCCGATGCTCACCGAAGGCAAAAAAGAACAAATGATGAAGCAGACCCGGGCCGCCGATCCGGCCCACGCGTGCACGAGCAGGGAAGTGCTCGACACGATACGCGCTCCGCTCGTGCTGTTGAGGCCGAACGGGTTGCTGGCGCACGTGAACCCGGCCGCGCAGCGAATGCTCGAGCTCAACTGCTACATCGCCCGCGTCCGCGGCTTCCTCGTGTGCCACGACCGCGAAAGCCAGAAGGCGCTGGAGACTTCGCTGCTCCAGCTGGCCGCAGGGGGCGTTTCCCGCGCGGTCTTCACGCTGCGCAGCGTCAACGCCGTCGACAGCCTGATCGCCGTCACGCTGAGCGCCGTCTGCCAGTACCCGCAGCCGCACGGCAGCAATCCGCTCGACCTCTTCCTGATGGCGCTGACCGACCGCTCGATCTCCAGGCTCGATCCGCACGAGATCTGCGCGGCGTTCCGCCTCACGCGGACCGAGGCGCGCATCGCCGGCGTCATCGTGGACGGCATGACGCCCAGCCAGTGCGCCGAGTTGCTCCAGGTGAGCGTGAGCACGGTGCGAACGCACCTGATCTCGATCTATCGCAAGACCGGCGCGAGCAGCCAGCTGCACCTCGCGCGGATGATCCTTCCATTAACACTTTTCTGAAATCCGTTAATTCTCCATCAGTTGGTGGATTTACATTTTTGTTTCGCGCGTCAACCATGAGTCGTCGAAGCGCAGCACGGCCACATAACGACAACAGCGGCCGGCCTTCAGGGCTTCGACGGTAACTGCAGCACCACCAAAGAAACACCAAAAGAAGCACCAATAGAGCGAGCCCCTAGTTGTTGGCACGGCAGCCTGCCGGGGCATCGCGACGAGGCTGTTTGCGGCCCTGAGTCAATCGGGCGCGCGCATGGCGCACATCCGCGATGCCATCTCGCGTCTACTGCCTTTCGCCGCCTTCCGGGCGATGTTTCCGCCTTTTCGCAGCGCATCGGGGGAGTCCGTCGAGCTTCGATGACAGCGCCGTCGCGCGTGGTTTCGCGCGGGCACGGGCCTTGTCGTCCCTGCTGACGGTGGGCTCCCCTCGCAAGGGGGATAACGCATGGCAAAAACGGGGGGAGCATCCAGCAGCGTGCTGATGGATGCACAGCTCGCGGATCGCGGTGGTAGCGGTGCGACGCAGTCGTTCGGCGCGTCCACCGTCGCACTCAAGGCGCCGTCCACGCTGCCCGCCGCGCGCAGCGTCGTCGTAGTGTCGCCGCCGGCAAACGAGGCGGGGCCGGAGCCCATGGTGCGCCCGCTGCGCCTGTTCCGGGGCCATTACCATCGCCTGCTGCTGGTCGCGATGGTCGAGGCGGGCGTCGTCGCGCTGGCGCTGTACGTGGCCGTGGCGATGCGCTTCGGCCAATGGCAGATTCGCGCGATGGAGGTTGCGCTCGGGCCGCTGTGGCCGCGTGCCCTCGCCGCCGTGGCCATCATGGCGGCATGCCTCGCGGCGATGGGCCTCTACCACCTGCGCCAGCGCCTCTCGTTCAGCGGCATAGCGGCGCGCGTCGTGGCGGCGGTCGCGATGTCCGAAGCGGTGCTCGCGTGCCTGTTCTATGCGCTGCCCGGGCTCTTCGTGGGCCGCGGCGTGATGCTGATCATGGCGCCGCTCGCGGCAGCGGGCCTGCTCGTCGTGCGGCTCTTCTTCGCGCCCGTGCTCGAGGGCGAGATGTTCAAGCGGCGCGTCCTCGTATGGGGCAGCGGCCGCGAGGCGGCGGCGATCGGTACGCGGCTGCGCCGGCGCTCGGACCAGCGCGGATTCCGCGTCGTGGGCTACGTCCAATGCCCCGACGACGACGTGCGCGTCGCCTCGACGGTGTGCTTCGAGACCCGCGCGCCGCTGATGCGTTACCTGGCCGCGAACCGCGTGGAAGAGATCGTCGTCGCCATGGACGACCGGCGCAACGGCTTCCCGACCGATCTGCTGCGCGAATGCCGCATGCACGGCGTGCGCGTGCGCGACATCGTGGCCTTCCTCGAGGATGAGAGCGGCCACGTGAACGTCGAGATCGCCAAGCCGAGCTGGCTCATCTTCTCCGAAGGCTTCCATTGCGATCTGGTGCGCGCCTCCGGCAAGCGCGCCTTCGACGTCACGGTGGCGCTGGTTCTGCTGCTGCTCACGCTGCCGGTCACGCTGGTGACCGCCCTTCTCATCCGGCTCCAGGACGGCGGCCCGGCGTTCTACCGCCAGGTCCGCACGGGCCAGCACGGGCGGACCTTCCGGATGATCAAGTTCCGCAGCATGGGCGTCGACGCCGA